>NZ_JBEPSI010000004.1:0-419717 GCF_040548745.1 Arthrobacter sp. 2762
GGGCCCGCGCGCGCCCCCCCCCCCCGCCCCTGGTGGGCGACCCCCCCCCCCCCCCCGGGGGCCCCCCCCCCCCCCGCGGGGGGGGGGCGCCCGCCGTCGTTGCTGTTAGGAAGCGTTGTACCCGTACGGGTTGTTCTTCTGCCAGCGCCAGTGGTCCTCGCACATCTGGTCCACGGTCTTCGTGGTGGACCATCCAAGGTCTGCGAGGGCGGACGAAGCGTCGGCCCAGAAGGCTGGGAGGTCGCCAGCACGCCGGCCCGTGATTTCGTAGGGCAGCTCGTGTCCGACTGCCTTTTCGAAGGACCGCAGTACCTCCAGCACGGAGGATCCCTTGCCGGACCCCAGGTTCCAGCGGCGGACTCCCGCGCGGTCAGCGATGAAGTTCAGTGCCGCTACGTGACCTTCAGCGAGATCCACGACGTGGATGTAGTCGCGCTGCGCCGTTCCATCGGGGGTGTCATAGTCGCCACCGAAAACCATGAGCTTCTCGCGGCGTCCCACGGCAACCTGGGCGATGAACGGGACAAGGTTGTTGGGAATGCCCTGCGGGTCCTCGCCGATGCGTCCGGACGGGTGGGCGCCAACCGGGTTGAAGTAGCGCAGCAGTGCGATATGCCAGCGGTCGTCCGCATTGCCCAGGTCCGAGAGGATGTCCTCGATCTGTTCCTTGGTGCGGCCGTACGGGTTGTTGGCACCGATTTCCATCTTCTCGATGTACGGGATGGGATTGTGCTCTCCATACACGGTTGCGGAGGAGCTGAACACGATGGAACGGACGTTGTGCTTGTCCATGGCTCGGAGCAGGTTCAGCGTGCCCACGATGTTGTTGTAGTAGTACGCCAATGGCTCCTGAACGGATTCGCCCACGGCCTTGAGTCCTGCGAAGTGGATCACGGCGTCGATCTGGTGCTGGTCGAACACGGCCTCGACGGCGGGCTCGTCCACCAGGTCCACTTTGTGGAAGGCTGCAGTCTTGCCAGTGAGCTCGGAAACCCTGCGCAGGGACTCTTCGCTGGAGTTCACGAGGTTATCGAGTACGACGACGTCATGGCCGGCTTCCTGAAGGGACAGAACGGTGTGCGAACCGATGTAGCCGGTGCCACCCGTGACAAGAATTTTCATGGTGTCTACGCTATCGGAAATCCGAGCCACGCCGCTCAGTGTTGAGCGGTGTTGAAGCACGTTCGTGCTAAAAAATACTGGTGCCCAAAATTGTTGATGCCGAAGCCCGGCGCCAGGAAGTTGTCCAAGCTGTCTTCAGGATCATCGCAAGCGACGGTTTGGAGCGGGCATCCCTTCGTGAAGTAGCGGATGAAGCAGGGCTGGCCGTAGGCTCCGTGCGGCACTATTTTGCCAGCAGCGACGAGCTTCTCGTGTTCTCCTTTGCCTCCGTCATCGACCGTATCAGCGGCCGGCTGGAGTCAGCTTTGCTGGCCGTTGAAGGCGAAACCCCCGGCAGCGCCGGGCAGCACGCCGCGGTGTTGAACCTCCTGGGCCAGTTTCTTCCCTTGGACGAAGAGCTCGCTGTGGACGCCTGCGTTTGGATGGCCTTCCGTCACGCTGCGCGAATCAAACCGGTCTTGGCTGCCGAGGCCGAACGCAGTCACCGCGCAGTCGCTGCCATTGTGGGACGCCTCATCATCCTGTTGAGTCCCGGCGAAGCCGCCGCCCGGCAAAGCCTTGTCACAGAGGCTGAACGGCTCCTGGCCACCATGGACGGCCTTTGCATGCACGCGCTGCTCCAGCCCGAATGGATGACTGCCGAGATGTGCAGTGACGTCCTCACGGCCCATCTCGCGGCTTTCGCTCCGGTGCCGGCTACGCCCTAGGCTGTCCCGGCCTCCCGCGGGACGCTCACAGGACGACCATGTGCCCCCCAGCAAGCAGTGCCTCCCGCACCGTTACCGTAGCAAGCCAACGGGAATAGACTGGGACATGTCGGGAACCTGCCAAGGGAGGAATTCGGATGCATGAGTCAGGCGGCCCGGGATGGCGCATCACCATGGACACGTCCGGGCCGATGCTCATCGCCCTGTACTTGCGCGACGTAGCTGGACTCGACGGTGCCGGAAAACCGTTACTGTCGCACGCTGCTCCCAAGGTCCGCCATGCCGATCATAGCCACCTCACCTCGGATGTGGGTGGGATCCATGCCCTCAAAACCGAGTGGGAGGCCTGGTGGGAGAAGCTCGTGAAGACCTATCCCAACCCGGCACTTGAGCTCGCGCCGCCCAGTTTCAAGGCCTTCGGCAATTCCCCTGCCCTCCAGCGTGTCCTGCAGGCACACTTTGGCTCAGCTTTGGGATGGGCAACGGACAGGATCGATGAATACGCGAAGATCGAGGCAGAGCGCGAAGCCAATGGGGTTACGGGAGTCCTGAACGAGATGGTGGAGGACAGGCTTCTGGAAGTCGGGCGCAGTTCGCGGGACTTTGATCTCACCATCATCGAGTTGCCGCTCAACGAACCCCGCGCCTGGTATTTGGAGCCCAGCACCATGATCATGAGCCACAAGCTGCTGTCCGAGCCCGATGTCTTCCGCAGTTATGTCCAGCCTGTGGTGGAGATACTTGCCTAAGCAGGGGCTTGCACAAGCTATGGACAAATTCAGGTAGTCGGTGCCGAGACTGTGATGGTCACTGACTCAGAGGGCGCCGCCGAAGCAATCCACCCGCTGCGTTTTTCCCTGTTCCACGTCTGACCGCCAACATCCACTTGCGTGATGGAGAGGGACTTGGCGTTGGCAACTGCCCAATGGGCAACTGCCCAGGCTTGCGTACCAGTGATATCCAGTTGCACCGAGCGGCCCTGGACTGTGGCTGGTTGGGGGCCGAACGCCGTCGTCAGTTCCTCCACGACGGCGGAAGGGTCACCGGCCGCTTCAGGCATGCGGAGCTCACAGGTCAGCGCGGATTCGGAATGACCGGTGAGGGCAGAAGCGAAAGCGCGTCCCATGTTCTCGTGCTGGGCGTATGCCCGGGGGAACGCGGAGCGCTGGACCTGCTGGGCCGCCTGGGTAATTTCCATGGTCTCGTAACCGGGAATTTTGATGAGGCCGTTATAGAAGGCGTTCGTCGCATAGACGGGGTCCATGACCTGTGCCTCGGTTCCCCAGCCTTGCGATGGCCTCTGTTGGAACAACCCTCGGGAATCAGGTCCTGCATCGTCGCCGTAATTGATGTTCCGCAGCTTGGATTCCTGCATTGCGGTGGCGAGGGCGATGCTTGCAGCCCTTGGTGGAAGTCCGCGGTGGACGGAGATAGCCGTGATGAGCGAGGCGTTGGCCGCTTGGTCGGTGGCCAACTCGTAGCTTTCGGAACCCATGACGGCGACGCAGCGCTCCGAGACCAGGGTCTCGGAGCGCTGCAGTATGGCAACTATCGCGTAGACAGCACCGGCCACGAGGGCCAGCGCAAGCACCGCAACGATGGCGCGGCGGAACCGGCGCATTGCTTGTCTTCTGCTAGTTGGCGTGGAGTGCCTCGTTCAACTCCACGGTCTGGCCCTTGCGGGGCAGGACTTCCACGCCACCGGTGGTGGAGTTGCGGCGGAACAGCAAGTTGGGAACACCGGAAAGCTCGACGGCTTTGATGATCTTGCTGGTATCTTCGCCGTTTTCGTCCTTGGGACCGGGCACGCGAACGCGGGTTCCCGCGGTGACGTAGAGGCCGGCTTCCACCACGGAATCGTCGCCGATGCTGATACCGACGCCGGAGTTTGCACCGAGCAGTACCCGCTCGCCCAAGGCAATCTTTTCCTTGCCGCCGCCGGAGAGCGTACCCATGATGGAGGCACCGCCGCCAACGTCCGTCCCGTCACCGGCCACCACTCCAGCGGAGATGCGGCCTTCCACCATGGACGTGCCGAGGGTTCCGGCGTTGAAGTTCACGAAGCCTTCATGCATCACAGTGGTGCCCTCGGCCAGGTGCGCACCCAAGCGGACACGGTCGGCGTCGGCGATCCGGACACCTGTGGGAATCACGTAGTCAACCATGCGCGGGAACTTGTCCACGCCGTAAACCACCACGTTGCCGCGCTTACGCAGGCGCGCACGCGTCATTTCAAAACCTTCGACTGCGGCTGGACCGAAGTTGGTCCATACGACGTTGGGGAGCTTGCCGAAGACGCCATCCAGGTTGATGCTGTTGGGCTTGACCAAGCGGTGCGAAAGGAGGTGAAGACGCAGGTAAGCATCGGCGGTGTCGGCCGGCGCGGCGTCGAGGTCGATCTGTGCGAAGACCACTTTTTGTTCCGTGCCGCGATCGGCGTCTTTGCCGTCGTCAGCCAAGGCGGTGAGCGCGGGATCGGCATTGTCAACGTCGCGAAGGGTTTCAGCGGCTACACCCAGGGCCGGTGCCGGGTACCAGACATCCAGCACGGTTGCTTCCCCGGAAGGCGAGGTTGCGATGGTGGCGAGGCCGAATCCGTAGGCTGATCGGTGGTTTGCGGGCACAGCAGAGGAAGCAGTTTCAGTCATGGCCCCAGTGTATCGATCGCCCGTGGCACGGCTGAAACCCGTCTCACCCCGGATAGGTCGCATTTGTTGCCCGGAACACAGCGGCCCGGAGCGTTAAGGTGGAGTGGTGACCCTTAACCCTGCCCCCGCCCTACTGGACCTGCGCCAGGACGTCGCCTTGCTGACAGCCGCGCTCATCGATATCAACAGTGTCTCGGGCAACGAGACGCCGCTCGCCGATCTCGTCGAGGCCGCCCTGCGCGCCATCCCCGAATACACCGTGGTTCGCGACGGCGACGCCATCATTGCCCGCACGGAACTTGGCCGCGCCGAGCGCGTCATCCTCGCCGGACACCTGGACACTGTTCCGCTGCCCACGGTGGAAGGCTCGCTGGGCACCGTTCCGGCGACGTGGGAGTCGGGCATCCCCGGGGAGGGTGTGCTTTATGGCAGGGGGACAACCGACATGAAGGGCGGCGTTGCCGTGCAGCTCGCACTCGCGGCGTCCCTCTTCGACGACGGCAAGGAGCCGGACAAGGATGTCACCTTTGTCTTCTACGACCACGAGGAGGTGGAGGCCGTCAAGAGCGGCCTGGGCAGGCTGGTCCGCAACCATGGTGACCTGCTCCTGGGGGACTTCGCCATTCTTCTTGAGCCCACACACGGCACAGTTGAAGGGGGCTGCAATGGAACCAGCCGGTTCGAAGCGACCACCATCGGTGAAGCGGCCCACTCGGCCCGCGCGTGGATGGGCAGCAATGCGATCCACGCGGCGGCACCAATCCTCGCCCGCCTCGCAGCGTACGAGCCCCGGACAATCAACGTGGACGGCCTGGATTACCGGGAGAGCCTGAACGCGGTCAGGATCACTGGCGGCACCGCCGGCAACGTCATCCCGGACCGCTGCGTGGTAGAGATCAACTACCGCTTCGCTCCGGACAAGACCCCGGACCAGGCCGAGGCCCACGTGCGGGAGCTCTTGGACGGATTCGACGTCGTCCGCACGGACGCTGCTGCCGGCGCCCGGCCCGGACTGAACCACCCGGCAGCTGCGTCTTTCGTGGCCGCAGTCGGCGCGGAACCCAAGCCCAAATACGGTTGGACCGACGTCGCGCGTTTCAGTGAGTTGGGTATCCCGGCCGTGAACTTTGGACCCGGCGATCCGTTGCTGGCGCACAAGGACAATGAACACGTCGACGCCGATGCCGTCCGTGAGTGCCTTCGTGCACTCCGGACGTGGCTGGTTCGCTAAAGCCTAAAAGCACTCTAAATGCACAAAAGAGAAGGTCCGCAGCCGAATGAACGGCTGCGGACCTTCTTTCTTGACTAAGGAATGTTCCCGGTACTACTTCGTTTCAGGTCCAGGGACGTTGACCTCGAGGTCGACGGTCTTGATGGCCGAAGCCATGCCGCCTGCGGCCTTTTTGGAGCCTCGCCTTTCGATCCAGATCGCAAGCCGGGAAACCGACAAGTTGATCAGGATGTAGATCGCGGCGCCAACGAAGAAAGCGGAGAACAACAGGCTGGGTTCCAGATCTGAGATCAGCTTCACCTTACGCAGCAGTTCCTCGTAGGCCACGATGTAGCCAAGCGAGGTGTCCTTGAGGAGGACGACCAACTGTGCAATGAGTGACGGGAGCATGCGGCGGATTGCCTGGGGAAACTCGATGCTCATTCTGGACTGGAAGCTGCGCAGGCCAATGGCCAAACCGGCTTCGCGTTGTCCCTTGGGAAGTGACTGAATACCTGCCCTCAGAATTTCGGCGAAGATCGCTGCGTTGTACAGGACCAGGCCACTGACCACAGCCGTGAAGGGGGTCGTAGCAAACACCAGGAGCACGAAGAGGATCATGAGCACAACTGGCATGCCGCGGAGGAACTCAAGCACCACCTGTGTGGGAACGCGAATCCATGAAATCAGGGAAATGCGGAGTAGGCACAGTGCCACACCAAGGGGAAAGGCAATGACGGCTGCGACGCCGGCAGCCTGCAGGGTGGCAAGGACGCCATAGCCAAGCTGCGTCCAAACGTCCTTGGCAGATTCGTTAACAAAGACTTCCCAACGGGAGGCGTTGAATATGCCCTGCGAAGACAGGATGACAATGGCTCCCACCACACCACCGGCAATGATGATGGACCCGACAACTGAACCAATGAGGGAAACGCGGCGGGCCTTGGGGCCTGGTACGTCATAGAGAACCGAAGTCATCGGGCAATCGCCACCTTTTTCTCGACGAAGTGGGCCAACAAGCCCAGGGGCACGGTGATCAGCAGGTAGAAGAATGCAACACCAATCAAGATCCACATGACCGCGTCACCATGGCTGTTTGACAGCTGCAGGCCATAGCCGAAGAGCTCCAGGACAAAGAAGGCACCCGCGACGGATGAGTTCTTGACCAAGGCAATCATGATGTTGATCAATGGGGGTATGACGGTCCGGACAGCCTGTGGCAGGACCACCAGGCCCAAAACCTGCGTGAACGTCATGCCGATGCTGCGCGCTGCCTCGGCTTGCCCCACCGGGACGCTGTTGACGCCGGATCGAACGGCTTCGGCAACAAATGCTGCCGTGTAGCTGCTCAACGCGATGATGGCGGCCACTTCAAATTGTTCGAACTTGACGCCGAGCCGGGGAAGCACGATTGCTGAGAAAAAGAAAATAATTGTGAGTGGGGTGTTTCTGGCGACTTCAACATAGAACGTGCTGAAGCCACGTAAGGCTGCCACGGGCGAGACACGCATAGCGGCGAGGAGAGTACCTGCTGTCAGTGCGATTACGCCAGATACGACGGCTAGAAACAGGGTTCGGAGAAATCCGTCCCAATATTGGGGGAGGCTTTCGAAGATGGCGTCCATTGGCTTCCTTCGGCTGCTGCGGAAAGGTAGGGAGTCCTCAAGGTCGGTGGCTGCCGCCCTTCCCCAAGGGGGAGAGCGGCAGCCACCGGCTTCCGACTAGTAACGGTCGATCTTGGGCAGCTCAGGAGCGGTCTTGATGACCTTTCCTGCTGTTGCTTCCCAAGCCTTCTTGTACGTGCCGTCCTTGGCGAATCCTTCCAACTGGTCATTGATCCAGTTCCGGAAGACCGTGTCATCCTTCTTCAGGCCGATGCCGTACGGCTCTTTTGTGAACGTTTGGTCCGATGCGAGCTTGAAGGCCTCCGGTTCCTTGTCAACGTAGCCGGCGAGGATCACGTTGTCCGTGGTGACGGCGACAACCTGCTTGTTGCGCAACGGCTCAAGGCAAGCGGTGTAGTTTGCGGCCGGGACCAGTTCGGCACCGTACTTTTCGACGATGGTCTTAGCCGGGGTGGAACCCGTAACAGAGCAGACCTTCTTGCCCTTGACGTCCTCGGGTTTGGTGATGGAGTTGTCGTCCTTGTTCACCAACAGAGCCTGGCCGGCTTCGTAGTACGGACCTGCGAATGCGACCTTCTGCTTGCGGGCATCGTTGATCGTGTAGGTGGCAATGACGATGTCAACGCGGCCCTGCTCGATGAACGGTTCACGGTTGGCGGAAACAGTTTCCACCCATTCGATCTTGTCAGGTTCAATGCCGAGCTTGGCGGCGATGGCCTTGCCGATTTCGACGTCGAAGCCGACAGGCTTGCCGTCCAGGCCCTTCTGGCCGAACAGCGGCTGGTCAAACTTGGTACCAATGGTGATCTTCTTGGCCTGGTTCAACTTCGCCATCGTGGTACCGGCCTCGAAGCTCGCCGAGGCAACAGGCGGAGTGGTGGTGCCACTGCCTCCACCGCAGGCGCTCAGCGAGAGGGCCAGTGCAGCCGAAGCGGCCACCAGGAGAGATTTCCTCCGGGTAATAAAAGCCTTCTTCATGACATTCCTTTCATTGGTTGGCCGGCGTACGGCCTGGGTGCGGTCCGTGCGGGCCTGGATGCGGGTCAGCAGGGAGCTAGTGGGTCAGAAGCTTGGACAGGAAGTCCTTGGCGCGGTTGCTCTGCGGATTGGTGAAGAATTCCTCGGGTGTTGAATCTTCCACGATCTGGCCATCGGCCATGAACACGACGCGGTCGGCTGCCTTGCGGGCAAAGCCCATCTCGTGGGTAACCACGATCATGGTCATGCCTTCCTTTGCCAACTGGATCATGACGTCCAGGACCTCGTTGATCATTTCGGGGTCCAGAGCCGAGGTTGGCTCGTCGAACAACATCACCTTCGGCTTCATGGCAAGTGCGCGGGCAATGGCCACACGCTGTTGCTGGCCACCGGAGAGCTGCGCGGGGAGCTTGGGAGCCTGGTGGCCGACGCCGACACGTTCCAGGAGGGCCATGGCCTCCCTTTCCGCTGTGCCTTTGGCAACGCCCTTCACCTTGATCGGTCCCAGCGTGACGTTCTCAAGGATCGTCTTGTGGGCGAACAGGTTGAAGGACTGGAAGACCATTCCGACGTCTGCACGCAGGTGGGCGAGTTCCTTGCCTTCTTCCGGGAGCTTCTTCCCGTCGATCGCGATGTCGCCGTCGTCGATCGTTTCCAAACGGTTGATGGCACGGCACAACGTGGACTTACCGGAGCCGGACGGCCCGATGACCACGACGACTTCACCCTTCCGAACCTGGAGGTTGATGTCTTTGAGGACGTGCAATTGACCGTAGTGTTTGTTGACGCTGTTCAGGGAGACGAGCGCATCGCCGGACACTTGAGTAGTCATAGGACGAATCTAGCGAACAAAGACACAATTATGACCACGGTCACGGCAAGTTCCTCCAGATCGTGACTGAACAGAAACCTGCCCTCCAGCGATATACCAGACTGCAATGCAAGAACCGCGTCGTAGCGTCTTCGCTTGCATTCATCCGCGCTAGCCTTGGGCAATGAGCATTAGCCAGCACCCGATTCCCAGCCCGGACGCGAATGGCCACGTCGCGGGCGTCCACGTGCCCCTGCCTTCGGAGATTCCACCGGCCAAGCACAAGGGTCCTCTGGAGCTGCGACGCAAACAGGCGGACACGGGAATGTCCGATCAGCATTTGCTGGACACGAGCGGTGCCGGGCAGTTCATCCACACCGATCCCTGGCGCGTCCTGAGGATTCAGAGCGAATTCGTTGAGGGCTTTGGGGCATTGGCCGATATTGGTCCGGCCGTCAGTGTTTTCGGTTCAGCCCGTACCAAACCGGGAACCGAGTACTACGAGATGGCAGTGGATGTAGGGCGCAAGCTCGCCGAAGCCGGAGTTGCCGTGATCACCGGCGGTGGTCCGGGCTCCATGGAAGCCGCCAACAAGGGTGCTGTGGAGGGCAATGGCGTATCTGTCGGGCTGGGCATTGAGTTGCCGTTCGAGCAGGGCCTGAACCAATGGGTGGATCTGGGCATCAACTTCCGGTACTTCTTCGCCCGCAAGACCATGTTCGTGAAATACGCCCAGGGCTTCGTCGTCCTGCCCGGCGGACTTGGAACCCTGGATGAGCTCTTCGAGGCAATGGTCCTGGTACAGACACGCAAGGTGACGTCGTTCCCGATCGTGCTGTTGGGTGTTCGCTTCTGGGGTCCAATGATTGAGTGGATCCGGGACACATTGGTTGCTGAAGGGATGGTGTCCGAAAAGGACCTGGACCTGATCCAACTGGTGGATGACCCTGCCGATGCCGTCCACCGCGTGTTGCACGGTGCCCCACTTCCAGCCACAACGAATGGAAACCAGCGCCCGGAGTAGGCGGCTGTTTCTGGCACGATGGTGGCTGTGAGCATTTTCCTGGTGTTTGTCGCGATTGTCCTCATTGGTGCCGCTTTGTATTTTGGGGCCGGCATCATCCGTGGCGGCTCCGTGGGAGCTGGCCTGGATGACTCCTTGCCCAACTTGCCTCCGGTGCTGCTCCCGGAGAAGGCTGCAGCCACAGACGTCGACGCCGTGCGCTTTGCACTTGGCCTCCGCGGTTACCGCATGGACCAGGTGGATCAGGTCCTTGATGAGCTACGGGACCAACTGGTAGCCAAGGACCGTGAGATCGAGAGACTCAGCGTGTTGGTCCAATCAAAGCTTGAGGATGGCGACGCCAAGCGGACCACACCGTGAGTACACGTGCACCTGCCCGTTTTGGCGGGGAGGGACCTACTGCGCGCCTTTCGCGGGGTATCTCCGCCGCGGGAGCCCGGATGGCACATTGGCCGTGGTGGCTGCAGGTTTCCTTGGTTTTTGTAGTGGCCCGGATGGTCAGTGCCTGCATCTTCATGGCGGCTGCAGTTCATCAGGGAGTGAATCCATGGTTCCCTCCCGCGCCGGACTACTGGAACTTCATCACCATCTGGGACGGGCGCTGGTATTCACAGGCTGCGGACAACGGCTACCCCTCCGTGCTCCCCGTGGACGCCAACGGGGTAGTCAAGGAGAACGCCTGGGCCTTTTATGCCTTGTTCCCGTTCCTGGGACGAGGACTCTCTGCCATTACGGGCCTGGGCACTCTGCAGTCGCTCACCGCCATAGCCATGGTTGCCGGCCTCGGTGCTGCCTTGGTGATCTTCAAACTTTTCAGGGAAGCGGCCAGCCGACGCACCGCGATGTGGGGCGTCATCTTCGTGTCCACCTTCCCGGTGTCGCCAATTCTCCAGGTGCCCTATGCAGAATCCTTGAACCTCCTGCTGTTGTCCGGCTCGCTGCTCCTGGTGGTCCGGCGACGCTACCTGGCAGCCATACCGGTAGTGCTGTTGATGTGTTTGTCCAGACCCACGGGAGTCCCCTTCGCTGCCATGCTGGGCCTCCTCCTGGTTTGGCGGCTCTGGCAGCGTTTCAGGCCGGCAAGCCCGGATGAGGCGCCACAAGCCAAGTCTTCGTCCACGCCAGGACTGCTGTCCCTGGGGGCCTTGGTGCTCGCCACCGGACTCGGAGCCCTGGCATGGCCCGCCATCGCTTGGGCAGTCACGGGGGATCCCAGCGCCTACACGCGTACGGAAACTGCCTGGCGCGGACATGACCTGGTGCCCTTCAAACCGTGGTTCGATACCGGAAGGATGCTGTTCGGTCCGGTTCTTGGCGTGCTTGCGCCCTTCGTTTTCGTCGGCTTGTTCGTCCTGCTGATGGTTTCAAAGCCTGTCCGGGCACTGGGAACGGAAATGCGCCTTTGGTGCGCCTGCTACATGGGCTATTTGCTGGTGTTCCTGCATCCCCAAACCAGTACTTTCCGGATGCTCCTTCCTCTTTTCCCGCTGGCCCTCGGGGCAGCGCTGCTGTCCAAGTCCAAGGCGTACAGGGGAACCGTCGTCGTCATGTTTGTCCTCCTCCAGATCGTCTGGGTGGTGTGGCTTTGGGCGTGGGCGCCATTGCCCGGAGGCGGTGACTATCCGCCATAACCCGACTGTCCGCCATCGGGAAGTGTCTTTGTTCCGTGTCGGGGTAATTAGTCCATTGATTCGCTACGGACGGGTAAGTACGGGATAATGGAATACGAGCAAGGACAAAAGCACCTAAAAGTGCCCGGCCAAGGCGGCCTCCCAAGCGGTGCCGCCGGCTGCAATTGCGAAGCGGATCCAGCCCGGCCGGGTTGGGCGTGACTTGGGACAAATGGAGGGGATTTTCCTAATGGCGGCTATGAAACCACGTACTGGCGACGGCCCTATGGAAGTAACCAAAGAGGGACGCAGCCTGATCATGCGTGTGCCGCTCGAAGGCGGAGGACGGCTTGTAGTCGAGCTCAATGCCGCGGAGGCGGAGAACCTCAAGGAATGCCTTGTAGGCGTTACCGAATAGATTCATAGGCAGGCTGGATTCAAAAGACCAGGGCCCGGCGAGAGCCGGAGCCCTGCTTTTGTTTAAGCAGTAGCGTCTTTCTTCGGTGCCGTTCTTTAAGAATGTCCGCTAAATGGCAATTGCCTATTTTTTGACAGCCACCAGAAGTCCGTCACCGGTGGGAAGCATCGCAGAGGCCAGGCGGTCGTCGTCGCGAATGGATTTGCCAACTTGCCGGAGTACCACAGTGGTGGAGTCGCGGGCTGCTGGATTTGAGACGCGGTCCTTATCCAGGGCGTCGTTGATCACCAGGGTGCCGCCGGTCTTGAGCAACCGGACAGCCTGTTCAACGTAGCGGGGGAAGTTCGGCTTGTCGGCGTCGATGAAGACAAGGTCGTAGGCGGAGTCCGTGAGGCGTGGGAGGACGTCGGCGGCCCTGCCGGAGATCGTCCGCGTGCGGTTGGCGGGGCTGCCGGACTCCAGGAAGGCTTCGCGGGCGGCCTTGAGGTGTTCGACGTCGACGTCGATGGTGGTCAGGACGGCTTGCGGACCCAGACCGCGCAAAAGACAAACACCTGAGACTCCCGCGCCTGAACCAACCTCAACTACTGTCTGTGCCTTTGAAGCCGCGGCAAGGACGGTCAACACGGCGCCAACACCGGGGCTGATGGGCTTGACCCCCAGCTCGAAGGACCTCTCCCGGGCGCGCAACAAGACGTCATCCTCAGCAGGCAGATCTTCTGCATAGGACCAGCTGGTTGACTTGTCGGCACTCATGAAGGGTTCGCTTTCCGCGCGTAGGGGTGTCTGTACCAGCCTACTGTGTCCGGTGCTGCAAACCCCCGTGTTCGCAGCCGTCCCGGGATTGTGTCTGCGGCAGGATTTCGCCTTGCGTGGAAATTGTGCCTTAGTCAGGAAATTCCCAGACAAACTTGGGATGATATTGATCCGGTCATCCACGTGGTGGGCGGCACCGGACAAGTACGGTGAACCACAGTTTGAGGGGAGTGGACGATGCCGGCATCGCATGCTGCGCCAGTCCAGACATCGGAGAGCATTGAGGCCGTTACGGACTGGGTCATGCCCAGCTGGGAGGACGTGGTCGCCAACCACTCCGCCAAGGTATACCGCCTTGCCTACCGCCTGACCGGAAATAAGTTCGACGCCGAGGACCTCACCCAGGAGGTGTTCGTCAGGGTTTTCCGTTCGCTGGAAAACTTCAAGCCGGGGACCCTGGACGGGTGGCTGCACCGAATTACCACCAACCTTTTCCTGGACCAGGCACGTCGTAAGAGCCGAATCCGCTTTGACGCCCTTGCCGAGGACGCCGAGTCACGCCTGCCGGGCCGTGAGCCAGGCCCCGAGCAGAGCTTCGAGCACAACAACCTGGACCTTGATGTTCAGCGTGCGTTGGAAGAATTGCCACCGGATTTCAGGGCTGCCGTTGTCCTGTGCGATCTTGAAGGATTGTCTTACGACGAAGTGGCGGAGGCTCTGGGCGTGAAGCTGGGCACCGTCAGGTCCCGTATCCACCGTGGCCGCACTATGCTGCGGGAGAAGCTGGCCCACCGTGACCCCCGCCCGGCTGACGCCCGCAAGCCCCGCCTGAAGATGCCTCGCATCGCCAGCATTCTTTAGGTAGTCGATGCCTCGACGCCACATCCGTCCGGGTGCCCTGTCACGTCGCAAACTGGCTGCACGTTACAAACTGGCCGCCCTGCGCCACACCCGGAACCCTGAGCACCTACGGCATTGCCCGGAGTGCCGTGCTGCCCTGAACAGGGAACGGCAGTATCTTGAACGGCTTCGCGGAGCGGCGGTGCCCGAAGCCAGCCAGGACCTTACGACGCGTCTGCTCCAGCACACACAACGACTCGCGAGCGAGCAGGTCCCGCCGGTCACGAATTCACGGATCAGGGGTGGTGCGACCAAGCGTGGTGCGATCAGGGGTGGTGCGACCAGGGGTGGTGCGTGGCGGGCCCTTCGGATCGCCGGCGTGGCCGCGGGCACTCTCACGGTCAGCGCAGGTGCACTGGGCCTTGCCGCATATGCGGTGGCAGGGGAAACCGCGCCGCAAGCAGGCATCGGTGCAGGCAACCACGCCTCGTCCCTTTCCAGCGCATTCACCGGCGGCCCCGCGGAATTGATGGTGACGCCGGAATTCGTGGCGACGCCGGACTTCCGCCCCACCGCACCCGTGAATTTGAGCTCCGAGCAGTTGGATGCCCTGCGGGACCAGGGATGGGCATGTCCTGAACTTGGCGGTATGGGCTTCCACGTCGTCGCTGCCAGGGCCACCATGCACAACGGTCACCCGGCGGTGGAACTCCGGCTGGAAAGCAACGGCCATTACGCCACTGTTGTGGAAGAGCACCTGCAGGCTTCAGACATCGGCGTAACTGGACGCCCGGCATCGGCGGAACTCTCTCTCACGCAGGGGACGCCGTGGGAGGCTGTATACCGGACCTCCGCGGCAGTCCTCAGCTACTCATCGGACCTGCCGGCCGATGCAGCGGACGACGCCGTTCCCGAGTTGGTTCGTGCAGGCGACTCCATGATCAGCACGAAAGCTCCGCAAGCCTCCGAGACGTGGTCCGAACGGATGATCCGCGGCCTCCGGACACTGCTCCGTCCCGCTGGTTTATGACCGGCACCACAGACAAGGTAATCTTCGTAGCGTGTTTGGAATCAACGGCCCGGAGTTCATACTCCTTCTGATTATCGGCGTACTCGTCATCGGTCCCAGCCGTTTGCCAGAATACACTCAAAAGCTCGCCAACCTGGTGAAGGAAGTCCGCCGGATGGCCTCTGGCGCACGCGAGCAGATCAAGGAAGAAGTCGGCATCGACATCGATGAGGTCGACTGGAAGAAGTACGATCCCCGCCAGTACGACCCAC
The DNA here is from genome assembly GCF_040548745.1 of Arthrobacter sp. 2762. Classification (NCBI taxonomy): domain Bacteria; kingdom Bacillati; phylum Actinomycetota; class Actinomycetes; order Micrococcales; family Micrococcaceae; genus Arthrobacter; species Arthrobacter sp. 2762. Next base: position 15,031 of record NZ_JBEPSI010000004.1, read on the forward strand.
GGCGCATCATCAAGGATGCGTTGCTTGATGACGATTCCAAGCCCGTCAACGCCGGCGCGCCTGCCGCGGCGGCGACAGTTGCGGCCGCAGCCGTGGACACGAAGCCCAAGGCTCCCGCCCGCATTATTGAGCGCCTCGCCGAGGGCGAGGCCGCGCCTTTCGATACCGAAGCTACGTAACCTTCCAAGGCCCTTTCGAAACCCAGTGGCTTCAGCGCGGCTCGATTCCCAGCGGCATGCCGGATAGTCCCCGGGGGCGCGTTGCCAACATCCCTGCAATGCCTTCCAACGCTTTCGCAGCAGCAGTTTCGCTCGCGGCAAGGACTACGGGTTTTCCGGCATCCCCGCCCTCACGCAACCGGATGTCCAAGGGAATCTGGCCGAGAAGAGGCACGTCGCTGCCCACAGCAGCACTCAAACGCTCAGCCAGGACGGCACCGCCGCCACTTCCAAACAATTCCATGCGACCGCCGTCGGGCATTTCCAGGAAGGACATGTTCTCGATGACGCCGGCAACCTTCTGGCCCGTTTGGGTTGCGATGGTTCCGGCGCGTTCGGCGACATCCGCAGCGGCAGCCTGCGGGGTGGTTACCACGAGGATTTCGGCATTGGGGAGGAGCTGGGCAACAGAAATTGCGATGTCGCCTGTTCCGGGCGGAAGGTCCAGGAAAAGGGCATCGAGGTCACCGAAATAGACGTCCGTGAGGAACTGCTCCAAGGCGCGGTGCAGCATGGGGCCACGCCACGCCACGGGCTGGTTTCCCGCAACGAACATGCCAATTGATATGACCTTCACTCCGTAGGCCACAGGAGGCAGGATCATGTCATCCACCTGCGTCGGTTTCTGCGTGATGCCCATGAGTCCCGGGACGGAGAAGCCGTGCACGTCGGCGTCCACGATACCCACGCGCAGGCCCTGGGCGGCCAGGGCACAGGCAAGGTTGACCGTGACCGAAGACTTACCCACGCCGCCTTTTCCACTGGCCACTGCGTAGACCTTCGTCAAGGACCCGGGCTTGGCGAAAGGGATGCCCCGCTGACCGCCGGGACCGCGCAGTTGTTCCTTCAGGGCCTCGCGCTGGGCGGGGGTCATGACCTTCAGCTCCACGTCAACACCGGTGACGCCTGCGATGCCTGACAATGCAGTGGTCGCGTCCGCCGTAATGGTGTCGCGGAGCGGGCAACCGGCGATCGTGAGCAGCACTGCTACATGGACGTTGCCGTCGTCGTTGGCCGACACCGACTCCACCATGCCAAGTTCGGTGATCGGACGCCGCAACTCGGGGTCAATGACGGTTGCCAAGGCAGCGTGAAGCGCCTCGGCCGATGGGGTGGTCATGGGTTACGCTCGGCTTTCAGGATTTTCGGTAGGGGCCTGCTTCGCGCTGGAGTGCTGGGGCCCCGGACGTTGCGGGCGTACTTTGGGGATCTGCTGCGTGCGTGGTCCACGCGACTTGTCCCGTTTCTCCTTGAGCTTCTCCTTGACCTTGTCGGCCGAAGACTCGCTGCCCTCTGCTGCGGCTTCGCCCTCCCGCAGTTCCTCCTGGGCATCGATGATGTCTTCCAGCAGGCTGCGGAGCTCGGCGCGGACGTAGTCGCGAGTGGCTACTTCACGAAGTGCGATTCGCAGGGAAGCCAGTTCACGGGTCAAGTATTCAGTGTCTGACAGGTTCCGCTCGGCGCGCTGACGGTCCTGCTGCAGCGACACGCGGTCCCGGTCATCCTGACGGTTTTGGGCCAAGAGCAGAAGCGGTGCCGCGTAGGAGGCCTGGAGCGACAACATGAGCGTCAGGAGTGTGAAGCCGAGCTCCACGCGGTCGAACTGCCACTCCGTGGGCGCAAACGTATTCCATGCCAGCCAGAAGAGACAGAAGACCGTCATGTAGACGAGGAATTGCGGCGTGCCCATGAACCGGGCGAAGCCCTCGGTGGCATTGCCGAAAGCATCGGGGTTGGGGGAGAACTTGGGCAGTATGCGTTGACGCCCGCTTAGTGGCGTGTCAAGGCTGCCGGGATTGTTCGTGCGTCCAGTGGACCTGGGGGATCGGGTGGCGTTGATATCAGCCAATGCGGCCTCCAAGTTTCCTTATAGGGGCGTCGTCCTCGTGAGCGCGCCAGTCATCGGGCAACAGGTGATCCAACACGTCATCAACAGTCACCGCCCCTACAAGGCGGCCGTCGTCGTCGACGACGGGCAGCGAGTTCAGGTTGTACGTGGCCAGGGTCCGGGCTACTTCGCTGATGTGGGCCTGGTCCGACAACGGCTCAAGGTTCTTGTCAACAAGGTTTCCCAGCGGCTCCGGCGGAGGAAAGCGCAGGAGTTGTTGTATATGTACGACGCCAAGGAAGCGCCCGGTGGGCGTTTCCAGCGGCGGCCGAGCGATGAAGATGGAGGACGCCAAGGCAGGGGAGAGTTCTTCGCGGCGAACGTGGGCCAGCGCTTCGGCGACCGTGGCTTCAGGAGGCAGGATGACGGGCACCGGCGTCATGAGGCCACCTGCAGTGTCTTCGTCGTATTCCAAAAGACGCCGGACGTCTTCGGCTTCCTGGGGCTCCATGAGTTGCAACAGTTCTTCCGCTTGGGCGGAGGGGAGTTCGGCGAGGAGGTCAGCGGCGTCGTCGGGATCCATTTCCTCCAGGACATCGGCGGCCCGCTCCACGTCCAGGGCGGACAGGATCTCCACCTGGTCGTCCTCGGGAAGCTCCTGGAGGACGTCTGCCAACCGCTCGTCCTGAAGTTCGCTTGCCACTTCAAAGCGGCGCTTGTCGCTCATCTCCTGCAGGGCTTCGGCGAAGTCGGCAGGTTTCAGGTCCTCATGCGTGGCAACGAACTGGGTGGCCGCCTGAGGCTCGTTATGCCCGCCGGTCTGCGCGTCCGCCCAGTCAATGATCAGGGTTTCGTTGCGGCGGAGCCTGCTCAGGGGTGACAAGGAATGCCCGCGACGGACGAAGAGCTTGCTGACGAACCAGTCCTTGGACCTGTGCTGGTCCATGGCGATGTCCTCGATGGTTGCATCTCCGCTGCCATCGGCAAGGGTGACGCGACGATCAAACATCTCCGCTACCACCAGGGTCTCAGCACCCCGTTGCTCGAAACGCCGAAGGTTTACCAATCCAGTGCAGATGATCTGGGTCTGGTCGATGGAGGTGATCCGGGTCATGGGTACGAAGACCCGCTTCTTGCCAGGTACTTCCACCACGATGCCCACGACATGGGGGGCTCCGCGGCCCCCCCGGGAGAGCACGACGACGTCGCGCAACCGGCCTAAACGATCGCCCAGGGGGTCGAAAACGTCCAAGCCGAGCAGACGCGCGACAAAGACGCGTGAGGGATGTGTGCTCATGTTTACAGGCTACCGAGTCTGCTCTCTTTTAGCTGAATTCCAGCCGCTTCACATCTACATGCGACACAATGGGGCTATGTCTAACATTTTTGGTGCTCCCAAAGCCGTTGAGGAATCCCGCAGCGTACCCCAAGGTGACACTGTTGGTTCGTACACGTCATATTTGGATGCCCAAAAGGCGGTGGACTACCTCGCGGACCAGCAGTTCCCCGTCCAGTTGGTGTCGATCGTGGGCAACGACCTCAAAATGGTGGAGCGCGTAACCGGCCGCCTGAGCTACCCGCGTGTGGCCTTGTCCGGTGCTTTGAGCGGCATGTGGTTCGGCCTCTTCGTCGGCGTCATGCTCTCCTTCTTCACGCCCGGTGGCGGCACTTTCTCCATCATCACCTCCGTGCTCATGGGTGCAGCTTTCTTCATGCTGTTCGGCATCGCGACGTACGCCACCCAACGCGGCAAGCGTGACTTCACGTCCACAAGCCAGGTGGTCGCCACCAACTACGATGTCATTGTTGCCATCGAGGCAGCCCACGAAGCCCGCCGGTTGCTCCACCAACTGCCCATGAATTCCGCCCAGGCTGCCACCGGACAAGCACAAAATTACAGTCCGCCCAACGCGCCCATCCAGCAGCCCGGCCAGGCACCTGACCGTCCTGCCACCTGGAACGATCCCTATGGCCAGCGCGGACCGGAGGCCACGGAGTCGGATGCTTCCGGCGCGCAGGCTCCTGCTGCACAGCCAGCACAGAACCCGACGCCATCACCGGTGCGCTATCCGGACCTGCCCGATGGCCGCCCCCAGTACGGCGTCCGGGTCACGGAGGGCCAGAACGTTCCCCGGCAGGAGGAACAGCGGCCTGGGAACGACGATTCCCAGAAGCAATAGCCGTCATAAGAAGCACACAGGAAAGGCCACCGGATATCCATCCAGTGGCCTTTCCTGTGTGCTGTTGTTGCCTGGGAGGGGACGGGGTCCCTTTGCTGGCGGCTAGCCAGCAGCTTCCTGGTAGATGCCGGCCATCCAGGACTCGACGTCGTCGGCCTTGCGTGGCAAAGCCGCGCTCAGGTTCACGGGACCATCTGCGGTCATGAGGATGTCGTCCTCAATGCGGACGCCGATGCCACGGTATTCGGCAGGAATGGCCAGGTCTTCGTTCTTGAAGTACAGGCCGGGCTCGATCGTGAAGACCATGCCCTCCGTGAGTATTCCATCAAGGTAAAGCTCGCGCTTGGCCTGGGCGCAGTCGTGTACGTCCAGGCCCAGGTGATGGCTGGTGCCGTGTGGCATCCAGCGACGGTGCTGCTGGCCTTCGGGGCTGATGGCTTCCTCGACAGAGACAGGCAGCAGACCCCATTCAGCGAGGCGCTCGGCAAGCACCGTGGTGGCTGCCGTGTGGATGTCCCGGAATTTCACGCCCGGCCGTGCGGCGGCGAACCCTGCATCAGCGGCGTCCAGGACAGCTTCATAGACCTTGCGCTGGACCTCGGTGAAAGTGCCATTTGCCGGCAACGTCCGCGTGACATCCGCTGTGTACAGCGAATCAGCCTCCACTCCTGCGTCAAGCAGCAGGAGTTCACCAGCGTTGACGGCGCCCGAGTTGCGGGTCCAGTGCAACACCGTGGCGTTGTTGCCTGAGGCCGCGATGGTGTCGTAGCCGAGTTCGTTGCCTTCTTCGCGGGCACGGGCGAAGAAAGCGCCTTCAACCACGCGTTCGCCGCGCTTGTGCGTCAAAGCACGCGGGAGGGCCCGCACGACGTCGGCGAAGCCTTCCACCGTGGCGGCGACGGCGATCTTCATCTGCTCGATCTCCCACTCGTCCTTGATCAGGCGGAGTTCGGAGAGTGCTTCACTAAGCTTTTCGTCCAAAGCATCCAGCTCGCCCAGGTCAAGGTTCTCAGGATCCTTGGCCGTGTTGTAACGGGCGGTGTCCACCAAAGCGTCGATGTTCTCATCTACCTTGCGGACCAGGCGGATGGAGATGCCGCCAATTTCCGGCGCGCCCACGTTCTTGGTGATGGCCAGTTCAAGTTCGGAAATGTGCGCCGTGGGCAGACCCAGGCGGGCTTTGAATTCTGCCAGTGTGGGCCGTGCGCCAATCCAGAATTCACCGGCGCGGGAGTCGGCGTAGAACTGTTCGGTATCGCGGCCCGCCAGGGGACGGAAGTACAGCGTCGCAGTGTGGTGACCGCCGTCGTCGCCCTTTCCTTCACCTGCCGGTTCCAGGATCAAAACGGCATCCGGCTCGTGGTCCAGGCCCAATCCGGTGAGGTGGGCGAATCCGGAGTGCGGGCGGAAGCGGTAGTCGCAGTCATTTGAGCGGACCTTGAGCGGACCGGCCGGGATAACGAGCCGTTCGCCCTTGAACAGTTCGGAAATTGCACGACGGCGGCGGGCAGCGTGGTCTGCGACGGCGTCACGAGCGGGGTTTACCTGCGGTGCGGGCGCCCAGTTGCTGGCCATGAATGCCTTGAAGGCATCGGAGGTGGGCCGCTGCGAACGGTTGTTGACGCGTTCTTGCAGGGGCTGGGAATCTGTGGATTCCGCGTACGGGGTGTTTTCGGCATCATTCACCGTTACATCGTCCCACCAGTTTCGTGAGGAGGCCAACGGCGCAACACCCCAAGGCGGTCCGCATCCCATAGGCTGGGAAAGTGAGGATAGACCTGCATACGCACTCGAATGTTTCCGATGGAACCGAGACCCCCGCCGGGGTGATCATTTCGGCCGCAGCTGCAGGCCTGGACGTCATTGCGCTGACGGACCACGATTCCACTGATGGGTGGAAGCTGGCTGCTGCCGCTGCCAAGGAGCACGGAGTCGCTTTTGTTCCCGGCATGGAGATCTCCTGCCGGACGGAGCAGGGGATCAGCGTCCACCTGTTGAGCTACCTGCATGATCCTTCCCACCCCGGGCTTCTTGAAGAGATCACCAAGTCAAAGGACGCCCGGCTCACGCGCGCCGAGCGCATGGTCACACTGTTGTCCGAGGATTACCCCCTGACGTGGGACGACGTCATCCACCATGTGGCTCCTGGCGCTACAGTAGGTCGCCCGCATATCGCGGATGCCTTGGTTGCTGCTGGCGTGGTCGCGGACCGCTCCGAAGCCTTCACGTCCATCCTCACTTCGCATTCGCGATACTTCGTGCAGCACTACGCACCCGACCCCGCTATCGCCGTCGAGCTTGTCCGTGCCGCTGGCGGCGTGCCGGTCTTCGCACACCCGGTCGCTTCGGCGAGGGGACGAATTGTGGGGGAGCGGACGTACCGGGAGATGATCGACGCCGGACTGCTTGGCCTGGAAATTGAACACCGCGACAACCCTGAAGAAGGACGTGGGTTCCTTCGCCACCTGGCATCTGAACATGGGCTGCTCATCACGGGATCATCCGACTATCACGGAGCCGGCAAACCGAATCGGCTGGGAGAGAACCTGACATCCCCGGACGTCCTGGCAAGGATCGAGGAACTCGCAACCGGCAGCACGGTTGTTCGCTGATGGATCTGCAGTTGTTCGCATCCGTGATCGTCACACTGTTCGTGATCATGGATCCTCCCGGCACCGTGCCGATATTCATGTCTTTGACTGCCCAGATGCCTGCCCGCGACCGGAACCGTTCGGCGTTGCAGGCCCTTCTGGTGGCTACCGGCGTGATCGTGGTATTTGCGATCTTCGGCCAGTCGATCCTCAACTACATGCACATCTCATTGGCGGCCTTGCAAGGTGCCGGAGGATTGTTGCTGGTGCTGATCGCCCTGCAGCTGCTCACAGGTTCCACGAGTGGCGAGGAGAACGCCGCGAAGTACAAGAATGTGGCCTTCGTGCCTTTGGGGACGCCATTGATGGCAGGGCCGGGCGCCATTGTTGCGGTCATGGTTTTCGTCCAGCAGTCCAGCGTCCTGTCTGATTACCTTGCGGTAGGACTGGGCATCGCGGTGGTGCTTTGCTCGCTCTACCTGGCCATGCGGTTCGCGGGTGTGGTGCAGCGCGTCCTTGGCGAGAACGGCGTGGAGCTCGTCACCAGGATCGCGGGGCTGTTGCTTTCGGCCATCGCCGTGCAAATGATCGCCGACGCTGTTCAGGCATTCGTGAAGGGCACTGCCTGATCCAGGGTGCCTTCCGGCAACGGCCCCCTGCTGTGGAAGACGGCCTTGGTGCCAAGGCGCTTCCGCATGACGTCGATGGCTTGCTCGTTCTGGTCCACGCAGACGAAGTTGCGGCCCAGCTTGGCGGCAACAGCTCCGAGGGTTCCTGATCCCGCAAAGAAGTCCAGGCACCAGTCGCCCTCGCGGCTTGAGGCAGAGACGATCCTGCGCACCAGGCCTTCGGGTTTTTGGGTAGGGTAGCCGGTCTTTTCCCTGCCGGTGGGCGAAACGATGGTGTGCCACCAGACGTCCGTGGGGAGTTTGCCCCGCTCGCGTTTGGCAGGCGTGACCAGACCGGGGGCCATGTAGGGTTCGCGGTCCACTTCAGCGTTGTCGAAGTGATACTTCGCAGGGTTCTTTACGTACACCAGGATGTTGTCGTGCTTGGTGGGCCAGCGGTTCTTGGCCCGGGCGCCGTAGTCGTAGGCCCAGATGATCTCGTTGAGGAAACACTCCCGGCCAAAGATGGCGTCCAGCATCACCTTGGCGTAATGCACCTCGCGGTAGTCCAGGTGCAGGTACAGCGTGCCGTCGTCGGCAAGGAGCCGCCAGGCCTCTACGAGCTTGGGTTCCAGGAAGGACCAGTAGTCGCTGAAGGCGTCATCGTAGCTGTGAAGGGCACCCTTGATGGTGTCGTAAGAGCGTCCCTTGAACCCGACGCGGTCGCCGTCGCCGTCCGCGTTGCGGACCATGCGTGTTTCCTGGCGGCGTTGGACCCGGCCGGTGTTGAAGGGCGGGTCCACGTAAATGAGTGTGAAGGCGCCGTCCGGCAGTGTCGGGAGGAATTCCGCGTTGTCCGCGTGCACCACCAGATTGCCGCCGTCCGGCGCCCAAACAGTTTCAGTCATTGAGGACTTTAGGCCTCGGAATTGCCGGACTGGGCGCCAGCGGTCTCGCCGGAAACCACTTCGCCGTTACGGCGGCGCGTGCGGGTACGCCGCGTGCGGGCCGGCTTCTCGGCATTGTCGCCAGTAGCGGTGCGGGTTTCGGAGGAACCGGCAGCAGGGGCCGCATCGGCTTCGGATGTACGACGGCGGCGCGTACGGTTGCGTCCGCCCTCACCATTGGATTCCGAGTTGGTTTCGGTGGACTTGGCTGCGTTTCCACGGCCACGGCCGCCGTCCCTGCCACGGCCGCCATCGCGTCCACCGTCACGGGATGAACCGCCGGAACGGGAGTTCTTCTTGCCTGTTTCGCCCAGGTCCTCGAGGACTTCGGCATCGACACCGGCAAGGGTGCGCTTGTTGCGCGGGAGGCGGCCCTTGGTGCCCTCGGGAATGTCGAGGTCACTGTAGAGGTGGGGGGAAGAGGAGTAGGTTTCAACCGGCTCCGGAACGCTGAGCCCCAGTGCTTTGTTGATCAGGCCCCAGCGGGGCATGTCGTCCCAGTCGACGAAGGTGACGGCGGTTCCCTTGTTACCGGCGCGGCCCGTACGGCCCACGCGGTGCAGGTAGATCTTTTCGTCTTCCACGCACTGGTAGTTGATGACGTGCGTAACGTCATCAACGTCGATGCCACGGGCGGCAACGTCCGTGGCAACCAGGACATCCACCTTGTTGTTGCGGAACGCGCGCAGAGCCTGCTCGCGGGCGCCTTGGCCGAGGTCGCCGTGGATCGCAGCAGCGGCAAATCCGCGGTCGACCAATTCCTCTGCGACCTTGGCCGCGGTGCGCTTCGTTTTGGTGAAGATAATGGTGCGGCCACGTCCGCGGGACTGCAGGATGCGGGCCACTACCTCGGTCTTGTCCATGCTGTGGGCACGGTAGATGAGCTGGCGGATGTCGCGCTTGGTGAGGCCTTCGTCATTCGGATCGGCAGCCCGGATGTGGGTGGGCTGCGTCATGTAGCGGCGGGCCATCGCGATGACCGGGCCGGGCATGGTGGCGGAGAAGAGCAAGGTCTGGCGAACGGCCGGCGTACCTGCGATGAGTGTTTCCACGTCCGGCAGGAAGCCGAGGTCCAGCATTTCGTCGGCCTCGTCCAGGATCACCATTTTGACGTTCTTCAGGCTGAGGTGCTTCTGCTTGTAGAGGTCGATCAAACGGCCAGGGGTGCCAACCACTACCTCGACGCCCTTCTGGAGGGCGTCAATCTGCGGCTCGTAGGCGCGGCCACCGTAGATGGTGGCGATGCGGGCGTTGCGTTTGCGCGATGCCGTCTGGAGATCGTTCGCCACCTGTACCGCTAGCTCACGCGTAGGAACGATGACCAGGGCTTGCGGTGCGCCGGGGACGGCCAGCTTGGCGTAGCCGGGGTCATCCCGGCCTTCCACGCGCTGCAGTGCCGGAATGCCGAAACCGAGCGTCTTGCCTGTACCGGTCTTGGCCTGGCCGATGATGTCGTGGCCGCTAAGTGCTACGGGCAGCGTCATGGCCTGGATGGGGAAGGGGTGGGTAATACCGGCGTCGGCGAGGGATTCGACGATGTCGGCGCGGACGTTGTAGTCAGCGAACGATTTCTCTTCGATCTCGTGGGGCGTCTCATCAGAGATGATCGTTTCCTCGGGCTCGATGGATTCGGTGCCGGTGGCGTCCGTCAGGACTTCATGGGTGTGCAATTCACTCACAGGGAGTTTCCTTATTCATTTGGGCGTTGGCGCTGCATGCTCAACGGGTGGCGGAGCCGTACCGGAGCACGAACGGGCGCGCAAGCTAATCCAGTGGAAGCCGATCGCGGGCTATCTAAGTACTGGCACTGGTGACCAGCGGGCACATCTCAAGATCGCGTAGGGGCGGGCTTGTTGAGTTCAAAAATTAACTGAATCAACGACCGGGCATCCATTACTACAGGGTCAGTCTATCCTCTGGGAGCGCCAAAGCCCGGATCGGGGGCAATTCGGGTGCTGCGGGGCTTCAGGGGAGCAGGGTAAAACGGATCTCGCGGCTGGCGATATCGGCCTTCAGGAGTTGCACCCGGACCTTGGTGCCGGATTCCAGTTCGCCGTCACATCGGGCTGTCACCGCGGGTTCCGCGATCTGGATGATGCCAAACGGCCCGTTGCCGTTTCCATTTCCCCTTCCATTGCCATTTGGCGTGCCATTGGACGGCTTGGAACCGGAGATGACGACCGCGTCGAACTCCTCGCCGATGTGGTTCGCCACGAGTGCTGCTTCCACAGTGTCCATAGCCAGACGCTCAAGCCGCCCGGCCAGTTGATCGGAGGCCGCCATGATCTCAGGCAGGGATGGAAGTGCTTCCCGCGCCCACGCCGGGATCTGTTGGCCATTGCTGAGGGCCTCGCAGATCACCAGGACAAAGCGGTCGATGAGGCGACGCAAAGGGGCAGTGGTGTGGGCATAGGGTGCGCCGATGGCTGACTGGATGACATTGGGGGGAAGCGCGCCGTCGAAAGGCGTGTATCCAGCGCCGCGGAAAAGTGTGCCTGCCGAGTGCAGGATGGCAAGCTGTTTGGGGTCCGAAGCATCAAGTGTCCGAAGGTACTCACCGTAAGTAACCTCGCCGTCCCAGGGTTTCCCAAGAGCCTTGGTCTGGCGTTTGAAATGGAGCAGCGACCGTTCATCGGGCGCCGGCATGGTGCGCAGGATGCCCACTTTTCCATCGAGCATCAGTTGGGCCGCCGCCATACCGGTCATCAGGGATATCTGCGCGTTCCAGTCCTCCACAGGTAGGGAGGGCGCGGCCACAATCCTGTAGCCGCCGCCACCGGTCGCCTGGACGATTTCCTGCTCCGGCATGTTCAGGTTGGCGCCACCGCGCAGACGTTCCAGTTCCGCCCGCTTCAGGCCAACCTCCTTGAGGAGCTGAAGCACCGGCGGGGCGGTGCCGGCATCGATCTGTTCCTGGGCGCCCCTGTAACTCAGCTTGGCGCGACTTCGGACAGTGCCCCGAGCCACGGACGTGGCGGATACTTCCGCATTGTGGTCCAGCTCGAAGTCCCACACGAAGGCGCTGCAGTCCTGACCAGCCAACAGGCTTCCGGCGTTCTCGCTGATAACCTCCGGGTGCAGCGGGATTCTCCCGTCAGGAGCGTAGAACGTTTGCCCCCGTTGTCGTGTTTCTGCGTCAAGCGCCCCACCGGGAGCAACAAAGGATGGCACATCCGCGATTGCGTAGAGGACTTTGTAACCGTCACCGGCACGTTCAATGAACACCGCTTGGTCCAGGTCCGTGGACGTGGCTGGATCGATGGTCACGAACGGAATGTCCCGGAGGTCGCGGTCCGGCAGCCTGTGGTGTTCTACGGCTTTCCGGGCTTCCGCCACGGCCTCGGTTGGGTATTCGCCCGGAAGTTCCAGCTCGCTCCGGAGGGCTGCAAATGCCTCTGCGAGCTGGTCCGACGAGTCGTCGACGTTGGGCGAAATCCGATGATGTGACACGAAAATCAGGTTAGCCCGAAATCGCTGGATAGTCTTGGACCATGAGCACTTCCACGGACGACAATGCTCGCGTCCAGCGTCTCGCCTCGGAGCTGCTGGGAGCCATGGCCTACGGCGAGCTCTCGGCGTTTGGTCGGTTGTCTTTCGATTCCCGGTACGCTCCCACTCTCCATGACAGGGCAGTGCTGGCAAAGATCGCCGTAGGCGCCTACGGAAACTTTGCCTTGATCAGCAGCCGGCTATCGGAGATGGGACTCGATGCGGAAGAAGCCATGCTTCCGTTCCAGCGCTCATTTGACCACTTCCATGAGCGAACAAGGCCAGCGGATTGGTTTGAATCAGTCATGAAGGCCTATGTGATCGACACCGTGTCGTCAGATTTTTACCGGATGGTGGCTTCGTTCCTTGACGGCGGGACGCAACTCTTTGTCCAGAAGGTTGCCTCCGCCGACCAAGCCACGGAAGTACTCCGCATCCTCCTGCGTCGGGCCCTGGCTGATGACCCGCGCCTGGCATCGCGACTCGCTTTGTGGGGTCGCCGCCTCGTCGGTGAAGCATTGACCCAAGCCCAACGCGTCGGCATGGAACATCCTCACTTGGGACCGATGCTCAAGGGCGGAGGGGATACGCGTACGGCAGTTAAAGCGCTCACCGCCGAGCTTGCCGAGCGGCACGGCCGCCGGATGTCAGGGCTCGGGCTTACGGCTTAGGACGCGTTCGCAGACCCTTCGGGGCCATCCGGGCGCCGCTGCTCATCCGGCGTCGAGCGCTTCCAGCAGTGTCTTGGCCGCCGCCGTCGGATCCTCCGCCTCAGTGATGGCCCGCACCACGACGATCCGGCTCGCTCCCGCAGCCACCACCTGTTCAACGTTGGTGAGGTCGATGCCGCCAATCGCGAACCAGGGGAGGAGGACGCCACCTACGGTCTCCTCATCCGCGCGCTTCACGGCTTCCGCGGCATATGTGACCAGGTCCATCCCAACTGCTTCACGGCCTGGCTTTGTGGGCGTTGCCCACACCGGACCAACACAGAAATAATCCAGTCCGCTCCTGCCAGGGGAGGCAGCTATCGCGGCGTCAACCTGCTCCGGCGTATGGGTGGAGAGGCCGATCACGGTGCGGTCGTGGAGGAGGTGCCGTGCGGCGCGCAGGGGGATGTCCTTTTGCCCGATATGGAACACCGGAGCCCCGGAAATACTGGCAACATCGGCGCGGTCGTTGACGGCCCACAGCCGCCCGTGCCGTTGGGCCACGTTATGCAGAACCTCCAGGACCTCAAGCTCCTCGGCAGCCTCGAGCGTCTTGTCGCGAAGCTGGATGATGTCTACGCCGCCCTCGAACGCGGCGTCGACGAAGTCTTCAAAATCGCCCTGGCTTTTGCGGGCATCAGTGCACAAGTAGAGGCGGGCAGTGGTGTGGACATCATGCTGGGTCATGGAAACCAGAGTAGTTCCTCTAAACTGGGCACGTACTGCGGGAGCCGTGACAGCGTCATATGACCGTCCGGCTGAGAGGGCTTCAGCGCCGACCGCTTGACCTGATCCGGCTAATACCGGCGTAGGGAAGGAAACATATGGCAGAATCCCGCCAAAACCCCTTGCAGGCAGACGTCGCAGTCGTTGGTGGCGGCATCATCGGCCTTGGCATTGCCCACGAAGCCCGCCGCCAGGGCCGCTCTGTGGTCCTCGTTGATCCCACCCCCGCAGCGGGTGCGACGTTCGCTGCCGCCGGCATGCTGGCTCCGGTCAGTGAACTCCACTACCAGGAGGAAGACCTCCTGGAACTCATGCTGGAATCCTCCCAACTGTGGCCCGCTTTCATCCGGAGCGTCCATGGCGGCGAACCAGCCACCGGATACCGCACGACGTCGACAATCGCCGTTGGTGCCGACGCCGCCGACCGCCGCGCGCTGGCAGACCTCCGCACAGTCCAGCAGGCCGCGGGGCTGCACGTGGAGCCATTATCATTGCGGGAAGCGCGCGAGCGTGAGCCTTTGCTGAGCCCACAGATTTCCTGTGCCTTCGAGATACCGGCCGATCACCAAGTGGATCCGCGGCGCCTTGCACGGTGCCTCATGGAAGGGTTGGCAGCGCACGGACCAAGTGACGCAACGTGGGTTTCCGGAGCGGAGGACGGTTTCGCCCTGCCGCTCCACGCATCCCGTTTGCTCTGGGACGGAGACCGCGTCTCGGGGGTTGAAGTCGATTCCGGCACCGTCGTTTTGGCCCCAGAAACTGTAATTGCCTGCGGGCTGGATGCGGCAAGGATCGGCAATCTCCCCGAGGGGCTCACGCTGCCCCTGCGGCCCGTTTACGGCGACATCCTGAGGCTGCGCGTTCCCCAACACCTCCAGCCCCTCCTCACATCCACCATCCGGGGCATGGTCCGCGGGGTGCCGGTCTACATCGTGCCCCGGGACGATGGCACGGTGGTGATTGGAGCCACGCAGCGCGAGGACGGTCTATCCGCTTCCACCAATGCAGTCTCCGCCGGGGGCGTCTATCAACTCCTGCGGGACGCCCAAGTGCTGGTGCCTGCGGTGGCGGAGCTGGAACTGTTGGAAACGACAGCACGCGCACGGCCCGGCACTCCGGACAACGCACCATTACTTGGACGCGTTTCTGGACTGGGACGTGTTTCAGGGCCTGAGGGCACCATGGACGGTCTCGTGATCGCGTCCGGGTTCTTCCGCCACGGCGTTCTGTTGACGCCTGTGGCCGCCAAAATCGTAGGCGGGCTGATCAGCGGCTCAGCCGACCCCCGATGGTCCATTTTCCGGCCTGATCGATTTACGGCAACGCAGGATCACCGCCTCCAACCAGCAATCAAGGACACACCATGAACATCAAACTCAACGGCTCCGAACACGCCGTGGCGGACGACGCATCCGTCAGCACGCTCGTCAGCGCCATCACAGGCCGCATCCTGGACCACCGGGGACAGGCAGCCGACGGCGGCAAGCTGGGTGTCGCCGTCGCACGCAATTCCGAGGTGGTGCCGCGCAGCCAATGGGCCGCGACTGCGCTCGCCGATGGAGACGAACTCGAACTCGTAACCGCAGTCCAGGGAGGCTGAAAAAATGACCGCAGCAAAAACTGACATCCGCACTGATGCTTTGGTGATCGACGGCGTCGAATTCGGCTCCCGCCTTATCATGGGTACCGGTGGAGCGCCGAGTCTTGGCGGGCTGGGAGCAGCCCTGCTGGCCTCAGGGACGGAACTGACCACTGTGGCAATGCGCCGGTACTCACCGGCCGAGACAGGTTCACTGTTTCAACTCCTGCTGGATCACAACATCCGGGTCCTGCCCAACACCGCTGGCTGTTTTACTGCCAAAGACGCAGTGATGACCGCGGAGCTCGCCCGGGAGGCGCTGGAGACGGACTGGGTGAAGCTGGAAGTCATCGCCGATGAACATACGCTCCTTCCGGACGCGGTGGAACTCGTGGAGGCAACCGAACAGCTGGTGAACCGTGGCTTCAAGGTCTTCGCCTACACCAATGACGATCCTGTCCTTGCGCTGCGTCTGGAAAACCTGGGTGCCACAGCAGTCATGCCCCTCGGCTCGCCTATTGGAACGGGGCTGGGCATCCTGAACCCGCACAACATCGAACTGATCGTGTCCCGGGCCTCTGTTCCCGTAGTACTCGACGCCGGCATCGGGACTGCCTCTGATGCCGCGCTGGCCATGGAGCTGGGCTGCGATGCTGTCCTGTTGGCAACGGCCGTGACCCGTGCTCAGAACCCGGTGCAGATGGGCGAAGCCTTCAAACACGCGGTGATCGCCGGTAGGCTGGCCAAGCAGGCTGGCCGTATCCCGCGCCGGGAGCACGCCCTCGCGTCATCGGCCATGGAGGGCCGGGCAGAGTTCCTCTGAATGAAGGAGCAGTGGTGGCTGACAGGAAAGAGCCGTTGACCCAGGTCGCCCTGGAGGCCGCCCTCAAGGACCTTCCGGACTGGAAGCTCCAGGACGGCCTCGTGACAGTGTTCAAAACCTCGACGGCGGCCGACGCCTTGGCGCTCATCGCCGCCATTGGCCGGATCGCCGAGGAACAGAACCACCACCCGGATCTTGACTGGCGTTTCAACAGGGTGTTCTTGCGTTACGTTTCCCATGACGCAGGCGGCCAGGTGACCCAACGCGACATCGCCGCTGCGGCTGCCGTGAGCGAGGCCGCAGCCGCGTCCGGTGCCCTGGCGCAGCCGGATCGCTATCCCGGAGATTGAGCGGGATAGAAGGTTAAGCGGCGCTGGCCATCACCTATGGGTGATGGCCAGCGCCGTTTAAGAGTGAGCAGCGCCTAAAAGTCCCGGCGCCTTGGAGTCTCAGCGCCTAGAGCCTCAAAGCTTTGGTGAGGGCGGCGGTGTCATGCTGGGTGCGCTTGCGGCCCAGAAGGACCACGACGGCAATCGCGACGGCCGTCCCCAACACGATAGGGAGGACCCAGGGGATCCAAGTCAGCCCGGGCTGGTAACCAAAGCCGGCCATGATGAGAGCTATCCAGCCCAGCACGCCGACGGTTGCCGAAACGCCCGCCGGCAATGCAATGCCGTACTTGCCGTGTCGCTTGTCATTTGCCCACACGATGAATCCTGTAGCGATTGTGGCAAGAACCACCACAACGAGTGAAAGCATGGAGACTCCTTAGCGGCAGCTGTAACTGGGAACCGCTAGAGTGCGCCGAAACCGACGCGGCGGACTTCCTCAGCACCAATTTCAACGTAGCCCAACACACTGCCGGGAACGATGATCTGGCGGCCCTTCTCATCCGTGAGCCGGAGATCCGAACCTTTGGAGATGGCCTCTCCGACGATCTTGGCTACAGCCTCAGCATCGAGTGCGGATTCGAGCACAATTTCACGGCCAACATTCTGAATGCCGATCTTTACTTCCACAGCAAGGCCTCCAAGCCAATCAAGTTTTAAGTCAGTCCTCTATTTGTAGCCTAGGACTCTTTGGGGAATCGACTGATTCCGCGCCAAGCTAAACGATAGATCAGATCACTGGCCACATCGAGGTCGAGGTTTCCATCGGTTTCGAGCCAGTAGCGGGCGCTGACCTGCGCCATTCCTGCCAGTCCCCGGCCCAGGAGCTGCGCTTCCAGAGGGGGCAACTTGGTGTCCTCGGCGATGACGTGGGCCACGGCGTCGGCGAACGTTTTGTTGAAGGTCTCCAAGCGGGAGCTGACATCGGGGTCATTGATGAGGTCGGACTCGAAAACCAAGCGGTGGGCTTGGTCGTCGTCGGCAATGAACCTGTAGTAGGCCCGCATGACTGCCTTAACGCGCTCTTTGTTGTCCGTAGTGGAGTTCAGGGCATTGAGCATCAGCTCGGTCAGGGCGGCCAGGTGACTGTCCAGCAGCGCCATGTACAGCTCGCGCTTGGAAGGGAAATGCTGATACAGGACCGGCTTGCTCACATGCGCTGTCTCGGCAATTTCGTCCATGGCGGCACCGTGGAAGCCGTTGGATACGAAAACTTCCAAGGCGGCGTTAAGCAACTGTGCGCGGCGCTCGTCCCGGGGCAACCTTGCTGAACGCGTCGAAGCAGTCCGTTCTTGCTTCGCTGGTGCTCCATCGTTTGCCCGTGTGCCGTCAGCCACAGTCTGCCGCCTTTCCTTTGCAGTTATGACCACTGTACCGGTGGGTAATATGACCGGGCGGCATCGGCAGGCATACATTGGGGTATGGCCTCAATTCTTGCTGCCCACCCCGCGCCCGCTGTCCTGCCGCCCCTCGTTGAACCGGCCGCCGCACTAACGCCGGCCGAGGTGGAACGGTACTCCCGGCATCTCATCATTCCGGAAATCGGCGCTCTGGGCCAACGCAGGCTTAAGAATGCGAAAGTTCTTGTCATAGGTGCCGGCGGGCTGGGATCTCCAGCCTTGCTGTACCTCGCCGCGGCGGGCGTAGGAACCCTGGGAATCGTCGACGACGACGACGTAGACCTCAGCAACCTGCAGCGGCAGGTCATCCACGGCGTCAAGGACGTGGGCACCCCCAAAATCGAATCTGCGCGGAAAGCCATTGCGGAGCTGAACCCTTTGGTGGATGTTGTCCTGCACAACGTCCGCCTTGACTCCTCGAATGCCTTGGAACTGTTCGCCGATTACGATCTCATCCTGGACGGCGCGGACAACTTTGCCACCCGCTACCTGGTCAACGACGCCGCCGCGATTTTGGGCAAGCCGTACGTCTGGGGCTCCATCTTCCGCTTCGACGGGCAGGTCAGCGTCTTCTGGGCCGAGCACGGCCCCACCTACCGTGACCTCTACCCTGAAGCCCCGCCCGCAGGCTCAGTGCCTTCATGCGGTGAGGGCGGAGTCTTCGGTATGTTGTGCGCCGCGGTTGGATCCCTCATGGTGACGGAGGCAGTGAAGCTGATTACCGGCGTCGGGCGTTCCTTGCTTGGCCGTGTGGCGCTGTTTGACGCGCTTGGCGGCAGCTGGCGGGAAATCAAGGTCTCCAAGGATCCTGCAGCGGAGCCCATCACTGAACTCATGGATTATGAAGCATTCTGTGGGGTGACTCCGGCTGCGGCCACTGACCAGGAGCACACCGTCACCGCGAAGGACCTTGCCCGGATGCTGGCCGAGCGGGAAGCGGGTGAACTCGACTTCGAATTGGTGGACGTCCGCGAGTCCGGCGAGCACAGCATCGTGAACATCGATGGATCTGTCCTTATCCCGCAGGGCAGGATTCTTTCAGGCGAGGCTTGGGTGGAGTTGCCGCAGGATAAGGACATCGTGTTCCACTGCAAGGCTGGAACGCGCTCTGCTGCGGTCCTGGAGGCCGCGCAGAAGGCCGGCTACACGCGCGTCAGCCATCTCGACGGCGGTATCCTCGCCTGGGTCCGCGACGTCGAACCCGAAAAGCCCGTCTACTAGTCGTTGCCCGCAGGGGTCCTGATCTGTGCAAAGCTCGAGCATGAGCGAAGAATCCACAGAAACGCCCCAACGCCCCATCGGTTCCGGTTTTGGGCATGGCTCAACTGCCATGGAAGTGGTCCAAGGCCTTGACCTGACGGGTAAGACCGCAATAGTCACCGGCGGGTACTCGGGGCTTGGACTGGAGACTGTGAGGGCTTTGGCCTCGGCCGGGGCGACGGTTACCGTTCCGGCGCGCAGGCTCGAACACGCACAGAAGGTGCTGGCAGAGGCAGGTTTGGCGGACGCCGTGGAAGCGGATGCCCTGGACCTCGCCGATCAGGCGAGCGTCAAGGCCTTCTCAGCGCGCTACCTTGACCGGCACGACACCCTGGACATCCTGATCAACAATGCGGCGATCATGGCAAGCCCGGAGCACCGCGTTGGGCCTGGCTGGGAGGCACAGTTCGCCACGAACCACTTGGGGCATTACACGCTGGTCAACCTTCTGTGGCCTGCACTGGTCGCCTCCGGGAACGCGAGGGTTGTGTCCCTTTCCTCCACCGGCCACAAGCTCTCACCCATCCGCTTTGACGACATCAATTTCACGTCAGGCTATGACAAATGGCGCGCCTACGGGCAGGCCAAAACCGCGAATTCTCTCTTCGCTGTGGAGCTGGACCGCTTGGGCAGGGACTCGGGCGTCCGTGCTTTCGCAGTCCACCCAGGCGGAATCATGACCGAACTCCAACGCCACCTGCCTCAAGAAGAAATGGTGGCTGCGGGATGGATGGATGCGGAAGGGAACCTTCGGGAGGGGTTCAAGACGCCGGAGCAAGGGGCCGCTACCTCTGTCTGGGTGGCCACGTCGCCCGCTTTGACCGGCA
Source organism: Arthrobacter sp. 2762 (assembly GCF_040548745.1). Classification (NCBI taxonomy): domain Bacteria; kingdom Bacillati; phylum Actinomycetota; class Actinomycetes; order Micrococcales; family Micrococcaceae; genus Arthrobacter; species Arthrobacter sp. 2762. The sequence continues at coordinate 34,606 of NZ_JBEPSI010000004.1, forward strand.
TGGGTGGTGTCTACTGCGAGGACTGCGACATTGCCGAACGTACGGACAAGGATTCGCCCCTGGCAAGGTACAGGGGAGTCGACGCGCACGCGATTGACAGGGCAGATGCCCGGAAGCTGTGGGAACTATCCGCTGAGCTGACGGGTGTGAACGCTTTCGGCTGACGGGATCTCGTTAGTCGGATCTCGTTTCCCGGATGCGCTAAGAAAGCATCTGTGGAGCCCCTGGCCGCTTCAGGCTGGGGGCTGGGACGTCAGGCGCTTTCGGAGCGGAGTTGCTCGTGGTCCACGGGGCATTCTGCAGCAGCGGGAGCCTGGGGCTGCTCCACCTGGATGCCGTACAGGGCTTCCAGGGCGGCCACGTAGTCATCTTGCTGTCCGTTGGCTGCAAGTTCGCGGGCGCGCACGGTTGGAATGTGCAGGAGCTGCTTGACCATCCGGCGGAGCGCAAACTCCACCTCTTCGGCAGCGGCGGTGCAACCGTGGCGGGCACGGACTTTTTCCATCTCCGCGTCCAGTACATTCATGGTGTGGCGCCGCAGGGCAACGATCGCGGAGTCGACGGAGCGGGATTCGCGTTCCGCTTCGAATGCGGATGCAGCGCCATTGACGATCTCGCTGGCATGGGACAGGGATTCTGCCTGTTCCTGAGGTGCAGCGAGACGTACGGACTCAAGCGTGAGGAGTTCGACGCCGTCGAGCTCGCCCACTGCGGGGTCGAAGTCGTGGGTGAGTGCGAGATCGATCGCGATGAGTGGTTTACCCGAATTTGCCCTGACCCGGGCAAGATCCTCAGCTTCAACGCGCGTGTCCGAACCGCTGCATCCGATCATGACGTCGGCTGCGGCAACCGCCGCCGGAAGGCTATCGGCGTCGAGCGCTGTGCCACCGCGGGTAGCGACGAAACCCTCGGCGCGCCCCGAGGAAGAGTAGACGGAAATGTCGGTGCAGCCGCGTTCGCGGAGCAGGGACATGGTGGCACCGGCATAGGCGCCCGTTCCGAAGACAACTACCTTCTTGGCAGACCAATCGTCACTGTCAGAGAGGTCCGTTGCCAGATCCAAGGCTACAGAGACGATGGAAAGGCCGCGGGAGCCGAGGGCCGTCTGGGCGCCAACGTCTTTTGCGGTCTTGGATGCAGCCTGGAAGAGGCGGACGAGCCCGGAACTCGCAGTGCCCTCCTGCTGCGCGGTGATCAGGGCACGGCGGACCTGGCCGGCGATTTCGCGTTCGCCCACCACTGCTGAGTCCAACCCGGCGCTTACAGCGAAGAGGTGACGGGTGACGTCAGGTCCCGTGTGCGTGCTGAAGGAGCGGGACACGAGTTGTTCGTTGAGGCCGCTCAATTCGCTGATCTGGGAGACAAGGGCCGATCGGGCGGCTTCGAGGCCTGCTCCGTTGGCTGTTTCGCCGTAGATCTCATAGCGATTGCAGGTTGCCAGGACCACGGCGCCGGAGACCAGCGGGGATCCGGAGAGGGCCGAAGAGGCAAGCTCAGAGGAACCGTTGCTCAGCTGAGCAACGGTTTCGAGGTCGATGTCGGCGTGTGTAGCCACCAATGAGAAAAGAACCACAGCACCCCAATCATAGCTTTTTCGCAGGCCGGTAGAACAATGCGGCGCAGTGGGAATTCACACGCGGTTCCGTGATCCCCGCCACGCCACCGGTTGGAGGGGTGGGACGTGACAGCCTGTCGTTATCTTTTGGCCGGGATTTTCGGCACAATCAAAGGCATGACTTCTAGCGCGGCAGCATCCAATAGTACGGCCACCAACGCCCCTGCAGGCGAACCTGCCGGCAAACTTGGCGCGGATCACCCGTTGATGGACGGCCGTACGTCGGACTCCCCGCTCATCACCGCCTACCGGGGCGGCAAGCCGTCACGCAGGCCGGTATGGTTCATGCGCCAGGCCGGCAGGTCCTTGCCGGAATACCTGAAGGTCCGCGAGGGCGTTGCCATGCTGGACTCCTGCCTGCGTCCCGAACTGGCCGCGGAGATTACCCTGCAGCCGGTTCGCCGCCATGATGTGGATGCCGCCATCTTCTTCTCCGACATCGTTATCCCGCTGAAGCTCGCAGGCGTTGGCGTGGACATCGTTCCGGGCGTGGGTCCGGTCCTGGACAAGCCGGTCCGGACGGCCGCCGATGTGGCTGCCCTTCCCAAGCTGACGTGGGAAGCACTTGAGCCCATCCGCGAAGCCGTTCGCCTGACGGTGGCGGAACTTGGCAAGACTCCCCTCATCGGATTCGCCGGCGCGCCGTTCACGCTCGCCGCCTACATGGTGGAAGGGAAACCTTCACGGGACCACCTTGGCCCCCGGACCATGATGCACGCGGACCCCGAAACCTGGGCAGCCCTCGCCAACTGGGCAGCGGATGCTTCCGGCATGTTCCTTCAGGCGCAGCTTGAGGCCGGGGCGTCGGCCGGACAGCTCTTTGATTCCTGGGCGGGGTCGCTGGGCCTGGCTGATTACGCCAAGTACGTGGCTCCTGCATCAGCCCGGGCGCTGGATCACGTGCGGGGGCTGGGTGCTCCGCTGGTGCACTTCGGTACCGGCACGTCCGAGCTCCTTGTCGCCATGCGCGACGTCGGCGTGGACGTTGTGGGGGTGGACTACAGGCTGCCACTGGATGAGGCCAACCGGCGCCTGGGTGGCACGGTTCCGCTCCAGGGCAACATCGACCCCGCCCTCCTCCCCGCCCCGTGGGAGGTCCTGGAGGCGCATGTCCGCGAAGTCATCGCGGCGGGCTCGCACGCTCCAGGCCATGTCGTGAACCTGGGCCACGGCGTGCCCCCGGAGACGGACCCGGCTGTCCTGACGCGGGTTGTGGAGCTCATCCACTCGATCCCGGCAGAGTAGGACGCATGCGCGGGGGCCACGTCCACGGCAAGGCGAAGGAAGCAGCCACAACGCAACTGTCGCCCATACATACCGCTGTTGTGGTCGGTGGCGGCATTTCCGGCCTTCTGGCCGCGAGGGAACTGGCAATGGCGGGAACTTCGGTGACCATCCTTGAGGCGACCGAGGCCTGGGGTGGTTGCGTCGGAAGCCATGAGGTGGCCGGACTGTCATTGGACAGCGGTGCAGAGTCATTTGCCACACGGTCCTCAGCTGTGGCTGATCTGGCCCGCGAGCTCGGGATGGAAGCCCGGATTGTTTCCCCGCATCCGGGCGGGGCCTGGGTGCAGCTGCCGGATGGACCGCAAGAGCTGCCCAAGACGGGAATTCTTGGTATTCCGGCCAATCCTTGGGACCCCGAGGTCAGGCGTTCGCTTGGCCTCGCCGGCGCCCTGCGTGCATCCCTGGACCGCTGGCTGCCCGCTTCGTTTGGCACAACATCCGAGGTCACCAGCGTGTCTGCACTGGTCCGCGCCCGCATGGGGAAGAAGGTCCTGGAGCGGCTGGTTGCTCCGGTGGTGGGTGGTGTTCACTCCGCCGATCCCGGCCTCTTGGACGTCGATATGGTGGCTCCCGGCCTCCGCGCCGGCCTGAAGAAGCACGGGTCCTTGGCTGCGGCTGTTGCTGCCCAGCGCAAAGCAGCCCCCGGCCCAGGTTCTGGATCCGCTAAAGCAGGTTCCGCCGTCGCGGGTCTGAAGGGCGGCATGAACACACTGGTCACCGCGCTGGTTAACGACCTTCGCCGCCGGGGCGTGGACATGGTGAGTGGAAAGAGCGCTGACACCGTTTCGAAAACCGGCAATGGTTGGCGGGTCAGCGCCGGTGAAAGCACGTACGACGCCGGCCGGCTGGTAGTAGCGCTGGATGGTCCCGCAGCCGTGGGGCTCCTGGAAAGGGCTGTACCGGAACTGTCCGGCCTGCGCCCTGCTCCCGGACCATTGGTGAGCTTGGTGACGATGGTTGTTGACCTTCCCGAGCTGGACGGACGGCCCCGTGGCACTGGAATCCTCGTGGCCCCCCAGACCCCGGGTATCCGGGCGAAGGCCCTGACGCATGCCACTGCCAAATGGGACTGGCTGGCCGAGGAGGCCGGGCCGGGCACGCACGTCCTGCGCCTTTCCTATGGGCGCCGTGAGGATGCCGATGGGGGAGTGCTGGATGTTGTCATGGAAGATGAGGAGTTGCTGGCCGCGGCGCTTGATGATGCTTCCGCGTTGTTGACGGTGGCCGTGACGCGCGCGGACATTGTCGATTGGGATGTGGTGCGCTGGGCAGGCGCCTTGCCGTTTGCCGCCGTCGGTCATAAACAGCGCGTAGAGCAGGTCCGGCAGGTGTGTGCCGCAGCAGATGGCCTAACGGTCGTTGGTGGCTGGTTGGCAGGTAATGGCCTTGCTGCCGTGGTGGCGGATACCCGCTCGCAGCTCGCCCAAGCCATCGGCGATATTCGCCCAATTTCGTGATTTGTGTCACTTCTACGCCTTGTAGAAGTGATCCGTTTCGACTTAGTGGCTGGCACGGGGCAAACTTGAACCATGAGCCACACTTCTGCCGAATCTGTCACTAAAACTGCTGGAACCGAAGAGCAGTTCTTTACGCTCTGGACCGTCTTCAAGCGCTCGGCCGACGTCCTGCGCAGCGGCGATGCTGCCCAGGAATTTGAAGCCCTTGAAGGGAAGCTCGCCGAAGAAGGCGTGACCCTGCGGGGCAGTTACGACGTTTCCGCCATGCGCTCGGATGCCGACATCATGGTGTGGCTCCACGGATCCAAGCCGGAAGACCTTCAGTCAGCCGTCCGTTCCATTCGCCGCAGCAAGCTCTTTGCCGGCACCGAAATCGTCTGGTCCGCCATGGGCGTCCACAGGGAAGCCGAGTTTGCCAAGAGCCACGTCCCGGCCTACGCGCGGGGCGTCGAGCCCAGCACCTGGCTGTGCGTCTATCCGTTCGTCCGCTCCTACGAGTGGTACCTGCTCCCCGCGGAAGAACGCGGAAAAATGCTGCGTGACCATGGAATGCTGGGTCGGGAGTTCCCGCAGGTCATCTCCAATACCGTTTCCTCGTTCGCGCTGGGTGACTGGGAGTGGATCCTTGGCCTGGAGGCACCTGAACTCGTTGACCTCGTTGACCTCATGCGCCACCTGCGCGCAACCGACGCCCGCAACCATGTCCGCGAAGAAATCCCGTTCTACACAGGCCGCCGCGTGACTGCTGCCGAGATTGCAGAGGTCCTGGCATGAGTGGCCTTGCCGTATCCACAACCCCCAACGAGGTCACCGAGCGTGCTCGCCAGGAAGCAAAGCAGTACGACGCAGTGCTCCTTGCCTCCTTTGGTGGTCCTGAAGGCCAGGAAGATGTCATTCCCTTCCTCCGCAACGTCACCCGTGGCCGTGGCATCCCGGATGAACGCCTTGAAGAGGTCTCACACCACTACCGCGCGTTTGGGGGCATCAGCCCCATCAACCAGCAGAACCGGGAACTGAAGGCCGCGATCGAGGCCGAGTTGGCCAAACGCGGCATTGAGCTTCCGGTCCTGTGGGGCAACCGGAACTGGGACCCGTACATCGCTCCGGTCCTGCAGGACGCCTACGACGCCGGCCACCGCCGGATCCTGATGCTCACCACCAGCATCTACTCCTGCTACTCCAGTTGCCGCCAGTACCGTGAAGACATTGGCATCGCGCTGACCGAAACAGGGCTGGACGGCAAGCTCGAGGTGGACAAGATCCGCCAGTACTTCGACCACCCCGGCGTTGTGCAACCTTTCCTTGAAGGTACCGCTGCCGGCCTCGAAGAAATCCGCGGCAAGCTGATTGCCGCGGGCGAATCCGACCCCGATTCAAAAATCCGAGTCCTGTTTGCCACCCACTCCATCCCCACGCGCGACGCCGAAGCAGCCGGCAGGTCCGAGGACGAGCCGCGCGAGTTCGCAGAAGGATCTACCTATGCGGCACAGCACCTGGCAAACGCCCAGGCCATCATGGATGCCGTTGCCCCGAACGTGGCCTGGGACCTTGTGTACCAATCCCGCTCCGGCGCGCCGCACATTCCTTGGCTGGAACCGGACATCAACGATCACCTCGAAGAAATCGCCCCCGAAGGCGTACGCGGCATCGTGATCGTTCCCCTTGGCTTCGTCAGCGACCATATGGAGGTTGCCTGGGACCTGGACACCGAAGCCCTTCAGACCTGCAGGAACCTGGAGATGGAAGCAACCCGCGTCCCCACCCCGGGAACGCACGCTGCCTTCGTTTCCGGGCTGGTTGACCTGATTTGTGAACGCACGGTGGATAACAACATCGCCGATCGTCCCCACGTTACGGACCTTGGTCCCTGGTACGACGTCTGCCGCCCCAATTGTTGCGAAAACTTCCGGGGAGCAAAGCCGGTTATTGCCGAGGTCGGCTCCACTGTCGGCGTCGGACATGAGGCTTACACCTCCTCGGAGGTCGGCAAATGAGAATCCGCATTGGCACCCGGGCCAGCAAGCTCGCGCTGACCCAGACCCAGCAGACGGCCGATCAGCTGGCAGCTGTTGGTGGTTTCCCGGTGGAGCAGGTGCATATCAAGACCGAGGGCGATGTCAGGACCGGTTCGCTGTCACAGATGGGCGGCACGGGTGTCTTCGTGGCGGCCCTGCGCGATGCCTTGCTTGCTGAGACCTGCGATGTCGCTGTTCATTCTTTGAAGGACCTGCCCACGGGGGCTGCAGTTGGATTGAGCATCGCCGCCACCCCCAAACGCGTGGATGTCAGGGATGTCTTGTGTGCCCGGGCTGGCCTTACCCTTGCCGAATTGCCCGGTGGCGCCAAGGTAGGTACGGGTTCACCCCGACGTGCTGCACAGCTAAGGGCGGCGCGGCCTGACATCGAGGTGCTGGATATCCGTGGAAACGTGGACACGCGCCTGGGACGCGTGCCTGGGCTTCCCGGCAACGTCACCGACGAAGTTGTTCCCGGCAAGTCCTGCGACCTGGACGCCGTAGTGCTCGCTGCGGCCGGGCTGGAACGGATGGACCGGCTGGATACCGTGAGCGAGTTCTTCGAGACAGATGTCATGTTGCCCGCCCCCGGTCAGGGTGCGCTGGCCATCGAATGCCGCACGGCGGACGCCCCGCAGGTGGAAGGCTCCAATGGTGTTCTCGCCCAGGCTCTCGCTGCATTGAACGACGACGACACCCGGCTTGCCGTGACAGCTGAACGTGCCGTCCTGGCCCGGCTCGAAGCTGGCTGTGCCGCTCCGGTTGGCGCATACGCCTTCAGGAAGGGCAGCATGCTGCACCTTGAAGCCGTTGTCTGCGCCGTTGACGGCACCAAGACTGTGCGCGAGAAGAAAGCCACCGATGGCCTGACCGAAGTAGGGGCGACGTTGCTCGGCATTGAAGTTGCGGAGCTTCTGCTCGCTGCTGGTGCCGCGGAGATCGCGGATCTTGCAGCGTCCTGATGTGACTCAAGCATCGGCTTTGGCAGGTCGGCGGGTCCTGATTACCAGGAGCGCCGACCGTGCCCGGCCACTTGCTTCGCTCCTGCACACGCTCGGAGCGGAGCCGTTGGTGCTTCCCCTCATCGATTTCGAGCGGGCGGAGGACCAGGCTTCCCTCGACGCTGCCCTGGACCAGCTCTCCGCTGGATTTTTTGACTGGATGGTGATCAGCAGCATCACCACCGTGCGTGTCCTGCTCGAAAAGGCTGCCGAGCGTGGCACGCTTCCGGCAAACCTCGTGCCGTCGCGGACGCGCGTGGCCACGATCGGTCCGTCTTCACGGCGGATCCTGGAAGCTATCGGCCTGACCGTCTCACTGGCACCCACTGACCTTCAATCTGCCGAAGGCCTCGTCGCCCTATGGGAGCCGGCTCCTGAACGCGTTCTTCTCCCGCAAGCCGATATCGCAGGCCCCGGCCTGCGTGACGGATTGGCCGCCAAGGGCGCAGACGTAACGGCCGTGACTGCCTATCACACGGTGGACTACCCGGCCCGGACGGGACTGCGCCTCGAAGCCGAACTGCCCGCAGCCGTCGTTCATTCCGGCAGTTCTGCCTCCGGCAGTGCTGGTTCCCGTACCGGACAGCCGCAGGAGATGACTCCCTTGGAAGCTCGCGCTGCCATTGACGCCGGGATGCTGGACGCCGTCGTGGCCGCTTCCCCGAGTGCCGCCCGGCGGATTGCGGAGACCCTTCTGCCCTTGGGCAGGTGCCGATTCATAGCCATTGGGCGTCCGACGGCGGCAGAGGCCACCCACCTCGGAATCACCGTCGGAGCCACCGCCAAAGAACCTACCCCGGACGGCATCGCGGCCGCCTTGGAAACAGTATTCGCCAACGAAGGGAACCCCAGATGAGCTTTCCGAACCACCGTCCCCGCCGCTTGCGCACAACCCCGGCGATGCGCAGGCTCACGGCAGAAACACGTCTGGCCCCCGCAGACCTCATACTTCCGGCCTTCATCCGTGAGGGCCTCAGCGAGCCCAGTCCCATCAGTTCGATGCCCGGCGTCGTCCAGCACACCAGCGATACCCTTAAGCGCGCAGCCGCGGAAGCCGTGGAACTTGGGGTGGGCGGCATCATGCTGTTCGGCGTACCGGAGGTTCGGGACGCACGGGGCACCGCATCCTTGGACCCGGAAGGTGTCCTGAACAAGGCCATCCGGGACGTCAAGGCCGAAGTAGGCGATGACCTCGTGATCATGGGCGATGTCTGTCTGGACGAATTCACTGACCACGGACACTGCGGCGTTCTGGATGCCGAAGGATATGTGGACAACGATGCCACCTTGGAGATCTACGGCCAGATGGCCGTTGCCCAGGCGGAGGCGGGCGCCCATGTGTTGGGACCTTCGGGCATGATGGACGGACAAATCGCCGTCATCCGCCAGGCATTGGAGGATTCCGGCCACAAGAACACCGTTGTCCTGGCCTATGCCGCGAAGTACGCCTCAGCTTTCTACGGTCCGTTCCGTGAAGCGGTGGACTCCCAGCTGAAGGGTGATCGCCGAACCTACCAAATGGACGCAGCCAACCGTCGCGAAGCCATTCTCGAAGTGGAACTGGACCTTGAAGAAGGCGCCGACATGGTCATGGTCAAGCCAGCCATGAGTTACCTCGACATCCTCGCGGATATTGCGGCAATGAGCCCGGTGCCCGTCTCGGCCTATCAAATCTCGGGGGAGTACGCCATGATCGAAGCGGCCGCTGCCAACGGCTGGATCGATCGGCGGGGCGCCATCACGGAGTCGGTGCTCGGCATCAAGAGGGCCGGAGCCGATACCGTCCTGACCTACTGGGCCTCCGAACTGGCAGGCTGGCTGAAGGAGTCCTGATGACCGCAGTGCCTTCCGAACCGGGATTTCCGTCTGCATCCAAGGCTGACTCCGACCCCACCGCACCGGTGGGCGCTGCAGAAATCCTGCTCGGCCTGAACACCTTCGGGGACGCGGGCCTCGATGCCGACGGTAATCCCCAGGAGCACGCCCAGGTCCTGCGGGAGTTGCTTGAGGAAGCAAAGCTGGCTGACGCCCTGGGCATTCATGCTTTTGGCGTGGGAGAGCATCACCGCCGCGATTTTGCTGTATCGGCTCCCGAGGTCTTCCTCGCGGCAGCTGCCGCAGTGACATCCCGGATCCGGCTCGGATCGGCAGTGACGGTGCTCAGTTCGGACGATCCGATCCGGGTCTTCCAACGTTTTGCCACTGTTGACGCGATCTCCAACGGCAGGGCAGAGGTCATGTTGGGCAGGGGCTCGTTTATTGAGTCCTTCCCGTTGTTCGGACTGGACCTTGCAGACTACGACGTCCTGTTCGAAGAAAAGCTTGAACTGTTTGACAAAGTACGTGCCCAGAAGCCGGTTCATTGGGAAGGGCGGACCCGCCCCAACGTGAACGGACTCCAGATTTACCCGCGTTTGCAGCACCATTTGCTGCCGGCATGGATAGGTGTGGGTGGGACGCCTGAATCTGTGTTGCGGTGCGCGGAATATGGCTATCCCATCATCTTCGCGATCATCGGGGGAGAGCCCCGCCGTTTCGCTCCGCTCGTAAATCTTTACCGTGACGCGATGGCCAAATACGGTCACCCCATGCGACAAATCGCAACCCACTCGCCCGGGTTCATTGCAGACACTGACCAGGATGCCCGGGAAGAACTCTTTCCGCATTGGCTGGAGCAACGCAACAGAATAGGCGCCGAGCGCGGCTGGGGTCCGGGAAACCGGGGGGAATTCGACGCAATGTGCGGCCCGGAGGGCGCACTCTATGTGGGTTCTCCTGAGACTGTGGCCCAAAAAATCGTCCTGCTCAAGCGCAACCTCGGCGTGGACCGCTTCGACCTCAAATACAGCAACGGCACCCTGCCGCACGGATCCATGATGCGCTGCATCGAGTTGTACGGCACCGAAGTGGCCCCAAGGGTCGCTGAGCTGCTGGCGAACGCCTCTTAGCTGCGCTCCTGAATCACCGAAAGACGCTTCTGAATGACTGAAAGAATAGGAACCATGACTTCAAACACCCCTGTGTCCGACCAACTTTTCGATCGAGCCCGGTCCCTCATGCCCGGCGGAGTGAACTCGCCCGTGCGTGCCTTCGGATCCGTTGGCGGCACTCCGAAATTCATGGTTTCGGCCAAGGGCGCCTACCTCACAGACGCTGATGGCAAGGAATACGTGGATCTCGTCTGCTCGTGGGGCCCGGCTCTGTTAGGCCACGCCCACCCCGCCGTGCTCGAGGCCGTGCACGCTGCTGTGGACCGAGGCCTGTCCTTCGGAGCGTCCACCCCGGATGAGGCCAACCTTGCCGAGATCGTGAAGGAGCGCGTGTCCGCCGTCGAACGCCTGCGCATGGTGTCCACGGGCACCGAGGCCACGATGACGGCGGTTCGCCTCGCCCGTGGTTTTACCGGCCGCAACCTGATCATCAAGTTTGCCGGCTGCTACCACGGCCACCTGGACGGCCTGCTGGCAGCCGCAGGTTCGGGCCTCGCGACGTTGGCCCTCCCCGGTTCGGCCGGCGTCACGGCAGCCACCGCCGCTGAGACACTTGTTTTGCCTTACAACGACCTCGGAGCTGTCGAAGCTGCCTTCGCCAAGCACGGCAACAACATCGCGGCCGTGATCACCGAAGCTGCCCCGGCAAACATGGGTGTCGTCACCCCGGGCGAGGGCTTCAACGCTGGCCTGTCCCGCATCACCACGGAACACGGGGCGCTCCTCATCCTGGACGAAGTCCTCACCGGTTTCCGCACCGGTTACGCAGGCTACTGGGGACTCACGGGCCGTCAGGAAGGATGGGCGCCGGACCTGCTGACCTTCGGCAAGGTCATTGGCGGCGGAATGCCGACGGCGGCCCTCGGTGGACGTGCCGACATCATGGATTACCTTGCACCCATCGGTCCGGTGTACCAGGCAGGCACGCTGTCAGGAAACCCTGTGGCCATGGCTGCCGGTGTCGCAACGCTTACCCATGCCACGCCCGACGTTTACGCTTATGTGGACGCCCGTTCGCTGGAGCTGTCCGCTGCTCTTTCCTCGGCGCTTGATGCCGAAGGCGTGGACCACTCCATCCAGCGTGCAGGCAACCTGTTCTCGGTTGCATTCGGTACCTCGGCCCGCGGTGTGCACAACTACGACGACGCCCAAGGCCAGCAAGCTTACCGTTACGCACCGTTCTTCCACTCGATGCTGGACTCCGGCGTCTACTTGCCGCCATCAGTCTTCGAGGCCTGGTTCCTGTCCGCAGCGCATGACGACGCTGCAATGAACAGGATCGTTGACGCACTCCCGGCTGCTGCGAAGGCTGCAGCCGCCGCGATCGCCTAAGTCCGCGGTCGCCTGGGTCAAGGACAATGCGGTGCCCCGGCCGGCTGGTCGAAGCAGGCTGGCTGTTCGAAGCAGGCTGGGGCACTGCGACTTCCCGGGGTAGGCTCGTAAGGGAAACCCAACCCCAACGAATTCACGGTTTACCATGCGCAAGATCCAGTCAATTGCATCCCTTGGTGTGAGGGCCGCGGCGGCCGGAATCCTCGTCACAACGGTGCCTGGTTGCTCAAGTGGGAATGAAACCGCCAGCCCCACAACTGCACCGGTTACGCCGTCTGCAGCTACCCCTTCGCCGACGAGCACCCCTGTTCCGGGCAAGTCCACTTCCGGGACTTCAAGCGAACCCCAGGACTCCCGGGCACCTTCGGCAGCACCTACCCGTGAAGCGCTGTCCACGGCACAACAACAGCTTGCCAGGCTAAGCCTCGAGCAACGTGTCGGGCAACTCTTCATGGTTGCCGCGAAGGCGACGGGTGCGGAGCCGGGCACCATGGAAGCACTCACCAAATACCATGCAGGCAACGTCTACTTGAGTGGTCGCAGCAAGGCCGGGACTGCTGCCACAGCTGCCGTCGTGGCCTCCCTGACCGGGACAGTTTCCGCCGAAACTACCGGTGGGCTGCCTCTCTTCGTGGCCACCGACCAGGAAGGTGGATACGTCCAAGTCCTGGCTGGTCCGGGTTTCTCCGCCATTCCTGCCGCGTTGGTGCAAGCCGGAGCTGGTCCCGCGAAGCTGCGGGCAGACGCCACCGTTTGGGGGAAGGAACTCCGTAGCGCTGGCGTCAACGTCAATCTGGCTCCGGTCCTTGACACTGTGACGAGCCCTGAATTCGCGACGTCCAATGCACCCATCGGACAATTCCAACGCGAGTATGGATTTGTGCCGGGGCAAGTGTCCAACCTCGGAAACGCTTTTGCCCAAGGCATGAAGGACGCGGGGGTTGCACCGGTCGTAAAGCACTTCCCAGGCCTTGGCAGGGTAGTTCCCAACACCGATGTCAGCCAGAACGTCAGGGACACTGAAACTACGCGGAATGATCCCGCCCTGGAGCCATTTCGCGCAGCCATGACGAACGGCGTGCAATGGGTCATGGTGTCCAATGCCTACTACGACCAAATCGACCCCGCCAACATTGCGCCGTTCTCGCCCGTGGTGATGGGGCAGATGCTTCGCGGTGACGCTGGCTTCAAAGGCATTATCCTCTCGGATGACGTCTGTAGTGCAGCACAGTTGAAGCCGTGGACCACCGCGGACCGCGCCGTCAACTTCTTCGCAGCGGGCGGCACGATGCTGGTTTGCGCGGACCCGGGAAGCATCCCCGCTATGTATGACGCCGTACTCCAGAAAGCACAGTCAGAGCCGGATTTCCGCAATAAGGTAGATGCTGCGGTGTTGACTGTGTTGTCGGTGAAACTCGGGAAGTAATACTGGAAACAAGTCAAGGGGGCGGAGACTGGCCGGTGCCTCACCGCGGTTGCGCTTAATGCAGGAAACCCCGCCTCCATGACTTTTCACCACTAGGGCGACCGTCTGGAGGCGGGGTCTGCTGTTTGGCTGCCTTACGGGGACTAGAGGACGTCCGAGAGGAAGCCTTGGAGCCGCTCTGTCCGGGGGCTGTTGAACAGCTGCTCCGGCGGACCGGATTCCACAACTACGCCAGCGTCCATGAACGTCACCACGTCTGAGACGTTGCGGGAGAAGCCCATTTCATGGGTAACCACCACCATGGTCATGCCTCCCTGTGCGAGATCGGTCATCAGGGCAAGTACGCCCTTGACGAGTTCCGGGTCCAGCGCGGAAGTGGCCTCATCGAAGAACATAACCTCGGGCTTCATGGCAAGCGCGCGGGCAATGGCTACGCGCTGTTGCTGGCCACCCGAAAGGTTGGCAGGGCGGGCATCTGCCCTGTGCTTGAGGCCGACCAGGTCCAGTTGGGCCAAGGCCTCCTCACGCGCCTGTTCCTTGGACAGTCCACGGATCTTCCGCAGCGCCAGGGAGATGTTCTCGGCCACAGTCTTGTGGGGGAAGAGATTGAACTGCTGGAACACCATGCCGATGCGACGCCGGAGTTCGTCGGGATTGTCCTTGAGGACGGAACGGCCGTCCAACAGGATGTCGCCCTGGTCCGGTTCGATGAGTCGGTTCATCACGCGGAGCAGCGTTGACTTGCCGGAACCCGAGGGGCCGATGACCGAAGCCGTGGTGCCCTTCTCAACGTGCAGGTCGATTCCCCGCAGGACATGGTTGGTGCCGAACGACAAATGGATGTTCTTTGCCGTCAACGTGCCCGATGTAAATTCACTCATGCGTGGGCTCCCTTCCCGACGACCGCCGCGGCATCGTCCGGTTCTTTCTTTTCAGGCTTGCCTGAACGGAAGCGGGCATCAATCCAGTTCACGAAGTGCGTGAGCGGAATAGTGAGTACCAGATAGAAGATGGCCGCAGCCACATAAGGCGAGAGGTTGCCGCTGGTCGCAGCCGCGTCCTTGCCGATCTGGAAGATCTCGCGCTCCGTGGCCAGCAGGCCCAGGAGGAAGACGAGGGAGGATTCCTTGATCAGGGCAATGAATTGGTTGACCAAGGCAGGAAGCACCCGGCGGATGCCCTGGGGAACCACTACCAAGCGCATGGAAGCGCCGTAGCCGAACCCCAAGGCGCGGGACGCTTCGAGCTGTCCCTTGTCCACGCTCTGGATACCAGAGCGGAAGATCTCGCCGATGTACGCCCCCGACATCAACGACAGTGCTGCGATGGCCATCGGGTAGGGGCTCGTGGAACCGGTCAGTTCACGGATGATGGGGCCAAAGCCGAATCCGATGACCAGAATGGTCAGTACCGGCGGAAGCCCGCGGAGGACGTCCGTATAGATGCGTGCAATCCACCGGGCCGCGGCGTTCCGGGAAATCCCCATCAAGGCCAGGGCCATGCCCAGCAGGGTCCCGATGATGCCCGAAACGACAGCGAGCACCAGTGTGTTCGGCAGCCCGACGGCGAACATCTTGGGAACGACTTCGCCCATCGCCTCCCAGTCAAGGAAGGTGTCAGCCAGTTGCTTGAGGATATCCATGGAACGCCCGGGTTACTTGGCCGGGATCTGGACGGCCTTGCTGCCCGGCTTCCAGCCCTGCGGAGTCTGCTCGGCCGCGGTGGGACGGTCGGTGTACCACTGCGAGGTGAGCTTGGTCCACGTACCGTCAGCAATAACGGCGTCCAGGCCGGCGTTCAGTGCATCGAGGAGGGGCTGGTTGTCCTTGTTCACGGCGTAAGCCGTGAAGTTCTGCGTGTTGACAACCTTTTCGGCGATCTTGGTACCGTCGCCGTCCTTGACCTGGCCGGAAGCCTGCTGGGAGGGAGCCACCCAAGCGTCGATCTGACCGTTCTTCACATTGCCATAAACGGTGTTGTAGTCAGGGAAACGCACGGGCTCGAGCTTGAGCGTGTTCGTGACATAGTCATCCTGAACGGTGCCTTGGACGACGCCGATCCGGACGCCTTCCTTGAGGTCGGCGAAGCCGGTGACCTTGGCGTCGCTCTTGGTCACGACGGCCATGTAGCCAAAGTCGTAGCCGTTGGTGAAGCCGACTGTCTTGCGACGGGCATCCGTGGTGGAGATCGAGGAGGATCCGACGTCGAACTGCTTGTTTGCTACCTGCGAGAGCAGGGCGGAGAAGTCAGTGGACGCAAACTCCACCTTCAGGCCAAGCTTGTCGCCGATGGCGCGAAGGAGTTCGTTGTCATAACCGGTGAACTTGCCCGAAGGATCGATGAAGATGTTCGGCGGTGCGTCGGACAGGGTGCCTACACGCAGGGTGCCATCGGTGACGAGGCCCAACTTGGACTTGTCGATCTTGTCCAGCGCCGTGACGTCCGCGGTGGTGTACTTGTCCAGCGTCTGCTGGTCGCTGCCGGCGAGGGCATCGGTGGGCGAGCCGCTGGGCTGGGAGGTTCCTCCGCCGCATGCTGCCAAGGAGATCACCAGGGCCGCTGCTACGGGAGCAGCAGACAGCCACTTGAGGGCTTTGAATTTCATGAAGAAATCACTTTCGTCGGGTCACAGAGACGTTCGCGGTGGGCGGGGAACGGGGCAGCAAGTATGGGGATGGCTGCCCTAGCAGACTTCAACCCGCCAAACTTAATTATGTCACCAGCCCACTGAAGCGCGGTGAATCGAACAAGTGATTGCTCTGGCTCGTATTTTCCGAAGAAAGTTCCTGCTTTGAAGTCTGAGCTCCCGAACTATTCCGGCGATGGGCAAAGTGATGGAATCCCTGCGCACAACGCTCGTGCTGGAGGAGCTTCGGAATTCTTGTGACTTGCGTCCCAACTGCGGGCCGCCAGTGCCGAAGCGTGCCTCAGAAGCCACCTCGGCTGGCGTCCTCGGGTGGCAGCACGGGCCACTCGCCTTCGATGACAGCGGTGGGTTTGCTTCGGCGCAGATACTGCTGGAAGTCTGCAGCTTGGGATGCGGCCCAGTCCACCTGCAAATGGTGCAGCTTGGAGGCAGGCATTTGCAACTTGGGGAATTTGCCAGCCATGGCATCCAGGACGCGCAGCGTCGCCAAGGCGTCCGCAGCGGAGGTGTGGGCGTTGTCCAGGATCACGCCATATTCCTCGCACAAAGCGGTCAAGGTCCGCTTGCCCTTGCGGTACCGGTCCACTTGCTTGTTCATCACGTAGGGGTCCAATACCGGGAAACGGGTCAGTTGCGGGACGCCGTGCCGTGCTGACTCGGCAGCGAGCACCGTGAAGTCGTAACTGGCGTTGAAAGCAATGACTGGAGTGTCGTCGTCGAACAATTCCTGAAGAACGGCCGCTACCTCGCGGGTGACCTCGGCCGCCGGGCGGCCTTCGGCACGGGCTTTTTCCGTGGTCACCCCATGCACCTCGCTGGCCTCCAGGGGTATCTCCACCCCGGGGTCCGCCAGCCATTCATGCTCTTTGATGAGCTCTCCGTGCGCATCCACCACAGTGATTGAAGCCGTGACGATGCGGGCGGAACGGGAATTCTTCCCAGTGGTTTCGAGGTCGAAGGCAGCGCGGGGGAGGGTATTCCAGGAGCTCATGTTTTCACGCTACCGGCTGGCACTGACAGTACTGGGCACGACACTCCTGCGGCTACGCTGGAGCACATGCGGATGGAGTATGTGACGGCGGTACTGGCCGTTGTGGACCTTGTTCCGCCCGGCACGGCCGTGTCATATGGCGACGTCGCAGAACTCCTTGGAGCCGGCGGCCCCAGGCAGGTGGGCGCCGTGATGAGCCACTACGGCAGTTCCGTAGCGTGGTGGCGGGTCCTACGGGCAAGCGGGGATGCCCCGCCGGGCCACGAGGCAGACGCGTTGCGCCACTATGTGCAGGAGTCCACGCCGCTGCACGGCGCTTTTGAGGCCTTCCTGCGGACAGGTGAGGGCCGTTGGCGCGTGGACCTCGGCACTGCGCGATGGGCGCCAACTGATGCTGATTTCGATCTTATTGATGTGATCTCGGACCAGTTGGAGCGTCAGCTCCATATTTTGTCGGTGCCCGATGATGAAATGACTGTGTGACCGCAACAGCTAGTAAAACCCGCCAAGCCCCGGCAGCCCTTCGCTTGCTTCCGCCGCGCGAGATCCACTACGCGGCACCTGACCTGTCTCCGGACCAACGTGCGGTTGTATCCGTCAGGCAAGGAGGAGGGCCGGTCCTGGTCCCCGGCGGCCCGGGCACCGGAAAGTCCACAGTGCTGGTCGAATCGGCGGTCCGGCGGGTTAATGAAGACGCCGTGGATCCCGAACGGATACTTATTCTCGCTCCGGGGCGCCACGCCGCGGCCGCCTTGCGGGACACCTTCACCGGTCGCCTGGACAGAAGCCTCAGTACGACGCCGGCCCGCACCTGGGCGTCTTACGCTTTCGACGTCATCCGGCGCGCTAAAGCGGAAGGCGTTTTGCCGCTGCCCCGTCCGCCCAAGCTCTTGTCCGGCCCGGAACAGGATCTGATCATCAAAGAGCTGCTGGAAGGCCACTCCCGCCCGGGGCGCCAGTTGCCTTGGCCGGACGACCTTTCCGCAGCACTGCCCACCCGGGGGTTCCGCCACGAGATCCGCCAATTGTTTGATCGCATCATCGAGTCCGGCCGCACTGCAGAGGACTTGGTTGGCCTCGCCTACGAATGTGGGCGGCCTGATTGGATGGCGGCTGCCGAGCTGTACAGCGAGTACCGGGACGTTTTGGACCTCCGAATGCCCGAGGCCTTCGATCCCGCAGGCATCATTACCACCGCACGGCAGATTTTTCAGGACTCACCAGCTTTCCTGGCCGCCGAGCGTGAACGGCTGCAGCTGATCCTCGTGGATGATGCCCAGGAATCCAATCCTGCTGTGTTTGAACTCCTGGCCGATATTGCAGAGGGCAAGGACGCAGTAGTCACCTATTCGCCTGACACTGTAGTGCAGGGCTTTCGCGGGGCGCGGCCGGACCTTGTAGCTGAGCTGCCCTCGCTCCTGGCGGGAAGCCAAGGGGTTCTTGAACGGCCACTGTGGATTACGCACCGGCATCGCTCCGAGCTAGCGCAGGCCTGGACGAGGGTTGCCGCACGCATCTCACAACGATCCGGGGGCCAAAGAGCCAGGCGCCTGGAACAGCCGGAGTCCATCGAAGGCGTTCAGGAAATCAGCAACGGCGGGCGCGTGGAAGGACATGTGCTGCCTTCTCCTGTCCATGAGCTCCGGTATGTTGCACAGCGGATTCTGGAAGCCCAGTTGCGTGAGGGCCGCGACTTCAGTGACATTGCTGTCATTGTCCGCAATGGCGGCCTGATCTCGCAGCTCCAGCGTTACCTCAGCGGGCAGGGAATTCCTGTACGGGTTCCTGTGGCGGATTCTGCTGTCCGGGATGAGGTGGCCGTCCGGCCCCTCCTGGAGGCCTTCGCTGTGGTCCTTGATCCCGCAAAGCTCACTCCTGAAACTGCTGTTTCCCTCCTGACTTCGCGCATTGGTGGAGCCTCCGCCATTGAGCTGCGCCGCCTCAGGCAATCCCTCCGGCGCGAGGAGTTACTTGGCGGCGGCGGACGTTCCAGTGACGCTTTGCTGGTGGAAGCGTTGCTTGAACCGGGAGCGCTGACTTCGTTGGGGATTGAAGGCAACCCTGCCCGACGACTTGCACGGATGATTGATGCCGGTACCGCCGCAGCATCCGAGCCAGGGGCCAACGCGGAATCCGTCCTCTGGGCGCTATGGAACGCCACCGGTTTGGCTTCGCGCTGGTCTGCCGCCGCCCTGGAAGGAGGGAGTGCCGGGGCCCGCGCTGACCGCGACCTTGACGCCATGATGGCGCTCTTCCACACAGCGGAGCGTTTTGTGGACCAACTGCCCGGCTCCGGCCCTGAACAGTTCCTCGATTACTTGTTGAACCAGGAACTTCCGATGGACACCCTTGCGGCGCGGGCCCAGCTTGAGGAATGCGTGGAAATCATGACTCCCGCCAGCGCTGCGGGCCGCGAATGGCCTGTGGTGATCGTGGCCGGCCTCCAGGAAGGTGTTTGGCCGAACACTCGTCTACGCGGGGAGCTCCTGGGCAGTACCCTGTTTGCGGACGCCGTGGAGCATGGAGTTGACTACGCGCTGGGCCGCGGCCCCGTCAGCAGGCTGAGGGACATTCGCTACGACGAACTCAGGAGTTTCTCCACCGCAGTCTCACGCGCCAGGGAGGTCCTCATCTGCACGGCTGTCTCTTCCGAGGACGAACAACCTTCGGCCTTCCTGGATTACGTCGCACCGTTGGCTTCTGGCGAGTACCGGCGCGACTACACCCCAGTGGATCGTCCGATGACTCTTCGCGCGCTGGTGGCTGAGTTGAGACAGCATGCCCAGACTGATGATCAGGAGGCCAACGGAGAGTCGTCGACCGCGCGCGAAGCAGCGCGTGTGCTGGCTCGCCTCGCCTCGGTTGATCCACCTGTGGCCGGAGCCCATCCGGATACCTGGTGGGGTTTGGCTCCCTTGAGCTCCGAGGAAGCGGTGGTCCCGGCGGGAGGCACTGTAGCGGTATCGCCATCCAAGGTGGAGGCCGTCCACAAGTCCCCACTGGACTGGTTTGTGCAAGCGGCAGGGGGTGAAGCTGCCACTGACTTCGCACGGAGCCTTGGCACACTGGTCCACACCATTGCACAGGAGCTGCCGGACGCCTCGGGCGAGCAGTACGTTGCGGAACTCGTTCGCCGCTGGCCCACGCTTGGCATGAAGGACAATTGGGAAGGGAAGCTGGATTACCAGCGCGCTGAACTGATGGTCCGTAAGTTGGCTCAGTACGTACTTATCATGCGCAGCGAAGGCAGGAGCCTGCTCGCGGTGGAGCACGACTTCGAAGTTCAACTCCCTGACGTCCACGTACGTTCCGCACGTCGGGATGACGTTGTGGACGATTCCGCTGCCACTCGACACGCTGTGCTTCGCGGACAGGTTGACCGGCTGGAACTGGACGCCGAAGGCCGTCTGGTGATCGTCGATCTTAAGACGGGGAAACGCCAGCCGGGCAAGTCCGAAGTAGCCAGGCACCCTCAGCTGGGGGCGTACCAGGCAGCCGTGCTCAAAGGTGCATTTGAGGAAGCGGGCAAGCTTGGGGATATCGGCAACCCTGTTCCCGGTGGGGCCGTCCTTGCGCAGCTGGGAACCAAGACCAAAAGCCCCGGGGTTCAACAGCAGGATCCACTCGAGCCCGACGACAACTGGGCAGAGGCTTTGGTCAACCAGGCCGCTGAACTCATGGCCGGCGCAACGTTCGAGGCCCGGCACGATCCGAGCAAAGGGGGACACGGTGGACATGGCTGCCGTCTACCCGATATTTGCCCACTGTGCGCCAGAGGAAAGCAGGTCACTGAATGACTACCGATCTTCTTGAAGGATCCGAGACCAGGGACGCCGGAATCCTGGATGTGGAGTCCGGGCTGCCTGTTCCCAGGTTCTCCCCGTCGGAGTTGGCAGACATTCTTGGCGAAAAGAACCACCCCACCGCAGAGCAGGCAAGCATCATTGCTTCCTCGCTTACGCCACGGCTTGTGATTGCCGGCGCGGGCTCGGGAAAGACCGCCACCATGGCAGACCGGGTGGTGTGGCTCGTGGCCAATGGTTGGGTCCGGCCGGAGGAGGTCCTCGGCGTGACATTTACCCGTAAAGCTGCCGGCGAGCTGGCCACCAGAATCCGGACGAAACTGGCCACCCTCCAGCGAATAGCGAATGAGGACGATGGCAGCATCGGCTTCCCGGAGGGGCTTCTGGGTGCTGACGACCTCGAGCCCAAGGTGTCCACCTACCATTCGTACGCGAGCGGAATCGTTTCGGACTATGGATTGAGGTTGGGCATCGAGCGGGACGTCGTCCTGCTCGGCGGGGCCCAGTCGTGGCAGTTGGCAAGCGAGGTTGTTGAGGCCTACGACGGCGAATATGAGCATTTCACCGCGGCAAAGTCGACACTCGTCAATGCCGTCATCCAGCTCGCCGGCGAGTGCGCGGAACACTTGCAGGATCCCGCCACCGTCCGCGACTGGGTGCTGGAGCGCGTTCAGTCCTTCGAGCAACTCCCTTATGTGGCCAGCGCAAAGAAGAACCCGACGCAGGCGGCAGGCGAGCTCGCTGCCATGCTGCGGACGCGGGCCAGCGTCGCAGACATGGTTCTCCGGTACCAGGATGCAAAACGACAAAGGGGAGTGCTGGATTTCGGGGACCTCGTGGCCCTTGCGGCCCGTATTTCGCGGGAAATACCGTTGGCTGCGGCCACTGAGCGGGCACGCTACAAGGTGGTGCTGCTGGACGAGTTCCAAGACACTTCGCATGCTCAGCTTGTCTTGTTTTCGCGCCTTTTCGGCCTCGGCCATGCCGTCACCGCGGTAGGGGACCCCAACCAGTCGATCTACGGATTCCGCGGTGCCTCGGCGGGGCAGCTCTTCCACTTTGTGCAGGAGTTCCCTGTGAGGCAGAACGATCAAGAGTCAGGCGGCGAGGCCTATTCTGTGGCCCCAACGTCTTACCTGACCACGGCTTGGCGCAACGGCCGGAACATCCTCCAAGCGGCCAACACGATTGCGGCGCCGTTGAACAAAGCCGCGGCCACCGACGGTCCGGCAGGGGAGAGGGGGAATGCAAGTGGCGTTGCTGTTCCGCCCCTGGTGCCGAGTCCGGCCGCGGCCGAAGGCAGCGTTGTTATCGGTCGCTTTGGCACTGACGAAGACGAGGCTGGCGCTATTGCCCGCGACATCCGGCGATACCAGAGGACCGTCTTCGAGGAAGAGAAAGACGGTACTCCGGTCAAGCCAACCATGGCGGTTCTGTGCCGGCGACGTGCGCAGATGGAATGCCTTCGGAGGGAATTCGAACTTCAAGGAATTCCCTATGAGATCGTCGGCCTCGGCGGTCTGTTGGACACTCCTGAAATAGTGGACTTGGTGGCAACGCTTCGGGTTCTGGCTGATCCTGGCCGTTCCGATGCTTTGATGCGGCTTCTGGCTGGAGCACGATGGCGCATTGGACCAGCGGACCTTATGGCCTTCAATGATTGGTCCCGTTTCCTGGCCAAGCGGAGGTCAGGACCTGGCAACACTCTTGAGGTCGCCGACGAAGACCCGGCTGCTGTCGTGATGGAAAGCGACATCACTGACGCCGCAAGCCTCGTGGAAGGCCTGGACTTCCTGCCGCGGCCGGGCTGGACATCCGGACATGGGAGAACGCTGAGCCTTTCAGCCCTGCAACGATTGACCAGGTTGTCGGAGGAATTGCGCTCCCTTCGAACGTACATCGGGGATGACCTGACTACACTGCTCGGCGAGGTTGAACGTGCCATGTTGCTGGATATCGAGGTGGCGGCAAAGCCGGGAGTGAGCATTCATCAGGCACGGCGAAACCTGGATGCCTTCCAGGACGCAGCCGCCGGATTCCTGCAGACCTCGCAGCGGATCGACCTCCTGGCATTCCTCTCCTGGCTGGAAGCGGCGGCCTCCGAAGAGGGTGGCCTGGATATTGCCCCTCTTGAAACCAACCGCGAGGCAGTCCAACTCTTGACAGTCCATGCCTCCAAGGGGCTGGAATGGGACGTCGTCTTTGTCCCCGGGCTCAACGCAGGTTCCTTCCCCAGCAACAGGGACTCACGGTGGAGCAGCGGCGCAGCTGCCTTGCCATGGCCGTTGCGGGGTGACCGAGCCGATCTGCCGCAGTGGGATCTTGACCACCAGGACCAAAAGGGTTGGCTGGACGCAGAGAAGGACTTCAAATCGGACGTTCAGCATCATGGCGAAGCCGAGGAACGCAGGCTTGCGTACGTCGCCTACACGCGGGCCAAGTTCGTTTTGATGGTGTCCAGCTCCGCATGGAATGGGTCCAGGTCCGGTGTCGCAGGGATGTCGTCGTTCCTTTCCGAGCTGGCGCCACTCGCGGGAGTGCCCTCCTCGTCCGGGGACGCCCTCGCCGTCGCGGCCGGGCGGAGCGTTGTGGTCCACCCTGAGTCGGTAGCCGAAGAATCACTGCCCGACAGCAGTCCGCTCACAGCAACGTTGGAAGTGGCTCAATTTCCGTATGATCCCCTCGAAGGCCCGTCCGATCCCCGTACCGGAGCCCGCATCAGGCTCGTTCCCGGCCGCCGTGCCGCCATGGACCGGGCTGCAGCCCGGGTGCTTGAATTCATGGAGGAATCCGCTTCCCAAGCATCACCGGAAGGTTTGACAGGCATCTCGGGCCGGTGGTCACACGAAGCCCAGCTGCTACTGGATCGCCGGCTCCAGGGAAAGCTTCATCAGGACGTGCACTTGCCCAGCCATATCTCGGCGTCCCTGTTCGTTGACCTTGGCGCAGATCCTGCAGCGGTGCTGGCCCAACTGCGCCGACCCGTGCCCCGGGAACCAGGCATTTCGGCTCGAAAGGGCACAGCCTTCCACGCCTGGGTGGAGGAGTACTTCGGAACAACCGGCATGTTGGACATCGACGAAGCACCTGGCTCGGATGCCCATATCGACGAAGCGTACGGCTTGGATCAGATGGTTGAAGCGTTCAAGCAATCCGAGTGGGCGCATCGAGCTCCAGCCTTTGTGGAAGTGCCGGTGGAAACGAGGATCGGTGACGTGGTGGTCCGCGGACGTATCGACGCCGTTTTCCGCGACACGGACGGGCGCT
Source organism: Arthrobacter sp. 2762 (assembly GCF_040548745.1). Taxonomy (NCBI): domain Bacteria; kingdom Bacillati; phylum Actinomycetota; class Actinomycetes; order Micrococcales; family Micrococcaceae; genus Arthrobacter; species Arthrobacter sp. 2762. The sequence goes on from NZ_JBEPSI010000004.1 coordinate 58,437, forward strand.
GGCAACTCATCGACTGGAAAACAGGTCGCCGGCCTGCAGGCAAACAGCTCGCAGCGAGAGCCGTGCAGTTGGCTGTGTACCGTCTTGCATGGGCGCGGTTGAAGGGCGTTCCCCTGGAGGAAGTCAGCGCGGCGTTCTATTACGTTGCGGAGGATGCTGTCGTGCGCCCGCATGACCTGGGCAGCGCCGAGGAACTCGAGCAGATCATCGGCAAGGCCCTCAAGAACGATCCCACGGGTGGGAGCTCCCAGTAGAAGGTGTCCTGGAGGCAGGGCCGGAAACTGAGGTCTGGAAGCGCTGGTCTAGGAACGCTCGCCCGCATGCAGCGGTGTCACATTGACAACATTCAAAGCCGCAGTCGACGCGTCATCCTGAGGCCGGGAGGTGGATTCTTCTGCCATCTTGTCCGACGCGGTTCCGGCATCCGCGTCTGATGCCGCTTCCTTGCCAGGCGCTTCGGCGTCAGGCACTCCGGCGTGGGGGACTTCCTTCGAAGATGTGGGAGGCAGGGGCGTCACTGGGACTGAAGTCCCGGCGTCGGGAATCGGCACGACTGTAACGGCGGGCTGCTGGGTGCTCGCCTGTTGCTTCGACGCACCCTGCAGTGCTGCGCTTTCAGCCTCGGCCTCAGCCGCCGCCTCAGCTGCTGCTGCCTGCTCGGCGGCCAGAACGGCCTCGTCGTGCCTCGCTTGCTCTTCGATGTCGTCCGCGAGGGACTGCAGCATTGATACTGCCTCAGACGTCATATCCTCGTGCCCAACGGCCATTGCCTTCACCAGGTACTGCGCCAACGCGAATTCAGCCAGCAGAGCGGCCCGTCGAAGCAGATGGGCGTCGGGCGTGTCCCGGCGCGCCTCGGTATAACGGCTCAGCACGGCCTCAACGAACGAGGCTTCGTTGGACGCCACCAGCCAGGCGAAATCATCTGCGGGATCACCGATGCGGAGATCGGTCCATCCTGTCAAGGCAGTGACGGTATCGTCCTGGACCATCAGGTTGTCTTCATGAAGATCCCCATGGACCACCGAGGGGTTGAAGCGCCAGAGTGCGACGTCCTCAAGGGCATGTTCCCAGCGCCGCAGCAAAATGGCAGGAATCTTGCCGGTAGTGGCCGCCTGGTCCAATTCGTTGAGCTTGCGCTGCCGAAACTCGTTGGCCGAGTAGCTGGGCAGATCTGCGTTGTTGACCAGTGCCAGGGGGAGGTCGTGGATGGCGGCAAGGGCATTGCCGATATCACGGGCCAAAGCCGGGCTGCCAGCGGATAGCTCGTCAATGGACAGCGTTGAACCCTGCAGATGGGCGTACACGAACGTTGTGAGGGCGCCCTGGCGGACTGTGCCGGCGACGGTTGGCACATGGAAAGGAAGCTCGGCACGGATGGCGGGCGCGAAGGCCCGCAGGACCATGAATTCCGTTTCGAGGCGGGTACTCGCCTCGGGATGGCGCGGCGAACGGACGCGCCAGCGCTTGCCTTCCGCGTCGAGCAACAACGCCGAATCGAAGTCGGCGTCGTCGTCGGGGGAATAGGCTGTAGCCGTCGGTGCCAGTCCGGGCACCGCCGCGGTTGCTACAGCGGCCAGTTCGAGCGGTGTTCTTCTCACGTCTTCCACGGTAGATTGAGTGGCGCCCATGGCCATGATGCAGTGCGGCGAGTCTTCAGATCCGCACGAAAACAAGGCCTAAGTGGATCATCGGTCAGTTCAGCGGCCGGCAATGCTGCGATATGCACAAGCTGCCGATCCAAATGTTCTTTGTCGGTGCGAATCAGTACGGTAGATACATGAGTTATGCGGAGTCTCCGGCGCTGGCCAACCACTTGATGGAAACTGTTCTTCCAGTGCGCCCGGCGTTGGTGGACCGAGGCTCCAGTGAGCGCATGAAGCCCGGCATGGTTGAGGACCTCATCGTCTCCGGCAAGGCCAAGGCCATGGTCATTTCCCAACGCAAGGCGCTGGTGAGCAGGGACGGCCTCTGGTTCGGGGACGCTGGTCCACTGTGGGCTGCCCTCGGCGAAGCAAAAGCTGGCGCCCTGACTGCTATCTACCTGGGTACCACCTTGCAGCCTTCTTCCGTGGCCGAGGGTACTCCTGTTTTGCTGTTTACAGTTGCTGAGCCGCCCGTGCCGGGGACAGCCCTGATCCCTTCCGATGCGCAGTGGGCCGGGTTCCGGGAAGTTGCCGGACGTCTCGATGCTACTGACACCGCCTTGTTCATCGAAGCCAGTGCCATCTCCAACTGGCACGCGACACATACCCATTGCCCGCAGTGCGGCACGCCAACTGAAATTGAAACCGGGGGCTGGGTGCGGCGGTGTCCGAAGGACAACTCTGAGCACTATCCGCGCACAGACCCGGCGATCATCGTTACTGTAGTCGGCCCTGACGGACGGCTCCTGCTGGGTGGTGGCGGGCCTGCCGACGCCAGGAACTACTCCACCCTTGCTGGATTTGTTGAACCCGGGGAATCGCTTGAGCAGGCCGTTGTCCGCGAAATCGGCGAGGAAGTAGGTGTCCGCGTTACTGCATGCCAGTATCTCGGTTCGCAGTCGTGGCCCTTCCCTGCCTCGCTCATGTTGGGCTTTACGGCAATAACCAACGACGCCGTTGCCCACCCCGACGGCGTCGAGGTCACCCGCGCGCGGTGGTTCAGCCGGGAAGAATTGCAGGAGGCCGTGTTGAGTGGCGAGATCACCATCTCCACGCGCCTGTCGATCGCGCGCTCGTTGATTGAGCATTGGTACGGCGGCGTCATCGAAGACCTCCAGCCGTGACAGGAGGAATTTTCGACGTCGGGGGCTCACTTGAGGAGCGAATCCTCAGCGGCCTGGATGATGAGCAACGTGAAGTAGCCAGCACTCTGACCGGCCCCCTGTGCGTACTTGCAGGTGCAGGCACCGGCAAGACCCGCGCCATCACGCACCGCATCGCCTATGGAGTGCACTCGGGGGTGTATTCACCACAGAGGCTGCTGGCCGTGACTTTCACGGCCAGGGCGGCGGCCGAAATGCGCAGCAGGCTTCGGGATCTTGGCGTGGCCAATGTCCAAGCACGGACATTCCACGCTGCGGCCCTGAGGCAATTACAGTTCTTCTGGCCTCAGGCGATCGGCGGCACCCTGCCCAGCCTGCTGGACCACAAGGCGAACATGATCGCTGAGGCCTCACGCAGGCTTCGCCTCAGCACTGATCGCGCGTCCATCAGGGACTTGGCTGCAGAGATTGAGTGGGCAAAAGTCTCTATGCTCACACCTGCCAACTACCTGGAGAATGCACAAGGACGCGGGACTCCGGGTGGCTTCGACCTCACGGCTGTGTCCAGGGTGTTCCAGGCGTACGAGGATATTAAGACTGACCGCAACGTCATTGACTTCGAAGACGTCCTGTTGATTACCGTTGGGATCCTCCAGGAGGATCCCAAGGTGGCAGCGACCGTCAGGGAGCAATACCGCCACTTCGTCGTCGACGAGTACCAGGACGTCTCCCCGCTTCAGCAGCGGCTCCTGGATCTCTGGCTGGGTGGCCGTGACGAATTGTGCGTGGTGGGCGATGCCAGCCAGACCATCTACTCCTTTACGGGGGCCTCGCCCAAGCACCTCTTGAATTTCAAGGCACACTATCCAGGTGCCACCGTGGTCAAGCTCATCCGCGACTACAGGTCCACGCCGCAGGTCGTTAAGCTGGCCAATGATCTCCTCGGGTCCCGGCGAAGTGGCGGACCGGTTGCCGATGCGGCGTGGGCGCCTCCGCTCAAGCTTGTCGCCCAAAGGCCGGCCGGCCCGGAGCCTCGGTTCATGGAATGTCCGGACGACGAAGCGGAGGCGGCGGTCGTTGCCGGCAGAATCCAGGAGCTACTCAACACGGGAGTCAAGGCGAGCGAGATCGCCATACTGTTCCGCACCAACGGGCAATCCGAAGCTTACGAGCAAGCGTTGGCGTCGGCTGGGATCGGTTACCAGCTTCGCGGCGGAGAGAGGTTCTTCGCGCGCAAGGAGGTCCGGGATGCCATCCTGCAGTTGAGGGCTGCAACCAGGGCTGTGGCGGAAGGCCCTCCGGAGCCCCTGGGTCAGATTGTCCGTGACATTGTTGCCTCGCTTGGCTACAGCGAAGCCGCGCCGCACAGCGGGGGAGCCCTTCGCGAGCGTTGGGAATCGCTGGCCGCCTTGGTGGCCTTGGCTGATGAGTTGTCAGTCACCCGCGGAGAGTCTTTCACGTTGGCTGAGTTCGTCAACGAGCTCCAGGAACGTTCGGTGGCCCAGCATGCTCCCACAGTTCAGGGTGTGACGCTTGCCTCCCTTCACTCGGCAAAGGGCCTTGAATGGGATGCTGTGTTCCTGGTGGGCCTCAGCGAAGGACTCATGCCTATCTCCTTCGCGGACACACCGGAGGATGTGGACGAAGAACGCCGGCTGCTCTACGTCGGGATCACCCGTGCGCGTGAGCATCTGAACCTGTCGTGGTCCTCTGCGCGTACTCCGGGTGGTCGCGCCAACCGCAAGCCCTCCCGCTTCCTCGATGGACTCCGGCCTGATTCGGTGGCGTCCGCGAACGCCAGGAGCCGGGCAGGTTCCACGCGCCGCAAAGCTGCCGCGCCGGCGTCGTGCAGGGTGTGTGGAAGCATGCTTGCCTCCGGAGCCGAGAGGAAGGTGGGTCGCTGCAACCAATGCCCGCCCACGTACGAGGAACAGACCTTCGACGCCCTGAGGCAGTGGCGGCGCGATGAAGCGCAGTCTGCCGACGTTCCCGCCTACGTTGTCTTCACTGATGCCACATTAACCGCAATAGCCGAAGCGCGGCCGGCGTCGCTGGAGGAATTGGCCGGACTGGCCGGGGTAGGGCCCTCCAAACTGGAGCGCTACGGAGAAGCCGTCCTCGCCGTCCTCGCAGAGAGCACCAACCTCTGATGCCGCGCTCAACAGCCGGGCAGGCCGACGTTCCGATGCTGACCGACGACGGCGCTCCGGTAGTCGTCAGGCGCTCAGCCCGGCGCCGACGGACGGTAGCTGCGTTTTGGGAAGACGGTAATGCCGTTGTCGCGATTCCGGCAAGCTTTACCAAATCGCAGGAGCGCGAGTGGGTACGGCGCATGCTTGCGAAGCTGCAGAAGCAAGGTGAGCGCCGCGCGGGTAAAACAGATCGGCGCAGGCCTGCCACGGATGAGGCACTTGCCCAGCATGCAGGGCATCTTTCGCGGACCTACCTCGGAGGACGGGCGGTTCCGACGTCGGTCCGCTGGGTGACGAACCAGAACTCACGGTGGGGCTCGGCTACTCCAGCGGATGGAACCATCCGGCTTTCAAACAAGCTTCAGGCGATGCCCCAGTGGGTGATCGACTACGTCCTCCTGCACGAACTGGCGCATTTGTTGGTAGCTGGACACAACGCGCAGTTTTGGCGCTTGCTTGAGGCCTACCCGGAGACGCAGCGCGCCAAAGCATTCTTGGAGGGGGTCGCGTTCGCGACGTCTCGTGGGATGAGCGGTAACGCCAACCAATCCGCCGGAACCGACCCGGACGCAGGCGTCACGGGCTAGAAACGACAACGGCCGCCATGAAATCCATGGCGACCATTGCTGACTTTAGGTGGACGGTGACTTCGGGTCTGCGCTGCCCGAGTCAGGCCCGGTGTCGTCCTGTGAGCCTTCATCCTCAGATGCGGCGTCCCCAGGCTCATCGTAGCCACCGCTCAAGAGCTTCTGCAGAGCATCGTCAACTTCGGTGTCGCTGGCCTCGGCGAGCCTGCGGCGTTCGGAGAAGCCCTTGGGATCGTCCAGGTCTTCTCCCGTAGGCAACAGGTCAGGGTGGTGCCAAATGGCATCCCTGCCGGCAATACCGCGTTCTGCTTTCAGGGTTGCCCAGAGGGTAGCGGCCTCCCGAAGCCTCCGGGGGCGCAGTTCCAGCCCCACAAGCGAAGAGAAAGCATGTTCGGCAGGGCCGCCAGTGGCACGACGACGACGGACAGTTTCGCGCAGGGCGGTAGCCGAGGGCAATACCTTGTCCGTGGCTTCTGCGGTGAGTTCATCCACCCATCCCTCCACGAGCGCAAGCGCCGTTTCGAGCTTTTCAAGGGCGGCGGTCTGCACCGGCGTCCGCTCCGGAGTGAAGACACCCTGGGACAAGGCTTCCTGGATTCCTTCAGGATTGCCGGGATCCAGATCCCGCGCGAGATCCTCGATTCGGGACATGTCAATGTGGATGCCTCGTGCATAGGCTTCAATGGCGCCGAGCAAGTGGCCGCGAAGCCACGGAACCTGCACGAACAACCGGGCGTGGGCTGCCTCGCGGACGGCGAGGAAGAGCCGGACATCATTTTCGGGGAGGCTGAGTCCTTCGCCGAACTTGGCGACGTTGGCTGGGAGCAGAGCCATCTCCAGGTCAGCCAAGGGAACACCAATGTCCGTGGAGCTGACTACCTCAGCCGAGAGTGCGCCAATCGCCTGGCCCAATTGCATCCCAAAAATGGCGCCGCCCATGTTCTGGAGCATTGACGAGGCCCCACCCATCATGGACTTCATTTCCTCGGGCATCTGCTGGGTCAATGCGTTGGACAAGGCATTGGCGATGCTGTTGGCAACTGGCTCAGTCAGCCGCTTCCACGTTCCTAGCGTTGCTTCAACCCATTCCGCGCGGGACCACGCACGGCCGATAAGTCCCGTAGCGGAAAGATCTGTTACCGGATCCAGCCATAGTTCTGCGAGCCGGAGTGCTTCATCGATGTCCCGGGCCTGCTGGGCGTTCACCGAGGGATCGCTCCCGGATGCCGCAACGCGCCTTGCGTTCTCATGGGCCAGTTGCCAGTTCACCGGGCCCTCGGACGTTGAGCTCATCATGGCCTGGACCTGTGCGAACATTTGCTGCAGGAGCTGGGGATCGTTGGGCAGCCCTGCGGCCTTGGCCAGTTCGGCGGGATCGATGTTGCCCATGCCCTGGCCGCCCATCAGGTTCTGCAGCATTTCCGCCAGCGGGTCCTTGGGCGTCTCATCGTCATCTGACGGTTTGTTGGGATTGGAAGTCATGGTGCCGCCGATCGTCGAACTGGCTGGTGATCACTTTCACCGTACCGCGCAGTGGGAAGGCTGTCTGCCTGTGCGCGGCGTCGTTCGCTGTAGGCAAAGCATCCCCAGTACCTCCGACCGCGTAATGTGGATGTTTGGTATGTGCCCGTCGCCGCGGCCAGCGGCAGGAGCCAAAATGCCGGTCGCTCAGTGCCGGTAAAGAGAGGCCTCAATGCTTACTTCGCCCAGCCCGGAGGGCTCGCTCGACCCGCGTCAAACGCACGACGCCGATTCCTCCCCGGAATCTCCGGAACCTCCCGGCAGCGGCCGGTACATGATCATGGTGGTTTCGGGCCTGCTGGCACTGGGACTTGGGATCGGGGCGGCTGCTTTGCCGGTTCCCTACGTTGTTGAGTCTGCCGGACCGACCTTTAATACGTTGGGGCAGGATGGGGACAAACCGGTCATCAGTATTTCGGGACATGAGTCCTTCCCAGCCAAGGGGAACCTGGACCTGACGACGGTGGTGATGGCGGGCGGGCCGAAGACTCCTGCAACGATTTTCGAGGTCTTTCGGGCCTGGCTGGACAAATCGAAAGCCGTTTATCCCGAGGAATTGATCTATCCCAAAGGCACCACAGCGGAGGAAACGGTCCAGCAAGGCGAAATTGCCATGGAGACTTCGCAGGAAAACGCTGTTGCCGCAGCGCTGCGGCAATTGGACATTCCTTTTGAACAGAGGCTCAAGGTCGCGGGTCTCTCGGATCCGTCTCCTTCAGTGGGGAAACTTCAGGAGGGCGACCGGCTGACCTCCATTAACGGAAAGCCGATCTCCGCCCTCAGCATGGTCCAGGCTGAACTGGCAGCCGGAAACGGCGCCCCGGCGGTCCTCGTCGTGGACAGGAACGGTTCCGCAGTCACGGAAACCATAACGCCCACCAAGAATCCCGCTGGCCGCTATGTCCTGGGCATCCTCCTGGGCAGCGACTTCACCTTCCCGTTTGACGTGAAGATTTCCTTGGACAATGTGGGCGGTCCGAGCGCCGGAATGATGTTTGCCCTGGGCATCGTGGACAATCTCACGCCAGGGGACCTCACAGGGGGAAAGCACGTGGCAGGGACCGGAACCATCACCGCCGATGGGGCAGTGGGAGCCATCGGCGGCATTGCACAGAAGATGATTGGAGCGCGTCAGCATGGAGCCACCATGTTCCTGGCTCCGGCCGCGAATTGCGCCGACGTCGTAGGGCACATTCCTGATGGCCTGCAGGTGGTAAAGGTGGAAACCTTGGCCGATGCAACCGCTGCGGTGGAACGACTCGGTTCAGGACAGGACACGGCGGGCCTTCCCACCTGCACCAACAACTAGACTGACGGTGGAACTTAGCTCCACCGCCACTCGTGGCATATATGACGGACTCCGCCATCGCCCAGGGGCAGAGATCGTCGAACACGCGCACACCGACTTTTAACTGACGACCACCAATGAGGTACAGAGTTTGTCCCGTCCCGCCAGCTCCAACCCGCCCGGAAGATCGCCGCTGAGACGAGGTGCCCTGACTCCGACACTCATCGTCGTGGCAGTGGCCGTCGTTGGATTCATTTTCTTCGCCAATGTGTGGACAGACGTCCTCTGGTACCAGCAGCTCGGCTTCTTCGAAGTTTATGTCCGCGAGAACCTCGCCCGGATCGTCACCTTCCTGGTCGGTTTCGCCATGATGTTCGCTGCCGTCTACTTCGCCATCAGGATCGCGTACCACGCCCGGCCTGTCTACGCTCCGGATGCGGAGTCACGTGACAACCTCAACCGCTACCAGGCCCAGCTTGAGCCTGTCCGCCGGGTCGTCATGGTCGGCCTGCCCATCCTGTTCGGGCTCTTTGCCGGCAGCGCCGCGGCAAGCCAGTGGCAGAAGGTCCTCCTCTTCTTCAACCAGGAACCCTTCGGCCAAACGGATCCGTTGTTCAACTTGGACATCAGCTTCTACCTGATGTCGCTCCCGTTCCTTGGCTTTGTTACCGGGTTCCTCATCAGCATCGCCGTAGTGGCTGGCATTGCGGGCATCCTCACGCATTACCTCTACGGAAGCATCCGGCTCATGGAGCGTGGTGTTTTCACCAGCCGTGCCGCCCAGATCCACATTGCCGTAACGGGTGCATTCTTCCTGTTGCTGCTTGGCGTGAATTTCTGGCTGGACAGGTACTCCACTGTGCAGAGCTCATCCGGACGGTGGGCGGGTGCACTGTATACGGACGTCAATGCCGTTGTGCCCACCAAGGCCATCCTGGCGGTTGCCGCTGGCTTGGTTGCGATTCTCTTTATCATTGCTGCGGTTATTGGCCGCTGGCGCCTGCCGGTGATCGGTACCGCGATGCTGATCATCACGGCCATCCTGGCTGGTGGCGTCTACCCATGGGTTATCCAGCAGTTCCAGGTGCGTCCCTCGGAGAACACCCTGGAAAGGGAGTTCATTGATCGCAATATCAAGATGACCAGGGCGGCCTACGGCCTGGACAAGATTGATGTCTCGGCCTACAACGCCACAACAACCGCTACAAGCGGAGCTTTGGCGAAGGACGCCCAGACCGCGGCCAACATCCGCCTGCTGGACCCGAACCTCATCTCCTCGGCGTTCGCCCAGCTTGAGCAGTACCGTCCGTACTATCAATTCCCGCAGACACTGAACGTGGACCGCTACACGGTGGACGGCAAAATACAGGACACCGTCATCGCTGTTCGCGAGCTGAACCCGGATGGCCTGAGCGCAAACCAGCAGACCTGGGTCAACCGGCACATCGTGTACACGCACGGCTACGGTGTGGTCGCAGCGAAGGGCAACAAGTTCACGGTTGATGGCAAGCCGGAATTCCTGCAATCAGGCATACCGTCCAATGGCGTCCTCGGCAATGACACCACGTACGAACCCCGCATCTACTTCGGCGAGAACTCTCCTGAATATTCGATCGTTGGTGCTCCCGAGGGTGCCCAGCATCGCGAACAGGACCGCCCGGCGGGACGCGAAGGCGGGGGAGAGACGCAGTACACCTTCACCGGCAACGGCGGGCCTGTTGTGGGCAACTGGCTCAACCGCATTCTGTACTCCATCAAATTCCAGTCCTCGGACTTGTTGCTTTCGGACGGCGTGAACGAGAAATCCCAGATTCTCTACGACCGCAATCCCCGCGAACGGGTTGAGAAGCTCGCTCCCTACCTGACCGTGGATGGCAACGCGTATCCGGCCGTCGTCGATGGTCGCGTGAAGTGGATCGTTGATGGTTACACCACCAGCCAGTACTTCCCGTACTCCCAACCCCAGCAGTTGCAGAACGCGACCGTTGATTCACAGACCAGCGCAGGCCGGACGGTGACACTGCCCAATAGTTCCGTCAATTACATCCGGAACTCGGTCAAGGCCACGGTTGACGCATACGACGGTTCAGTCACGCTCTATGCCTGGGACGACCATGATCCTCTCCTGAAGGCTTGGCAGAAGGTGTTCCCTACCACGATCAAGCCCTACACAGAGATGTCTGGCGACCTCATGAGCCACGTCCGTTACCCCGAGGACCTTTTCAAGGTCCAGCGTGAACTTCTGGGTCGCTACCACGTGACGAATCCTGACAACTTCTACCAGAACAACGATGCCTGGAGTGTTCCGAACGACCCCACGGTTTCGGAAGCCGTCAAGCAGCCGCCGTTCTACATGTCTTTGCAAATGCCTGACCAGGATAAACCTGCGTTCCAGCTGACGTCTTCCTTCATTCCGCAAACAGTCAACGGGAACGCAAGGAATATCCTCTATGGATTCCTGGCCGCGGATTCAGATGCCGGAAATGTCAAGGGGGTTAAGGCGGACAGCTACGGCAAGCTAAGGCTGTTGCAACTTCCAACGGACACCCAGGTTCCTGGCCCCGGCCAGGCGCAGAACAAGTTCAACTCGGATCCCACCGTTTCCCAGGCGCTTAACTTGCTGCGTCAGGGCGCTTCGGACGTTTTGAACGGCAACCTGCTGACCCTGCCCGTGGGTGGCGGCCTACTTTACGTCCAGCCCGTCTACCTGAAGTCAACAGGCGAGACCTCTTACCCCACCTTGCAGCGGGTCCTGGTGGCCTTCGGCGACAAGATCGGCTTTGCAGCCACCTTGGATGAGGCTCTGGACCAGTTGTTCGGCGGTAACTCCGGCGCCAAGGCTGGCGACTCGGAGAACAATGGCCAGACGCCCGCAACGCCGCCTGGGACCACAACGCCTCCTGCCGGCCCAACCGACGCCAAGGCTGATCTCAAGGCGGCTCTGGACGACGCCAACAAGGCAATCCTGGATGGCCAGGCAGCTCTGGCCAAGGGAGACTTTGCCGGTTATGGCCAGCAGCAGACCAAGCTCTCCGACGCTCTCAAGAGGGCGATCGACGCCGAGACCCGTCTCGGCATAACGCCGGAACCGACAGCGACGCCGAGTGCCACACCAAGCGCCACACCCTCACCTTCACCGAGCAGCTAGTACCCGGTGAATGGTTGACACAGCGTGATTAGAAGGGCCGTTGTCCTCTCCTCCTGGAGAGGGCAACGGCCCTTTCGCTTTACAGGAACTAGTTGCGGGAGCGGGCTGTTGGAAGTCCGGTTGAGCGATATTGATGGGGGAGATGCACATCACGTCGCCAGGATTTGGTCTGCCATTCACCGGACGGTAATGTTGTTCTTGCGACGCGGGGTGGAGCAGTTCGGTAGCTCGCTGGGCTCATAACCCAGAGGTCACAGGTTCAAATCCTGTCCCCGCAACTGGAGAAAAGATCCGGATCAGTATTCACTGATCCGGATCTTTTGTTTTCCCGGGATGTTTGGGATCGGCTGGTTGAAGGGATCCGCGTTTCAGCCCCGTATCTTTAGCCCAGCCCCATCGGCTTCCCCGCCCCATCCGCTTCCCCGCCCCATCCGCTTCCCTGTCCCATCCGCTTCTCGCGGGAGGTGCGTCCGCACTGGGCCGGAGTTAGCACGGCTCTCGCTGGGCGGCAGCAGACCTTGCGGGTGCGACCCAAGGACGGTTGCTCAGCAGCTCAAGAGTCGCCACGCATATGCGTCCCTGACAGGCTAGTGGGATGGTGACACTCAAATCCGGGCAGCGGTAGTCCCATTCCGCGGCGCCATGGAATCTGCGTGTCATCTGCGGCTCCGACCTGTGCCCGGTTATCGGGGGGCAAGGGCCTGCCAGGAAGGTCGATTCCGCCGCAGACCCTGGCCTCGATTTGGTGGCCATCCCTCAGGGCCGTGATCTGCAGCACCTTCACCTCACTATGGTCATCAGCACCCTGCCTGGTGCGGTAGAGTTGTTCTTGCGACGCGGGGTGGAGCAGTTCGGTAGCTCGCTGGGCTCATAACCCAGAGGTCACAGGTTCAAATCCTGTCCCCGCAACTGGAGAAAAGGTCCGGATCAGTTTTCACTGATCCGGACCTTTTGTTTTGTGCTGCACCAGCCTCCCGCAGTGCCGCTGCCAGCATCGAATGCCGGTGCTAGCATCAAATCCGGAACGGCTGCATGCCGGGAATGGATGGGAAGGCCGGATGGTCAAGGAAGACTACAACCAGGGCCTGGATCGACAGGCACTGCAAAGGAACAGCCCCGTAGCGGTGTACCAGCAGGTTGCAGACGTACTGACTGATCAAGTCAGCCGGTTGGAACCGGGCGCACGGATCCCGACCGAAGAATCGTTGATGGACGAGTACGGGATCAGTCGTACTACGGTCCGCAAGGCGATAGAAACCCTCGTTGTGAAGGGGCTGCTTGTTCGCCGGCAGGGCAAGGGCACTTTCGTCATGGCCCAGCGTCCGGTCCGAATGCTGAACCGCTTGGCGCCCTTCATGGAGACGTTCACAGCAGCAGGAATGAAGACTGTCAAAGGCCTGATTGAATACAAATGGATGGAGAAGGACAGGTCGGTGCCAGCCAAGCTGGTGTCCGATGACAATCTTGTCCTCGTGATCCGCCGTTCCTATTCAAGCGGCGGTTGGCCGTATGCCATTGCGGAAATCTTCATTCCCTCGCACATTGGCCGTCACATCAGCCTTGCGGACGCCGAGCGCAATTCCATCTACCAGGTGATCCAGGACCGGACATCCAAGCCCCTCCAGCGTGCTGAAATCACCGTCACGATGCATGCCCCGCCGGAGCACCTCGCCGATGCCCTGAATGTCCGCGAATTCCCCATGGTTCCGCGCTTGGAAAGGACCACACTGGGAGCGCACGGCGAAGTCCTTGAATGCACTGTGACATATTTCCACCCAAAGGGTTTCGAAATTCGTGCTGAAGTGGCCACAGATGTCAGTCCCAGCCAGGATCCGTTGGAGCCCTCCTCGCTCTAGGCAGGGTTGCCCTCAGAGAACGAACGAGAATGGCCGGGTCCCCAAGAGGGATCCGGCCATTTCTCATTTTCCAGCCAACATCGGTCCAGCCAACATCAGAGGGCTGCCACGCCCCACGTTGTCAGAGCTTGTCGAAGTCGGTTTCGTCGATGGTTGCGCCACTGGAGGCAGGGGCACCGGCCCCGATGGCAGGCTTGCTGCCGCCGGACTTCAGGGCCGCGAGACGCGCCTCAATTTCGGTCTGCTCCCCAAGGTCTTCCAGCTGGTTGAACTGTGCGTCCAAGCTGGATGCAGCAAGTTCCTGCTGGCCCAGGACCTTGGCCTCCTCGCGGCGAATCTTCTCTTCGAAGCGGCCAACTTCACTGGTGGGGTCCATGATGTCGATGCTCTTCAGGGCATCGTGCACCTGCGACTGCGCAGCAGCGGTCTTGGAACGGGCCACGAGTTCATTGCGCTTCGCAGTGAGTTGGTTGAGCTTGTTCTTCATTTGGTCAAGCCCGCTCTTGAGCTTGTCCACAACCTCGGTCTGGGACGCAATGCTGGGCTCGGCGGCCCTGGCTTCGGACTCTGCCGCCATTTGGCGCTGGATGGCAACCTTGGCCAGGTTGTCGAATTTCGTGGCATCCCCGGTATCACCGGCAGCACGGTATTCGTCGGCCTTCCGTGACGCGGCAAGGGCTTTGTTGCCCCAGTCCTGGGCGTTCTTGACGTCCTCGTTGTAGTCGGCCTGCAGCATGCGGAGGTTCCCGATGGTCTGAGCCACTGCGGACTCGGCCTCAGCAATGTTGTTCGTGTAGTCGCGGACCATCTGGTCCAGCATCTTCTGCGGGTCCTCAGCCTGGTCCAGCAAAGCGTTGATGTTTGCCTTGGCGAGCTGCGAGATCCGACCGAAAATGGACTGCTTAACCATGGTGTTGCCTTTCGTCCTGCTCAGTGGAAGCCACTGAAATCAGTGATCAGTTGTTGTACCGCTCCTAGACGGGGCATGGACCCCATCTAAACTGTGGGGCTAGAAACTTCCGGAGTCGCCGCCACCGAAGTCGCCTCCGCCGCCGCCCCAGTCGCCGCCGCCGGAGTCGCCGCCGAAGAATCCGCCGCCACCGCCGTCGCTGTGGCCCCCGCCCCAACCGCCGCCACCGCTGTTGAAGATGGAGTTAATGAGAATGCCGCCGAGAATTGCGCCTCCAAGACCGCCACCTCCGCCGCCACCCCCGAACATGCCACCGCGGCCGTAGCCTTGGTCGGCATAGCCGAAGTGGTCAACGTCGGCCTGCGCCAGCTGTGCTGCCTGTGCGGCCAGTGAGTGGGCTTGCTGGGCGTATGTCAGAGCCGTCACCGGGTCATTGCGCGAGATCGACAAGGCGTAGTCGAGATTGCGCTGGGCCTCGGCGAGCCGGGTGCGGGCCTCCGTCCCAACGCCGCCCCGACGGGCCGTGATGTAATCCGAGGTTGCACTGATCTGGGCCTGTGCCGCCATGATGGTTTGCTGCAAGGACGCTTGAGCGCGCCGGGCCTGCTCCTGCTGGTCCCGGATGCCGGACAGCGACTGATCAAGAGCTTGATGAGCGGTTTCAACGCGGGTCAGCGTAGCAATGGGGTCGATCTTGCCACCTTGGATTTCAGTCTTGACTTGACCCAGGGCCGCCTCCACACCAGCCACCGGGCCAGCGAGTTCAGGATGTTCACCCGACTGGATCATGGCCCTGGCCTGCGCGAGATCCTGGCTGGTCTCCGCAACCGCGCTTTCCAGTGAGGCGCGTGCCTCGTCAAGGCTGCCTGCAGTCTTGGAGATCGCATCGATCAGGACGTTCGTCTGGTGCAGGCTCTCTTCGGCAGCGCGAACAGCTACGGCAGCCAGGCTGTTTTCGCCGGCAGCCAGTTTTTCCTGGGCGGTGGTGGCAGCGTTCTGCACGAACGCAAGGCGTTCCTTCGCCTGCAGGATGTTGTCTGAGACCTGCGTCAACGCAGATTCGGCGTACTTACTGCGGAGGCCCTCAAGGGATTGCTCTGCGGTGGCGATTCTGGAGTCGGCCTCTCGGGCGCCTGCCGTGACAGTGGCCAACGCCTGCGGGGCCTTCTTCTCGAGTTCACGAAGGGAGTCGAAGTCCGCCTTCTGGTCGCGCAGTGACGCGAGGGCTGCCTCTGAACGGCGAATAATCTCTCCGAGCCACGTCCGTTGTTGTTCCTCGGTGTCCGGGATATGGTCGTCCAGCTGCTGCTGCAACTTGAACGATTCGGTCATATGGGCTTTGGCTTCCTGCAGGGCCTTGGTGAAGTTGCCGATCGCCGAATCACCGTACTGGGCCTGGGCGAACCCGAGTTCCTGTTCGCTGGACTTGATGGCGTCATCAGCTTCGATCAACAACGAACCACTCTTCTGGCGCAGGTCCGGAATGCTCAGGGCTGCCAGGGGGTCAAGCTCTTCTCCTTGCGGACCGTAGCTGGCACTGGATGCCTGACCAACCTTCTTGCGGCGATTTCGCAGGTAGAGATAGGTGGCCGCACCGCCTGCTGCTACTACGCCAACCCCGACAAGGACCCCCACACCGCCGTTGCCGCTTGGCACGGTACCGCTTCCACCGCCGGCCGCGTCTCCAATGGCTGCGGCTGTGTCAATCGCTGCCTGGGCATAGTCCTTCTTACCGCCGGCCAGGTTGGCTACAACGGCGTTTTGCGCGATGGTGGACTGCTTGGAGTAAATGGAACTCCCTGAGTTCAGGGCGAAGTTGTATTGACCAGCGGTGGAGATTGCCAGAATGGCGTCGGCCTTGCCCATGCCCTTCTTGGTGGCTACAGCTTTGACCCATTCCGCAGGCGAAGAAGGGTTCTCGAAGGAGTTCACCGTGACCACGTACAGGTTGTATTTGTGGTCTTTGAGCGTCTTCTGGATGGCTTCCTGGACTTCACCCTTGCGGCTGCCCAGGACATTGGCGTCATCTACGATGTTTTGGCCTGACGGTATGGTCACCGGATCTGCAGCCCAGGCGGCGCCGGCCGGGAGGGCCAGCATTCCAGCCACGCCAATCACGGCGAGTACACGTTTCACTATTGACCGCATGTGCAACCCTTCAGCACGTCTGCGACTGGAACAAGGCGAACCAATCGTCACAGAATGCTCAGCGCCCCCACGCATGGTTTGTAAAGCCGCAGGTCGCTGTGGCAATTCCACTTGATTCTATGGTGCACCCCATACCCCGTCCACAGCCTTGAATATGCCACCAGCGAAACACAGGAGAAACGCGCGATGCCCGCGCGTTGAGGCTCTTTGTGTCGGCTGTGTTGGCCCGCCACGCGGCTCGGCTGCACCATACCCCATGGCTTTCAGGAAGCTCCCAGCGAACGTCCGATTTTGTTCCAGTAAAAAGGGCCATAGTTATGGAAGACAAGGATGAAAGGAAGACCCATGACGGAGAACCCAGCGCAGGGCACCGCACCAGAGAACCGTGATCCGTCCGAGCCGCGGGATCCCGCTGCGAGGCCTGACGCCGCTGCCAGCCACCAGCAGCCACAGGAGCCGACGCAGCAGCACGCTCAGCAGCCTGGTTGGAACTCCGGGCAGGGAACCGGTACGCATGCAACGACTCCGCTGCCGGCCTTTCAGCCGCCTGCCCAATCGGCACCTCACACCAACGCAAACCAAGAGGTGCATTCCAACTCCCAGCCCCAGCCCACCACGCGCCCTGAGAGCAACCCGGGTTCCCATGGAAGCACCGGCCAGCCGCAGTACTACGGCGGTCCCCAGCACCAGGACCCAGGGCACCGTCCCAACTACCCGCAGCACCAGCCGTTTTACGGCGGAGGGACCAATCCTGGGAACCCGAACCTCCACAGCGCTCCGGGCCAGCAGTCCTCCGTTGGCACCAAGCGGAAGCCGGCATTCGGTATCGGAACGCTCATTGCCAGCATCCTTGCCGCCGGCCTCGTAGGTGGCGGTGTGGTGGCAGGCAGCACCGTGCTTTTGGACAACCCGGCACCGGCGGCCTCAAGTGGCGGCCAGTCCAGCACGGTGATCGTGAACAACAAGGACGACGTCAACGTCATCACGGCAGCAGCAGCCAAGGCGTCGCCGAGCGTGGTCACCATCAAGGCAACGAGTGGAAACGAGGGCGGAACAGGGTCCGGCATCATTATCGATGACCAAGGCCACATCCTGACCAACACCCACGTCGTCACGCTGGATGGTGCAACATCCAGTGCTGCCATCGAGGTCCGTACCAGTGACGGAAAGGTCCTCAAGGCCAAGGTCGTTGGAACTGATCCGCTCTCGGACCTTGCAGTTATCAAGGTGGACAATACTTCCGGTTTGGTGCCGGCCACGCTCGGGGATTCCTCGAAAATCAACGTGGGCGACACCGCCGTCGCGATTGGTTCGCCGCTTGGCCTGACGGGCACGGTGACGGACGGTATCGTCTCCACGCTGAACCGCACCATCAGCGTTGCTTCCTCGGCCGCCCCAAAGGAAGGCACTGACGATTCCCAGGGCGGTGACCAGGGCTTCCAGTTTGCACCTCCAGGTGGCGGCCAGAGCCAGCCCAGTGCCAACGAGGGCTCGATCTCGATCAACGTGATCCAGACCGACGCGGCCATCAACCCCGGCAATTCCGGTGGCGCGCTGGTAAACAGCAAGGGCGAGATCATCGGCGTCAATGTGGCTATTGCCTCCGCCGGCAGCGGCACAGCGGATTCCTCCACTGGAAACATCGGTGTGGGCTTCAGCATCCCGATCAACCATGCCAAGCGCGTTGCACAGGAAATCATCGATACCGGTAAGGCAAGCCATGGCCAGTTTGGTGTCTCTGTACGATCGAAGTCGTCCACGGGCAGCGACTCCGGATTCTCGGTTGGCGCAGAGGTGGCTTCGGTGACAACGGGTTCGGCCGCGGCGAAGGCCGGCATCAAGGTTGGCGACGTCGTCACCAAGTTTGGTGACTACCAGGTGACGGACCCCAACCAGTTGACCGCGGCGGTCCGCGAACAGTCCGCCGGTGCCAAGGTCAAGGTAACTATTCAGCGCAACGGCCAGTCGCAGGAAGTAGAAGTTACTTTGGACGCCGCACAGCAGTAACAACCCCAACAGCAGGAACCACTGCGATAGCAGGAACCTGCTGGCACAGCGGACGACGGCGGGCGGCACCTCAGCGGTGTGGCCCGCCGTCGGTCTGTGCCCGCAGTTGCTGTGGCCGATGAAACAGGCGTTAACGCACAATCGTTTTTCTGCGGGTTTCTGCGGGCAATATGCTTAGCTAGGGGAAGCCCACGCGCTGGGCAATTCACGGCCACGCTCCTGCGGTTGGCCGTCCACAAGCATGGAAGGCTGCTTCGAAGACAGTGGAAGAGACATTGAAGATTGTCGTTCTGGTCAAGCACGTCCCGGACGCGCAGTTCGACCGGCACATCACCGGACCCGGCAACACAACTGACCGCGATGAGAGCATCTTGTCCGAACTTGACGAGTACGCGCTTGAGGCAGCACTGCAGCTGGCTGAAGAGCGTGGCGGAGCCAAAGCCGGCAACGAGGTCATTGCCCTCAGCATGGGGCCCTCCGGTGCCGTAAACGCAGTCAAGAAGTCGTTGCAGATTGGCGCGTACTCCGGGGTCCACCTCAGCGATGACGCGTTGGCCGGTTCGGACGCCGCTGCGACATCGTTGGCGCTTGCGGCCACCATCCGCCATCTCTCCGCAGATGGACGCCCGGTGGACCTGGTCCTGACCGGCATGGCTTCCACTGACGGCGAGACCTCGCTCATCCCGGCTCAGCTGGCCGAGCGGTTGTCGCTCCCGCAGCTTACGTTTGCTTCCAGCCTCGAGGTTAACGGCGGAACCGTGGTGGCACGTCGCGACGCCGGCTCCCACTCGGAAACAGTTGAAGCGCAGCTCCCAGCGCTCGTCTCGGTCACAGACCAGATCAATGAACCGAGGTACCCCAACTTCAAGGGAATCCTGGCAGCCAAGAAGAAGAAGATTGCCTCGTTGTCGCTTGCCGATATCGGTGTCGATCCTTCCGAGGTAGGCCAGGCAGGCTCGTGGACGGTTGTGGAGTCTGCAGCTGCCCGCCCGCCCAGGACCGCAGGTACGATCATCACCGACGAGGGCGACGCCGGCATCAAGCTCGTCGACTTCCTGGCCGCACAGAAGCTGCTCTAAAGGACTCCAACCATGGCAAATGCACTTGTTTTCATTGACAACCCCGGGGCTGCGCTCAAGAAGAGCAGCTTGGAGCTCCTGACCCTTGCGCGGAAGCTGGGGGAGGCCGCCGTCGCGATCAACGGTGACTTAACCGACGACGTCGCGGCCACCTTGGGTGCCTATGGCGTGGCGACGATCTACCAGCCCTCTGTGGCGGACCTGGACGACTACCTGGTTGCGCCGAAGGCCGCGTACCTCGCGGCTGCAGTGGCGGCTGCAGGCGCCACCGCTGTCCTGATCGAAAACTCGCCCGAGGGCAAAGAGGTCGCGGGACGACTCGGCATTAAGCTCAACGCCGGAGTCATCACGGATGTCGTTGGTCTGGATGCGGACGGCACCGCCCACAAGTCGGTCCTCGCGGGTTCGTACAACACCACGGCGAAGGCCACCACTCCGGTGTCGGTCTTTTCCGTAAAAGCGAACATCGTGGAACCAGAGCGGGCAGGCGCAGCCACAGCTCCCGCGACAGCCAAGGTTGAGGTTCCTGCAGATGCTGCAGCGAATGCGGCCCGGATCTCCTCGCGCACGGAGAAGCCCGCCAGTGGCCGGCCCGACCTCAGCGAGGCCCGGATCGTTGTAGCCGGCGGGCGGGGCGTCGATGGCGACTTTGGCCCGTTGGAAGAACTCGCCGATGCCCTTGGTGCTGCGGTTGGTGCTTCGCGGGCAGCAACCGATGCAGGGTGGATTGGCCACGACGCGCAAGTGGGCCAAACAGGTGTGACTGTCTCTCCGCAGCTGTATATTTCGGCAGGCATCTCAGGAGCAATCCAGCAAAAGGCCGGAATGCAGACGTCCAAGGTCATTGTGGCCATCAACAAGGATGCAGAGTCTCCTGTCTTTGAGATCGCGGACTTCGGCATCATCGGCGATCTGTTCAAAGTTGTGCCGCAGGCAACAGCTGAGATCAAAAAGCGGAAAGGCTGATCCCTTTGACTTCTGGCGTTTCGTCAGCAAAAAGCCCGTTCAACGCCTCCACGGAGCGTGTTGAGCGGGTGCTTTGTTTTACTGCCCATCCTGACGACATCGACTTCGGAGCTGCAGGAACCATAGCTGCGTGGACTGCTGCTGGCGTACAGGTCACCTACTGCATCATGACTGACGGCGACGCCGGCGGGTTTGATCCCGTTGACCGGGAAGGAATCATCGAACTCCGTGCCACGGAACAGCAACGCGCGGCAGAGTTGGTGGGAGTCAACGACATCCGTTACCTGCACGAACACGATGGCTACCTCGAGCCGACACACAACGTCATCAAGCAGGTTGTGAAGCTCATCCGGGAGATCCGCCCGGACATCGTGTTGACCATGCACCCGGAACGGAACTGGGACCGCCTTCAGAAGAGCCACCCCGATCACCTCGCAGCAGGGGAAGCCGTGACCCGGGCGGTTTATCCTGCCGTGGAGAATCCCTTTGCCTATCCTGAGTTGGCCGAGGCCGGATTGGCAGCCTACAAGCTGCCCTGGCTCTGGTTTATTTGCAGTCCAGAGGACCGTGAGAACCATTTCGTGGATGTCACCAAGCATGTTGATGCCAAGCTCGATGCGATCCGGATCCACGCGAGCCAGCACCCGGACATCGAGGGGATGGAGCGCGTGGTCCGTGGCATGTTGATGGCCAACGGTGCGCGTGCAGGGCTTCCTCCCGGGGCCAGTGCTGAGAGTTTCCACGTGGTGTCCGTCAACGGATCCAGTACCATCGCCGGCTTCTGACATTGCCGTTATGTAACCCGTGTCATATGCTGGACCTCGGTTAAATCATATTTATTCGAGGAAGGCAGACTTTGATGGCGAAGACTGCACAGCAACCCGTACTGGTGATTATGGGAGTCTCCGGTTCGGGCAAGTCGACTGTAGCCGGCGTTCTGGCCGGAAAGCTTGGATGGGATCTCGCCGAAGGCGACGATCTCCATCCGGAAGCGAATGTGGCCAAGATGCACTCGGGGCAGGCCCTCAGCGATGAGGACCGGTGGCCTTGGCTTGGCATCATTGCCCAGTGGATCCGGGAACACACAGATGCCGGTACGCCGGCCATCATCACGTGCTCGGCATTGAAGAAGAAGTACCGCGACGTGCTCCGGGGCGAAGGGGTTGTCTTCGTTTTCCTGCAAGGGAGCAAAGATAAGATCTCGGACCGGCTGGCGTCGCGGCACGGCCACTTCATGCCGCCGTCGCTCCTGGAGTCGCAGTTTGAAGCACTTGAGGAACCCACGGAAGACGAGAACTACATCTCGCTGTGTGTTTCGGCCTCGCCTGCTGAAGAGGCGGACGAAGTCATCGATCGGCTCGGCTTGCGTCCCCTGGGCGCCGGTACCGAAGCGGCAGCGTCATGATCGCACTGGAAACGGCCACACAGGTACAGGAGTGGTCCGCGCACGACACCCAACTTCTTGTGGTGGCAGCGTTGGGTATTGCGCTGATCGTCGTTCTGATCGCCAAGCTGAAACTCCACCCATTCCTGGCGCTGGTGCTGGGCTCGGCGTTTGTCGGCCTCGCCTCAGGCGTGGAACTGGGCAAGGTCATTACCAACTTCGAGGACGGAGTTGGCGGCGTCCTCAAGGAAGTCGGCCTCCTGATTGCCTTGGGCGCAATGCTAGGCAAGTTGCTCGCGGACTCCGGTGGAGCCAACCGGGTAGTGGACACCTTGTTGGCCAAGGCCACCGGCAACAAGATCGTCTGGATGATCACGCTCGTGGCAGTGATCATTGGCCTGCCGATGTTCTTCGAAATCGGTCTTGTGCTCCTGCTTCCTGTGATCGTCCTTGTGACGCAGAGATCCGGGATGAAGCTCATGCGCATCGCGATACCTGCTTTGGCGGGCCTTTCTGTGCTCCATGGCCTGGTGCCCCCGCACCCGGGACCCCTGATTGCCATCAGCGCTGTGAAAGCCGAACTGGGAACAACACTGGGCCTGGGCATCCTCGTAGCCATTCCCACGGTCATCATTTGTGGACCGCTTTTCTCCCGGCTGGCTGCGCGTTGGGTTCCGGTGGACGCTCCCGCCGTGGCGGGTGGCATCGACACCCAGCACCGCGCAGACCTCAGCGACGTCAAGCGCCAGCCCTCGTTCCTGGTGACACTGCTGACCATCATTTTCCCGGTAGTCCTCATGCTGCTAAAGGCTTTGGGCGACATCATCTGGCCGGACGCGGCCACCGCTCCGATGATCAGGATCTTCTTCGATTTCGTGGGCCAGCCCCTGGTCGCCATGACCTTGGCGGTACTCGCTGCCATTGTGAGCTTCGGGTATGCAGTGGGATTCACCGGCAGCAAGATCACTGCCAAGCTGGGCGACAGCCTTGGCCCGATCGCTGCGATCCTTCTGATTGTTGGAGCTGGCGGTGGTTTCAAGCAGACACTGATTGGCGCCGGCGTGGGCGACGCCGTCAAAAAGTGGGCCGAAGGGGCCAACATGTCCGTCCTCGTGCTGGGCTTTATTGTGGCGGTGGCGCTCCGCCTCGCCACGGGCTCGGCAACCGTTGCAACGGTTACTGCTGCGGGCATTGTCGCGCCCCTGGCCAGCAGTTTGACCCCGACCCATGCCGCACTGCTCGCCTTGGCGATCGGTGCAGGCTCATTGTTCCTCTCGCACGTGAATGATGCAGGTTTCTGGCTGGTCAAGGAGCTCTTCGGCCTGACAGTCGGTCAGACCTTCAAGACCTGGTCCGTGATGGAGACCCTGATCTCCCTGGTTGGCTTCGGCTTCGTGATGCTGTTGTCGCTCGTTTTGTAGCTGCCGGTCAACTCCAGGCAAGAACGACGGCGGCCGCCCCGCCTTTCTCACGGAAGGTGCGCGGCCGCCGTCGGGGCTTAAGCGTTGACGCCAGGCTTGGCTGACATCAGGCGCTCAGCGGAACCACCAACACAGGGGGCTGCGTGGGTGAGCTTGATCCGCCGGCGGGCTCCACCGTAATGGCTACTGAGGAAGCTGCGGACAGTCCCTTCACCACCGCCGGCTTGGACAACGTCTCGGCGTCCATAGTGCCCTGCGGCACGGGGGCTGACCCATCCTTGGGCAACGTCCACAACTGGTAGACCTTACCGTTGGGGGCCGGGGCAACGCCGTCCATCAACACCACAAAGGAGTCCTTGGCGGAGGAAGCTGAAATGGTTGCCGTGCCGCCTCCGGGAACCTGGGCCGTCTTCTTCTGGACGTCCTGGGCCTGCAGGACCTGGTTCACGGGATCATTCTGGCCGGCTACGTACGCGCCTACTCCCACGCCACCCAAGGCGATGACGGCAGCAGCCGCTGCGCCCACCAGCCACGCGCGTCCGCGCCCGAGGCCGCGGCGTTCTCCGCGCTCGGTACGGGCGAGTGCCAGTTCGTCGACGACTGGCTCAGGCTTTGGATTAATGCCGGGCCTTGCGGGGGAGTCCATGTCAGATTCCCGGTTGATCCGGTCCATGATGTTGGCGAAGACGGCAGCGGGAGGCTCTTCTTCAGGAGCGAAACCTACCACCAGGGCCTCGCGGGCCTGGCGGACCCGCTCCTGGAACGCTGGACCTTCCGGAGCGTCCTTGACGTAATCGTCAATCAGGGCACGTTCGGATTCAGTGACCGCGTCCAAGGCATAGATTTCCGCGAGTTCGAGGACACGGCCCTCGGCCAAGTCGGTTGCGATGTCATTGGCGAACATTCTGCGGACAAATCCTCCACCGTTGTTTTCGCTCATTTCAGCCCACCCCCAAGCAGGTCTTCAAGCGCAGTAGTCCATCGCGGATGCGGGACTTGATGGTAGGGACCGCGGCACCAAGGTGCTCCGCAACCTCCCTGTAAGTGAGCCCACCGTAATAGGCAAGGCGGACAGATTCGCGCTGGGTATCCGTCAACGTGCCAAGGCACCGGCTGACAGCCTCGGCCTCAAAGTTCGTGTCGGCTTCCTCGGATACGACGTCGCGATCAAGGTCCTGGCTCGCTGCGCCGTATCGGGCTTCGCGGTCCGTAGCTGCCTGCACGGCACGGACGCGGTCGATGGCACGGCGGTGAGCGATGGTCATCAGCCAAGCCATGGGGCTGCCGGACGCGCGATCGAACCTGGCGGCGCCCTGCCAGACCTGGATGAAGACTTCCTGGGTGGCGTCCTCGCTCAGCTCGGAGTCGATCAGGATGCGCCTGGCCATGCCAAAGACGCGTCTGGAGGTCAGCCGATAAAACTCGGCGAAGGCCACCTGATCGCCCGCAGCAATCAATTCAAGCAGGCGGGTGAGCTGCTGGTTCAGGTCTGTCGCCGTGCCCGAAGTCTCGACGACCGGGGGACCGGGATTGTTGGGGATGTCCATCACTGTCCAGCATAAGTCGTGCGGTTTGAAACCCGCAGCACAAGGGCGTGGCGTTGTGCGCACGGCCGTGCAGCGGGTTGCCGCCACCACCAGGGCCTCCAGCGCGCTCACATCGGCTCCCTCATCGAATGTCCAAGGCAGGAATTGATCCTGCATAGGTTATTCGCAGCTGCGGGCGCCGCGGATGGGCTACACCTTGGCGCCGGCAAATCCGTTTTGGCGCCACGCCTCGAAAACGGCAATGGACGCGGCGTTTGCCAGATTCAGTGAACGCAGGGAAGGCCGCATCGGGAGCCGCACCCGGGCAGTGACGTGCGGATCCTTCTTCAGCCAATCCGGGAGGCCTACAGATTCAGGGCCGAACATCAGCACGTCACCCTCACGGTAGTTGATATCTGTGTAGGACGTTTCGCCGTCGGACGTAAACGCAAACACACGCTCAGGCTGCAGGGCTGCCCAAGCCGCGTTGATGTCCTTATGGACCGTGACGACGGCGAGGTCGTGGTAGTCCAGGCCCGCCCGGCGCAGCTTGGCATCGGAAAAGTCAAAGCCCAGAGGCTCCACCAGATGGAGTTCGGCGCCGGTGATGGCGGCCAAACGAATGGCGTTTCCCGTATTGCCCGGGATTTCTGGAGTGTGGAAGAGGATGCGGAACACCGTCCCATCCTAGCCAGTCCAGTCCCAGCCAGTCCCATCGCTCTGGCTTCATACTGACGACTCAACCAGTGCCCTCAACCAGTGCCGGCGAAAGCAAGATGTCAGTGCATGCCGCGGAGCAAGCGGGCAAGAACTGGCACCACCACGGTGTTGGGTGCTGGTCCTGAACCAAGGAACTGCTTCAAACCGCGGACCAATCCTGCGCCATTGACTACCTCAACCGCGTTATGGCTGGACTGCCCTTTGCCGTACTGGTCAATGACTGGTTCATGCAGGTTACCGTCAGGACTGTGCAGGACCACCCAGCCGGTGACGTTCAACTCGGGGAAGATGTCCTGCATGTGGCGGACGATGTGGGCGAGCTGCGGCGGAGCCACCGACCGGCCGCCGTGGCGCAACGAACTGCCGTCCCATGCGTAGGCGCCCTTGGGCAACAGCATGGACCCAACCAATGCCAGCCGGTAGCCGGAAAGGACCGCGTGGTCGATGTGGTTGTTGTCAGAGGGGGAGCGGAGCCCGTTGATAAGCCGTGCGGCGGGGATGGCAGGCAGGACCTGCCTACTGATGAGTTGAACTGTGCGCATCTCGCGCTGGATGCGGGCTTCGGCTCCAAAAATGCCGCGCTTTCGCGGCAAGCCATGGACCTGTTGGGCAGCTTCTGCCATCGAAATGAGGGGAACCTCAAGGGGGTCATCAAAGGCGGGAACGTAAACGGGCGGATCGCCGGCCGTGTTGCGCGGGGCCTGCGGACGCCTGACCCCTGCGCTGGTCGCCGGACCCGGCGCTGGCGCGCCTGTGTAGTCGCCCGGACGCGGTTGGGAGCGGACGGAAGTGCCGCTGGCATACCTCCGGTCATACTCGGCCCGACGCTTCGGATCAATCAGGGTCTCATACGCGAGCGTTACACGGCGGAACATTTCAGCCTCGCCGCCGTGATCGGGGTGGGCCTTCCGGGCGGCCTTCCGATATGCCACCTTGATCTCCTTGTCCGTCGCAGTGACGGACACACGAAGAACCTGATAGTGGGAACTGCTGCCCTCGGCCAAGCACAGGCCCTTCTCTAGGATGGTGGTCCGCTCCATTGGCGGGGCGGTATGGCCAGTTTATCCAGCCACTATGAGAACGTCGGCAGCGGGCGCGGTGGTTCCCGGCTGGCATAATTCAGCAGGTGAATCCTCCGGCGCCCAAGAATCCCACGCACGCGGCGGAGAAGATCGCCCTTGCCATAAATCCAACAGCATCGTTCGGCCGTCACGGCCTTGCCGGGGACGAGGCCGCAGCCTGCCTTCGCGCCGGGGGTTGTGACGTCGTCGTGCTGGAAGCGGGAAGCTATGACGATCTCCGGACCCTGGTTGATGAGGCCCTGACTTCAGGCGTCCGTGCGCTGGTTGTGGTGGGCGGGGACGGCATGGTCCATTTGGGTGTCAATGCGCTCGCAGGAAAGGACGTTCCGCTGGGAATTGTTCCCGCTGGCACTGGCAACGATGTTGCCAGGCTGCTGGGCTTGCCACTCACGGACACGAAGGCGGCCTGCGATCGCTTGCTGGCGTCAATGGCATCGGGCGGGCGGAAGATCGACGCCGGACGCGTCACCGCCGGCGGGCGAAGCACCTATTTTGCGGGGGTCCTGTCTGCTGGATTTGACGCTGCCGTTAATGAGAGGGCGAACTCGTGGCGTTGGCCCAAGGGAAAGAGCCGTTACAACCTGGCGATGCTCCGGGAACTCGGTTCCTTCCGGCGTATCGAATACACAGTGACGGCCGACGGCGAGCAGTGGCGCCAGCCGGCGTTGCTGATTTCGGTGGCGAACGGCCAATCGATCGGCGGCGGGATGAGAATTACGCCCGATGCTTTGCCCGACGACGGGTGGTTGGATTTGTTTATGGTCAAGCCGTTATCGCGGCTGAATTTCCTGGCGGTGTTTCCCAAGGTGTTCGCCGGCAAACACCTTGGCCATCCGGCCGTGGAGATCCGCCGGGTACGGAAGGTGCGGCTGGAGGCAGAAGGTGTAGTGGCCTACGCCGACGGCGAGCGCGTGGGCAGGTTGCCTGTGGAGGTTCAGGTTGTGCCCGGGGGTCTCTGCGTCCTTGCTTAGTTGAACTGCTGTTGCGGGCGGTTAGACTCGATGGCGGCAGAAGCGGCTCGCCAGCAAAAGACCCGCCAGCAAAAGAGAGGATCGCCGATGACACGGGGTGTTGGACGACGGCAGGTCCCGGCGATGGTGGGCGCCGTGCCTGGTTTGGCTGCTTTGGGTGCCTTGGGTGCGCTGCTTGCCGGATGCAGTGTGAACGTGCCTGATCCGGCAGCACCGAAGCCTTCACCTTCCGAGTCGACGCTGTCCACCCCAACCATCACGCCCGGACACGATGTTGAGGCACTCGCCGCCAAGGATCTGCCCTTGAGTGCGGGAGGCACATTGGCGCCTGGAGATCCGGTAGCAGTGTCCAGCCGCCTGGAAGAGGCGCCAGGATGGTCCGTTGTGCACTCCGGCTTGCAAGGTGAAACCCGGTACGCGAAGACAGACGGGTGCATGGTGGTTGTACGGGTCAGCGTTAACCAGGGACCATTAGTGGTGCCGGGCGATGACGCCGCGTCCACGAAGGAACTGTTCCGCTACTTGGATCCGGGCATCGCTGTGGACAAGCTAACACCGGCCTCGTTGCGCTGGGGCCAGGATTCCGGCAAGCCGGAGCACCGCGTGGAATTATTGGCCTTGGAATCAGCTCCAGCTTCCGGTGGCACCGCGGCCTTGGTCCTCGCCAGGCTTTTCAGCAGCCCGGCTTCCTCTGTGTATATATCGGTTGCTTGTCCTGATAGTGGGACCTTGGCCAAGGCCAGGGCTGAGGTCCAGTCCCAGTTGGCCGTGGTCCCACCAGCGTGACTTTTATTCTTGAACGCCGAGTTGTTTCTTGAACGCGGTGTTATTTCCTGAACGCGGTGGCCAGGCGGTTCAACGCGAGTGCTCCGACCAGCAGGCCGAAGTCCCTCAGTGCGACGTCGAAGAACGAGCCAAGCACCAGCAGGTTGACGATGATGCCGAGCAGCCAGGCGGCGACAATGAGGGATCCCCAGCGCGGCCGCAGGGCGACGACGATGCCGGCGATAATTTCGATGACTCCCACGCCGTACATGAAGGTCTGGGCTGAAACAGGTACCACGGCGGTGGCTGCGGGCGCCAAGTAGACGGTCCAGTCCACCAGGAGGTTGCTGAATTTATCGAGCCCGAAAATGATCGGGGCAATCGTGAAGACCGTCCTCAGGAGGACAAAGGCCTGCCTGGAAGGGTCCCGGAGGTCGCTGTGGCTGGACTTGGGGCTCATGTGGGTGGTTGCGGCTTCCATGACGCATTCCTTTCTAAAAATGGATATCTTGATTTTAGATCTCCATGGAAGATTAAGCAACGAATCTTGTTTTTAGAGATATTCTGGCTGTATGACCACTGTGCGACACTCTTGGCTCCAAAGGATTTCGGCGATCGCCTCCTTGGACGACGACAACCGCCGGGTGTTGTTCGCCTACGTGCGCGGTGCTGCAGACGCCGTAGGCCGGGACGAAGCGGCCAATGCCTTGGGTATTCCCCGAAGCACGGCCTCCTTCCATTTGGATCGGTTGGTGAAGGATGGCGTCCTGCAGGTGGAGTTCAGAAAGTCCTCCGACAAAGCCGGGCCCGGTTCCGGCCGGCCTGCCAAGCTCTACCGCCCGGCCATGGATGAGGTTGTTGCCTCTGTCCCTGAGCGCCAGTACGATCTCGCCGGGGATCTGATGGCTACAGCTATCACGCGTTCCCTGAAAGGAGATTTGCCCGTGCGGGACGCTTTGATGGATGTTGCAGGCCGCAAGGGCCAGGAAGCGGGCCGGCCCGGCGATTTCCTGGGTGCCCTGGCGGACCTTGGCTATGAGCCAACCGCTGATGACGCCGGAGGGTACCGGCTGCTTAACTGCCCTTTCCATCGGCTCTCGCAGGATCATGAGGAGGTGGTCTGCGCCATGAATGGCGCATTCCTCAAGGGCGCGGCCACCGCATCCGGTCTTAGCGCTGACAACGTCCTTCCGGAACCTGGCCCTGGTCATTGCTGTGCCCGGATTGGCAGCCTTGAACCGGGCCCCAAAACCTGACCCCAGGCCCGACACCAAGACCTGGCCCCAGGACCTGCCCAAGACCCAGCGCTGACGCCGCCGGTAGAATTACAACGTGCCTGTATACCTCGACCACGCCGCAACCACTCCCATGTCGGCCCAAGCCCTTGCCGTCATGACGCGCGAGCTGGCGCGAACCGGCAACCCGTCCTCCCTCCATGGAGCCGGGCGTCGGGCAAGGCGCGCGGTGGAAGATGCGCGCGAAACGTTGGCGGCGGCCGCTGGAGCCCACCCGTCCGAGGTAATTTTCACCTCGGGTGGGACTGAGGCCGACAACCTGGCCGTCAAGGGCCTTTTCTGGGCCCGCCATGACGAAAACCCTCGCCGAACCCGGATCCTGTGTCCCGCCGTCGAACATCACGCGGTCATGGACACGGTGGAATGGCTTGAGCGTCATGAGGGAGCCGAGGCCGTGTGGCTGCCTGTCGATGCAGAAGGTGCGGTGCAGCTCGATGCCGTGCAGCGCGAACTGGAGCGCGACCCCCAGTCCGTTGCGCTTGTCACGGTGATGTGGGCCAATAACGAAGTGGGCACCATTCAGCCCGTTGCTGAGATCGTGGAGCTGGCCAGCCGATACGGGATTCCCGTACATTCAGATGCCGTCCAGGCTTTCGGTTCCGTGCCGGTCGATTTCCTGGCGTCCGGACTCGCTGCAATGTCAGTGTCGGGGCATAAGCTCGGCGGCCCCGTCGGAGTCGGAGCGTTGTTCCTCGGGCGGGCGATTAATTTGACTCCGGTTCAACACGGCGGCGGGCAGGAGCGCGATGTGCGCTCGGGAACACTGGACACGCCGGCTATTGCCGCCTTCGCCGCGGCTGCGGAGGCCGCTACGGCTAATCTGGCCGCGGAGGCCGAGCGAATCAGCAGGCTGCGCGACCGTCTCGTTGCCGGGGTTCGGGAGGCCGTACCGGACGCGGTGCTCCGTGGGGCACCCGGGGACGGTCGGCTGCCCGGCAACGCCCACTTTACTTTTCCCGGTTGCGAGGGAGATTCTCTGCTGTTCCTTCTCGATCTCGCAGGCGTTGAGTCATCCACCGGTTCGGCATGTACAGCAGGGGTGCCCCGTCCCTCCCACGTCCTCCTGGCCATGGGGCTGGACGAAGATACTGCCCGTGGTGCTCAACGCTTCACCCTGGGGCACAGCTCAACAGATGCCGACATCGATGCCCTGCTTAAGGCGCTGCCCGAAGCTTGTTCACGGGCTCGTCAAGCAGGCATGGCCGGTCATGAATCCAGCATCCAGACAGCGGCAACGGTAGCGCGGCGCGGCGCTACGGAGTTCTAAGCAGGGGAGTTCTAACCAGGGAATCGCTCCGGGCAAAAAGTCCAGGGTAAAAATCAGTTGTGGGGCAACAGTTCCTCAAGGGGAACATCGGGATTTGTCAGACGGGTTACGTCCACGGGGACCCGCCCGGAAATCAGGGCCTTGATCGGCTTCTGCACGCGGCGGATATTCACGCTCATGCCGGCCACCACTTCGCCCTGCTCCTTCTGGCCATCGCGCATCCAGAACGCGATGAAACTGCCCTCATCGATCGACCCACGAATTACGGGCTCAACGCCGGAGGTCAGCGAAGGGAAACCCGAGTACTCCATGCTGAGCGTGAACTGGTCCGTATAGAAATAGGGGACAACATCCAGGGCGGCATTTTGGTCCAGCATCGTCTTGGCGGCCACTTTGCCGCCGTTAAGTGCATTCGCCCAGTGCTCGCTGCGATGATGCTCTCCGGTGAAGGGATGCAGGGCGTTGGCAACGTCACCTGCTGCAAGGATGTCCGGGACGCTGCTGCGAAGCGCGGCATCCACCAGGACTCCGTTGTCCAGACTTAGCCCTGCTGTTTCTGCCAACGATGTGTCAGGCACTACACCGACTGCAATGATGACGATATCCGCGGGAAGGACTTCTCCAGTGTTGGTTCGAACTGCGGAGGCATGGCCATCGTTCCCCTCGATGGCGGCAGCACTCGCGGGCAGCCTGAAGCTGACGCCGTTCTCTTCGTGGAGTGCCCGGAAGTAGTTGCCGAGTTCAGGGCCGATGGCAGCACTGAGCGGGATTTCTTCCAAGCCGAGCAGGACCACATCATTGCCGTAGCTGCGGGCAGCCGCAGCCAGTTCCATGCCGATCCACCCGGAACCGACCATGACCACATGCTTGCCTCCGTCCCTGAGCAGGGACTGCAGGCGCAGGCTGTCCTCAAAGGTCCTGAAAGTCAGCACGCCTTCCAGGTCATTGCCGGGAAGCGGGATGTGCCGAGGCTGGGCCCCGGTGGCTATCAGCAGTTTGGCGTAGTCAAGGGTCCGGCCGTCCTTGAGGGTTACGGTTCGGTTTCCCACATCGATGCCCACTGCGGGGTTGCCCAGGAGGAGTTCGACGTCGTTTTCTTCGTACCAGCCGGCCGGCACCACCGGGACGCTATCCTCGTCGGCCTTGCCCAGAAGGAACTCCTTGGACAGAGGTGGCCGAAGGTACGGGATCCGCTCCTCGGATGCCAGGAGGGTGATTGGTCCAGCAAACCCCTCTGATCGAAGGGTTTTTGCTGTGGTCGCGCCGGCCAGGCCGCCGCCGGCGATGACCATTCGCTCATGTGTCATTTCAGCCCACCTCTGTCTTGGCATTTTCTAAAACAGCATACTTTGACTTTAGATTTCGTCCTATGCCCAGTCAAGGGATTTAGCGCGGGCATTGGTGCGGGAGCTAGAATAGTTGGGCGTGCCGGCTCGCCTCAGCCGGAATCAATATCCAAAAACCCCTAAAACACGGAAAGCCAGCATGCGAGTACTTGCAGCAATGAGCGGCGGAGTCGACTCCGCCGTGGCCGCCGCCCGCGCCGTCGAGGCCGGACACGACGTCGTCGGAGTCCACCTTGCGTTGTCGCGCATGCCCGGCACCCTTCGCACTGGAAGCCGGGGCTGCTGCACGATTGAAGACTCCCGCGATGCATGGCGCGCCTGTGATGTCCTGGGGATTCCGTACTACGTGTGGGACTTCTCCGAACGCTTCAAGGAAGATGTCGTCCAGGACTTCATCGACGAATATGCTGCCGGGCGCACGCCGAACCCGTGCATGCGTTGCAATGAGCGCATTAAGTTTGCTGCCTTGCTGGAAAAGGCCATTGCCCTGGGCTTTGACGCTGTCTGCACCGGGCACTACGCCAAAGTAATCGAAGACGCCGACGGCAACCGCGAACTGCATCGTGCGGCGGACTGGGCCAAGGACCAAAGCTACGTCCTGGGCGTCCTGACCCACGAGCAGCTTAAGCACTCCATGTTCCCGCTGGCGGACACTCCCTCCAAGGCCGAGGTAAGGGCCGAGGCCGAAAGGCGGGGTTTGTCGGTGGCAAACAAGCCGGACAGCCACGATATTTGCTTCATCTCCGATGGAGATACCCGTGGCTGGCTGGCCGAGAAAATCGAAATGACAACCGGCGACATCGTGGACGAAACTGGCACGAAGGTAGGCGAGCACCCGGGTGCAAATGCCTTCACCGTCGGCCAGCGCCGAGGACTGAAGCTGGGCACACCGGCCTCCGATGGCAAGCCCCGGTTCGTCCTGGAAATCCGGCCAAAGGAAAACAAGGTTGTTGTGGGGCCGGAAGCGCTCCTTGCCATCGATGAAATCCGCGGAATCAAGGTGTCCTGGGCTGGTTTGCCCATCTCCGAGGTTGGGACAGGTGCGGAATTCGAGTGCCACGCCCAAGTGCGCGCACATGGTGACCCCGTTCCTGCCCGTGCACACATTGAGCCGGTCGTGGATGAAGAGGGTGTTGAGCGCGCCGAACTCGTGGTCACCCTGACCGAACCGCTGCGCGGAGTGGCGCCTGGCCAGACCGTTGTGCTGTATCAGGGCACCCGGGTGCTGGGACAGGCAACCATCGACGCCGCGCGTTCCCTGCAGAGGGCAGTTCTCTAGCCGTTGCCGGATTATTGCCTCCGGGTTTGAGGGCCCCCATACTGGCCTAAGCAGCGCAACCGCTGCGGTGTGTTGGGGTCCGCACTCGGGATGGCGATGACTGTGGCATTTCCAAAGAAGAGCCCGGGAGACATCAAAGCCGGGCAGATGGTCTCAGTGATGGTCCTTGCAGAGGGGCCGATAGGCAGCGGCGGGGCGCCACCGGCGACAGCCCAAGTACGGATACCCGTGGAGCGGCTGCGGCGTGGCCCCACTGGACACCGCTACGCGATCCACATCCGGAAGTGGCGTGGAACCAACGTGTCGCCCGTTACCCTGACGCGCCAAGGCGACCCCTGGCAATTGATTTCAGAACCTCCGCCCACGGACCTTCGCGAACTCCTGGACGATACCCGTTTCCTTGCCCAGCACGTCTACGGCGTGGCCATGAGCACCCTGGATATCTTCGAATCCACGCTCGGCCGGCGGATGCCCTGGAATCCGGAGGGGCGGGTGGTCCTGAAGGCAAGGGATCGTGTCACAGCCATCGATACCGGATATGAGCGCGGTACGAACACCATCCGCTTCGGCTCGGTGGACCGCATGGGCTACAAAGTACCCACTGCACTGTACAGGGACATCGTTGCCCACGAAGTCACCCATGCGATCCTTGACGGATTCCGGCCTGCGTGGGCAGACCAGCTGGCCACCATAGAGCAACTTGCCATGCACGAGGCACTGGCAGACCTGGTGGCCATACTGTCGGTGTTTTCATCCCGTGAGGTGGTCTTCCGTCAGCTTGAAGCTGCTGGCGACGGCTTTGAGGCAGGACAGGTTGTGGACGACGCGATCCTCATGAGATCCCTCTTTGACTTTGCGAGGGACCTTTTTGCACGGGGTCCGTTGAGGGAGCCATTTGTTGGCGCTATTCCTGAGGGCTGGCAAACCATGCTGGAACCGCACGCGCGCGGCGCCGTGGTTGTCGGGGCCGTACTCCGGGCCGTCCAGCGGTTGTGGTCGCAGAGAAATGCGCGTTTTGGGGACAACCAAAGCCTGCAACAGAAAGCCGAATCAGGTTCAATCGTGGCCATGAGGGTCCTGCGCATGGTGATCCGAGGCCTTTCCTACATGCCACCCGTGGACGTGACTTGGCGGGATCTCTTACGTGGCATCATTGCCGCAGACCTGGACATGGTCCCGGAAGACACCTACGGCTATCGGGATGCCCTGCAGACGGAATTCTCGGCCATTGGAATCCGTAGGGTGTCACTGAACAACATCAGTGGGGTGGATAGCTACCAGGGGCTTCGCTATCCCATCCGGCTGTCGGCCCTGGGGTCCGACCCCCAGGAAGTCCAACGCTTCGTGTGGGAAAACCCGCGGCTCCTGGACGCGGCCCGCCTGGAGCGGCGCACTCCACTGAGCTCTACCCGGGTACGTACGTCCGAACGTGTGTCACCGGACGGCTTCATCATCTCCGAAATTGGGGCATCATTCATTCAAACGGTGCGGATGAGCCGCAAGGAGGCCTACGTCCGCCTTGGCCTGAAAACGCGGCGGGATTTCGTGGATGTCCGTGGAGGAGGACTCCTCAGGTTCGACGCCGGTGGTCGTCTGGTCTACGCCGCCCTCAAACCAGTGATGGACCGGGAGCGGCAGGGAATGCTGTTTGGTTCCGATCAACAGCACGACGCCGAGGAAGCCGCGTCTTCCGGTGTCAGGGACAAGTTCCACGGCACGGGGGAATAGGCGCGGGGGAATATCTGAGGCCCCTTTCGATGACGCCAAGGAAGGTTAGCTGCCCCAGGCAGCCTTGCGTGCCGCCGTCGTGCCTTCCAATTGGGCGACTTGATCAAAACCGCCGCCTTTGAGCCCCTTGCTCACCAGCTTCAGGACTTCCGCCCGCCTTGCTGTGCCATTGCCCTGCAGGGACTTCACGAAGTGATACGTGAAGGCTCCGTTGTAGCGGCCCTCAATCAGGGCGTCCGCGGCCGTCTGGTCCGATCGGCAGGCTGCCATCAGCACAGGCCTGGACAGCATGGGTGATTTCACAAGGTCGCGAAGGGTGCGGGCGTCGCTGAACTCG
Source organism: Arthrobacter sp. 2762 (assembly GCF_040548745.1). Classification (NCBI taxonomy): domain Bacteria; kingdom Bacillati; phylum Actinomycetota; class Actinomycetes; order Micrococcales; family Micrococcaceae; genus Arthrobacter; species Arthrobacter sp. 2762. Next base: position 94,009 of record NZ_JBEPSI010000004.1, read on the forward strand.
TTTGCGATCACAGCCCGGGGCGTTGGGGCAGGCAGGAAACGCGGGCGTCGGCCCGGCAAGAGGTCCAGGGACTTCAGTCCAGTGCCGCTGTGGCAGGTGTCCAGGACGACGTCCATGAGGACGCCCTCCGGCAGCCGCCCGAAGAGCGTGGCCAACTCGTCGTCACTGATCACTGTCTCCGGGTCCCATGAGTCGCCGGCGTTGTTGATGTCGTAGCAGGCGAAGGCCTCGTCCAGCCGATCCACCTCATCGCCGCTGGTATCAGGTATCTGCGTGCCATGGCTGGAGAATGTGAAGACGATGTGGTTGGACTTTCCCTCCACCGCGCTATCGACCAATTTGTTGAGTTCGGCCATCACGGACTTTTTGTTGGCCTTGGCATCCCTCAGGACCTTGATGCTGGAGGAGGCGAATCCATACTGCGCCTCAAGGAGGGCGGCCAGGTCTTCAGCGTCATTAACGCAACCGTGAAGCCAGCTCGATTCCGGTAAATACTTGAACTTGTTGATCCCCACGCAGAGGGCTGCCTTGCTCATGTTCCTGTCCTTAGGACTGGTACTTGCACCCATTACCTCGGCGGCCCCCTGAACCGCCGCCTGGATGCTGTCCACGGCTGCGTTCCGCCTTTCCGTGATCAGCGCTTATCAACTCGGAATAAAGATATTCCGGCGATCCTTCAGGGGCAATGCTTTGGCGGCCGCTGGAAAACCTACTCGTAGGTAAATATTGTGTCTCGAATCACAAAATCAAGGGCCCGGGGGCGCTGAAGTCTGATTGAATCGTGGAATCAAGAGTGCGCTCCGTCACAAATATCCCACGGCGGCGCGCCTAATCCATCGAACAGAAGGTTCACAGATGGCACTGAAGAAGAAGGCCCTGCATGGCGTTATCGCGCTGGCGGGCGTTTCCGCCCTCGCTTTGACTGCATGCACGGGCCCCTCCGGCGGCGGTTCCTCGTCCGCCCCGGCTGCCGCCGGCCCGATCGCCTACGGCACCACAGACAAAGTCACCGCATTGGACCCGGCAGGATCCTATGACAATGGTTCGTTCATGGTGATGAACCAGATTTACTCGTTCCTGTTGAACTCCAAGCCAGGTGGTGCAGAACCGGTCCCGGACCTTGCGGAGTCATCCTCGTTCACGGCGCCAACCGAATACACCGTCAAACTCAAGTCTGGCCTGAAATGGGCCAATGGACACACGCTGGATTCCAAGGACGTCAAGTTCTCCTTTGACCGCCAGGTTGCCATCAACGACCCCGCCGGCCCGGCGTCCCTGTTGACCAACATCGAGAGTGTCAGCACTCCTGACGCCACCACGGTGGTGTTCAAGCTGAAGAAGGCAAACGACCAGACATTCAGCCAGATCCTCAGCAGTCCTGCCGCGCCCATTGTCGACGACGAAGTTTTCCCCGCGGACAAGGTCCTTCCTGACGACGAGATCATCAAGGCCAAGGCCTTCTATGGCCAATACACGATCGATAGCTACAAGAAGAACGAACTTGTCAGCTTCAAGGCCTTCGGCGACTACAAGGGTGTCCTTGGCAAGCCGGCAAACGACGAAGCTACCATCAAGTACTACGCCAGCCCCACCAACCTCAAGCTGGACATTCAGCAGGGCAATATCGACGTCGCCTTCCGCAGCCTCAGTGCCACGGACGTTGACGACCTGAGGAAGGACTCCAAGGTCAAGGTGTTGACGGGACCGGGCGGCGAGATCCGCTACATCACCTTCAACTTCGACACCATGCCGTTCGGCACCAAGGCAGCCGGCGCTGATCCCGCCAAGGCGCTCGCGGTCCGGCAAGCCGTAGCCAACCTCGTGGACCGGCAAGCCATCGCTGACCAGGTCTACAAGGGCACCTACCTCCCGCTGTACTCCAACGTGCCCAGCGGATTCCTTGGCGCCAACGAGTCATTCAAGGATGCCTATGGGGACAACGGAAAGCCGAGCCTGGACAAGGCAAAGAAGGTCCTGGCGGACGCCGGGATTACCGAACCCGTTGCGCTGAACCTGCAGTACAACCCGGACCACTACGGTGGCTCCTCAGGTGACGAGTACGCCATGATCAAGGAACAACTGGAGAAGTCCGGCCTCTTCAAGGTCAACCTGCAGTCCACGGAATGGGTTACCTACAGCAAGGCGAGCCGCGCTGACGAGTACCCCGTGTTCCAGTTTGGCTGGTTCCCCGACTTCAGCGACGCCGATAACTACCTGACCCCGTTCTTCCCGGACGGCGGCTTCCTGAAGAACCACTACAACAACCCGACCGTGAACGACCTGATTGCAAAGCAGCTGACCGAGGCCGACAAGACCAAGCGGGAGGCAGACATCAAGGATGTACAGAACGCACTGGCCAAGGACATCTCAACCCTGCCCCTGCTTCAGGGCGCTCAAGTCGCGGTGGCCGGAAGTGGCGTGAACGGCGTCGAGAAGACGCTGGACGCATCCTTCAAGTTCCGCCTCGGAACGATTTCGAAGTAACCACACCATGTGATGGAAAGGGGCGGGACACTGATCCGGTGTCCCGCCTCCTTTGCTGACCACGCTGGTGGCCGGCATGCATGAGCCAAGCCCGCGCAATCCACGGGCAGGAAATACAGGTAACAATGACAACAGTTATAGAGGTACCCGAGGCGGAGCCCGGGATAGTAGCTCCCAGGAGCAAGTCCAAGGCCGGGGGAGGCCTTGGAAAGTACATCGTGATCCGGTTCTTCCTGATCATCCCCACCGTCTTCATTCTGGTGACGTTGGTCTTCTTCCTGATGAGGGTCATTGGAGATCCCATCACTGCTGCCCAAGGCGGACGTCTCCCACCGGATGTCCTGGCACAGCGAATCCACGATGCCGGCTATGACCGGCCCGTTCTGATCCAGTACTTCGAATACCTTGGCCAACTCATCACCGGCAACTTTGGCACGACGATCACCGACCGCCGTCCCGTCGTCGAGGTACTCACTACCTTTGGGGCCGCAACACTTGAGCTTTCGATCAACGCACTGATCGTGGCGCTCGCAGTCGGTATCCCGTTCGGCCTCATCGCAGCCCAACACCGCGACAAGAGCTCCGACGCCGTTCTGCGGTTCTTCGCGATTCTCTGCTATGCCACACCCGTGTTTTTCTCAGGCCTGCTTCTCAAGCTGACGTTTTCCGTGTGGCTCGGATGGTTCCCCGTAGCAGGACGTGCCTCCACGCGCACGGAATTGACCATGAGCAGCCTGGGAGCTCCATCAGGCATCTATTGGCTGGACGCGCTTCGCAGCGGCAACTTTGCTGCTCTTGGAGACGTTGCATCCCACGCCGTCCTGCCGGCCGTGGCCTTGGGTTTGCTGACCGCAGGGGTCTTCCTGCGGCTGGTACGGACAAACGTCATTGGCACGCTGGGAAAGGACTACATTGAGGCTGGCCGGTCCCGGGGCGTTAGTGAGTTCCGGCTGGTTACCAAACACGCTTACAAGCCTGCGCTGATCCCCATCATCACTGTCATGGGCCTGCAAATTGCGCTCATGCTCGGCGGCGCCATCCTGACCGAGACAACCTTCGAGTGGAAGGGCCTGGGGTACCAGCTTGTGCAATACCTCAATGCCCGTGACTTTGTCGCTGTCCAAGGCATTGTCGTGCTGCTGGCCATCATCGTCGCCGTGACCAACTTCATCGTGGACATCATTGCCGCGCTCATCGATCCCCGAGTGAGGTACTGACCATGAGCACTCCTTCACTGACTGCTCCCAAGCAGCCCCTCTTCTCCCGGCTTCCGGTGGTGTCCCACCTCAGGAAAAGCGTTGGCCTCCAACGCGGCATGCTGGTGGTGGGCGTTGTCCTCAGCGGATTGTTCCTGCTGACAAGCATTTTCGCCCCGCTTCTGGCCCCCTACGGCTACTCCCAACTCAGCGATGCGTCCGGTTCCTTCCCCACCCAACAGGCACCGGGTGCCAAACACCTGCTTGGCACCACTGTGGGCGGCTATGACGTCCTGTCCCGCGTCCTGTGGGGATCCCAGACGGCCGTGACCGTCATCATCGTGTCGGTGGCAATGTCACTTTTCCTCGGCGTCGCCCTGGGCCTGCTCAGCGGCTACTTCGGCGGCTGGTTGGACAGAATCCTTGTAGTAGTGGCGGACGCCATCTATGCGTTCCCCACCCTGCTTTTGGCAATCGTCATCTCGATCGTGATCAGCCGTGGCCAGTCCAGTTTCTGGGGCGGTATTTTCTCCTGTGCATTCTCTATCACCGTCGTGTTCGTGCCCCAATATTTCCGGGTCATCCGTGCCGAAACCATCCGGCTCAAGGCTGAGCCTTTCGTCGAGTCGGCCAAGGTACTGGGTGCATCCAGCCTGCGTATCATCGGACGGCACATCTTCAAGAACGCAACGCGCACCCTGCCCCTGATGTTTACCCTCAATGCCTCCGAGGCGATCCTGACGCTTGCCGGCCTTGGCTTCCTTGGTTTCGGTATCGAGCCGACGTCCGCTGCAGAGTGGGGCTTCGACCTGAACAAGGCGCTGGCCGATACCTCCTCGGGTATCTGGTGGACCGGTGTCTTCCCCGGCATCGCAATCGTGCTGACGGTCCTGGGCCTGACCCTGGTTGGCGAAAGCATCAACGACCTCAACGATCCCCGGATCCGTGGACGCAAGCGCGCAGGCGCCACGAAATCCCCTGCAACCCCTACAGCTTCAGAGGCAGGTAAGCCATGACCACCAACCTCGGAAACATTTCCGACGCCGCGGCTTCCAGTGAACGCGTCCTCACCATCGACCGCCTCAAGGTCACCTTCGCCACGGACGGCGGGGACGTCTATGCCGTGAAGGATGTCAGCTTGGACGTCAAAGCCGGGGAAGTAGTGGCGATCGTGGGGGAGTCCGGCTCCGGCAAGACCGTGACGGCCAAGACCATCCTTGGCCTGCTTCCGGAAACTGCCATCAGCTCCGGCGCGGTGGTGATCAATGGCAACAACGTGATCAGCGTCAGCAAATCCGCACTACGAAAGATCCGTGGCCGCGACGTAGCCATGGTCTTCCAGGAACCCTCCACCGCCTTGAATCCCGTATTCACGGTTGGCTGGCAGATTGCCGAAGGGATCCGTGCGCACGCCAAGGACGGTCACCGCGTGTCTGCCAAGGAGGCCAAGGAACGCGCCACGGAGGCGTTGCGCAAGGTGGGCATTCCGGATCCTGAAACCCGGGTCAACTACTACCCACACCAGTTTTCCGGCGGGCAAAAACAGCGCGTTGTCATTGCCGCCGCCTTGGCTTTGAACCCTGGTTTGATTGTGGCCGACGAGCCAACCACGGCCCTGGACGTCACAGTCCAGGCGGAAATCCTGCAACTGCTCCGGGATTTGCGGGACAACTACGGCACGTCCATCGTGTTGATCACCCACAACATGGGCGTAGTGGCCGACCTCGCCGACCGCGTGGTGGTCATGTACCAGGGAGATGTGGTGGAGGAAGCGCCCTCAAGGGTGTTGTTCGCTGAACCACAGCAGGACTACACGAAAAAGCTCCTCGCTGCGGTCCCGCACCTGGGCCGGAACTCAGCCTCTGAAGGCGCTCGCGCTCGACTGCACCAAGACGGCAAGATCCTCGTCGAAGCGAAGAACCTCACCATTGAGTACCCGGGCCGGTTTGGACGCCATGGCTTCAAAGCCGTTGACAACGTCAGCTTCACGGTCTCGGAGAACGAGGTTTTTGGCTTGGTGGGCGAGTCCGGTTCCGGAAAGTCCACCATTGGCCGGGCAATCGCAGGCCTGAACCGGACAACGGGCGGCAGTCTCAAAGTCCTCGGTTACGAGATGCTGGACTTCAAGGAGCGCACCTTCCGTCCGCTTCGGAAGGAGATCGGCTTTGTTTTCCAGGACCCTGCCGCCTCCTTCAACCCTCATCTCACCATCGGCGAATGCGTGGCTGAGCCGCTGATTATCCACACGAAGCCCAGCGCGGCTGAGGCGCGGAAAAAGGTAGGCGAACTGCTCGAGTCAGTCCAGTTGCCGGCGTCGTACGCGCAACGCTACCCGCACGAGCTGTCCGGTGGACAACGGCAGCGGGCCTCTCTTGCGAGGTCGTTGGCGCTCAATCCGCGTCTGCTGATTGCCGACGAACCAACCTCGGCGCTGGACGTTTCAGTGCAGGCCAAGGTTCTGGACTTGTTCAAGGACATCCAGGAGCAGTTCGGCTTCGCGGCACTTTTCATCAGCCATGACCTTGCAGTGGTGGACATGTTGTCGCACTGGGTGGGCGTGCTGTACAAGGGACAGTTGGTGGAGCAAGGCATCGGCAACCACGTGATGGGCTCGCCCCAGCACGACTACACCAAGCGGCTGATTGCCTCCTTGCCGGTTCCGGACCCTGACGAACAAGCACGACGCCGGGAAGCCCACCGCGCGCTGTTGGGCGGCTAGGTCCCAACACTGCACTGACAGGGTCCAGAATATGCACCGAAGGTCCGTTCTCCACGCTGGGGAGCGGGCCTTCGGTGTCTCCATTGCGGAGGGTGGTTCCTGAGCTATTCCGAAACGATGGCGATGTTGAACATCTTTCCCTTCGGCTGCTGCATGAAGATCCTTAGCCACAAGGGCAGCCACATTTCCATGCCGCGGGCAGCGTCGAGTCCACCAAGGTCCCTGATGTGCTCGGGTGCCCAACCAAACTCCTGCAGCAGGCCTGACACTGTGGATTTGGCATCCGCGTCGTTTCCCGCCATGAACATGTCATGTGGGCCCGGAAGCCGTCCTGGATCCACCATGACGGGGGCGCTGACTGTGTTAAGGGATTTCACTACCCGCACCTCGGGGTAGGTCCGTTGAATGGTCTCAGCGATGCTGTCGGTGTTGCAGACTGTGAGAGATGGCGGGAAGCCGCTGGATCCATCAAGGGCATTAGCCACGTCCAAGAGGATCTTGCCGTTCAGGGTGGCGTCGCCGGCTTCAGCGAGGACGGCCAGGGTCACAGTACCAGGTGTGGCATTCACGATCAGCTCGGACTGTGCGCACGCTTCCGCGAAAGAGCCCGCACTGGCGCGTGGACCAGCTTGTTGGGCCCACTCCTCGCCCTTGGGATTGCCGGATTCACGGGAACCCATGATGACCTCGTGGCCCAAGGACACCAGCTTGCCAGCGAGGGCGTGCCCCACCATTCCTGTTCCCAGAACAGCGATTTTCATGGAAGCTCCCTTGGTCGAGTGCAGTGATGCTGCCATTCTGCACCGATTCCCGCGACGGGAACACCGCTGGCGGGACGCCGTCAGGTAACACCGGCAACGCTACCGCCGCACCCCATAGACTGGGGACCATGACCGAGCAGAACAATGCCCTCCCCGAAGACGACGATTCCTTCAACCCGTCAGCGAGTTCCCTCGCGGGCCAGGTGGATCGCGGCGTCATGGATGAGCTGCTCTCCATCCGGTCCAGCATCGACAACATTGATGCCACACTCGTTTTCCTGCTCGCCGAACGCTTCAAGGCCACCCAGAAAGTAGGGGTCCTCAAGGCCACGCACAAGCTTCCCGCGGGCGACCCTGGACGGGAAGCAGCCCAGATCGCCCGGCTTCGCCGCCTGGCCGAGGACGCGCATCTCGACCCCGCATTTGCAGAGAAGTTCCTGAATTTCATCATCGGTGAAGTGATCCGCCATCACGAGGCCATCGCAGAGGATCACCAGATCTCCAGCCAGCAGGCCTGAAAGTATGTCAGGAGAAGTGCAAAGGGTCAGTGCTACGGCTCTTGGCCCATGGCCCGGGATTGACCCTGCAGAATCCCTGCGGATCATCCGCGGCGAATTGGGGGACCCCCACCTTCCGTTCCTGCCCGAACTGCCGGACCGTGGTGTGGGATCCGATGCCGTAGGCAGGACAGCCTCGCTGCTGGTGGACTTGGCCGTGGACGTTCAACCCCACGGTTGGAGATTGGTGGACCGGCCGGGAAAGGACGCACGGAGGGCACGGTCCGCGCTTGCCACTGACATCAACATCCTGGCTGACGTCGCTGGAACAGAAGACGTTTCAGCCAGCGGGATCAAGGTCCAGTTGATGGGTCCCCTGAGCCTCGCAGCCGGTTTGTACCTCCACAACGGCGAGAGGGCCCTCCTCGATTTTGGGGCGCGCCGTGACATTGCAGAGTCACTGGCAGCCGGAGTAGCAGGACACCTTCAGCGGATCTCGGGAGCGGTCCCTGGAGCGGGCGTTGTGGTCCAGTTGGACGAGCCGGACATTGCCGCAGTGATGGGCGGAACCATCCCGACGGCGAGTGGTTACCGCACTCTGCGGTCCATCCCCGGCGAGGAGGTTGCGGGCGCCTGGCGATTGGTGATCGATGCGCTCAGGGCAGCAGGCGCCGTCGAAATCGTGGTGGCAGTACCGGAGATTGAGGCACCGATTGATCGCATACTCGATGCGGGTGCCGATGGCGTTGCTGTGCCGCTGAAGGCACTGACAACCCGCCAATGGGAGCACCTTGCCGAAGCAGTGGAAGCTGGCAAGCGCGTGTGGGCTGGTGCGATGCCCACAGCGGACGCTGATGCCATGCTCCCGCGGACCGCAGACATTGTGGAAAGCATTTGGCGGCCTTGGAGCCAGCTGGGTCTCCCGGCGTCGGCCTTGCCGGCACTGCGCTTGACGCCGGCAACGGGACTCGCCCATGTGAAGCCCTCCACAGCGAAGGAAGTGCTCGCCCGGCTCACCCAAGTGGCCGATGGCCTGGACCAACTGTCACAGGGCTGATCGGCAAGGGCTAGATCCTCTTTTCCCAGCGATCCGGTTCTGCATAGCGGGGGAGCGATGTGCCTTGGGCGGCCCCGGGCAGGTAGGGCGCCAACCGGTAATCGAAGCGGCCTGCATAGACAAGCACTACGCCGATCTGGGGTTGGATGACCTTGACCTGGATCCGATGCTTGCCCTCGTTCTCGTCCCACCATTGCTCCGCGAAGGCCTTTGCGTCCAGGGCCGCCGGCAATGGAATGCGCAGTGGACCCAGGAAGAGCCGGCTGGCTTTCGACACGCCCCGCAGCCGGCCGTTGGACGTGACACCTATGTCAAGGTCCGTGACGAGGCGGCGGTAACGGCCAACATGGTCCACCAACCGGATGGGTGCGGGCGTAACGGAGCCGGCCTGCGGCGTGGTGATAGCGCTTGTGGTGTCGTGGAACAACCGTGTCCCGGAGGGGAAGTAAATTTCACGCCGTGCCGTGAGGGCTTGCCGGCCATAGGGATCCACGTGGGCATGGTTCTCAATGCGGAACGGAATGCCTTCGCCGTATTCAGGGAAGAAGGCCTCTTCGCTTCCCGTCAGTGCCAGCAAAGGACGCAACCATTTTTGCCGGCACCCTACGACGTCAAAGACCCCTTCGCCGATTCCATATGATCCGGAGCCTGCCGCCAGGGAGAAGTACTCCTGGAGTTCGGGGGCCAGCTTGGTGAAATCATCGCCCAGGGCGAGCCGGTAGATGGGTTCGTTCATTGGAGTCCTTCCTAGAGCCGTCCGGCAGCTTTAAGCCGGATGTAGGTGTCAGCAAGCAGGGGAGGGACCTCAGAGGGTTCGGCGTCCACCACTTCAGCCCCGAGTTGCCGCAACTGTTCTGTGATGGCAGCGCGTTCCAGCAGGGCGCGTTCCGCGGCGGCGGCACGGAAAACCTGGCTGGCGGTGGAACGTTCAGCTTTCATGGCTGCGAGCAAGGGGTCCCGGACAGATGCCACCACCACAACGTGCTGGCGGACCAGCTGGGCCACCATAGGGAGAAGGCCTTCCTCGGGGGCGCCGCCGTCGAGGGCTGTCAAAAGCACCACAAGCGAGCGGTGTGCCGAGACAGCCCGCACCTGGCCAGGGATCTGCTGCCAGTCCAGTTCGATGAGCTCGGCCTCCAACGTCGCCATGGCTTGAACGAGTTGGGCCAGGAGATTGCCTTTCGAAGCAGATTCGACCCTCGCCCGGAGCATCCGGTCGTAGGCGAGGAAGTCAACCCGATCCCCGCCCCGTTCCGCCAGAACCGCGAGCAGCAGCGCAGCCTCAATCCAAGTATCGAGCCTCGGCTCGTCGTCAATCCGGGCCGCTGCGGTTCGGGATGTGTCCAGAACGATCACAACGCGCCTGTCCCGTTCCGGACGCCAGGTCCGCACCACCACAGATGTGCGACGGGCGGTTGCACGCCAGTCAATGGATCGGACGTCATCGCCACGAACGTAGTCCCGCAGGGAATCGAACTCCGTTCCCGCGCCCCGGATCTGCACAGCCGCCCTGCCATCAAGTTCGCGCAGCTTGCGTAGTTTCGATGGCAGATGCCGTTTGGAATGGAAGGGTGGCAGCACTCGAAGCCGCCCGGGAAGTGCCCTCGTTCGCTGCCTTGCCGCCAGCCGCAAGGGCCCATAGGAACGGATCGTCACGTGTGGACTCTCAAGATCGCCGCGGCGCCGTGGCGCCAGAGACACCGTCACGCGGCGACGTTCACCAGGTGGAACGTCGAGCGGCTGGGTTGGGTTCAGGGCTCCAGCGGAAGGTTGCCAACCATCCCGGACCATCGCCCGCAGCTTCCGGTGGCCCAGGTTGGTCACCGTGAGGATGGAATCAACGTGACTCTCCAAAGTGACGTTGCCCGGTTGCTGGCGTACCAAGCCCAGCTTGGCTGGGGAAGCCGCCAGGACAAGGTCAAGGGCCAGGAACAGCAGCAATCCGATAGCAACGAACAGCACCGTGCTCCACGCGGGAAACAGCAGCAACGGAACCAGCCCGGCAACTGCCAGCAACACAAAACGACCCGTGATGGCCATCAGGGCACCTTCGCTATTGGCGTCATCTGCATCACAGGCAGAATCAACGAGGCACCGGAACGGACGCGAGGATGCTGCCCAGGACGTCGTCAACGTGGATTCCATCCATCTGGGCCTCAGGACGCAGGCCTACACGGTGCCTGAGGCAAGGCAAGGACAACGCTTTGACGTCGTCCGGCGTCACGAAGGGCCGCCCGGACAACCAGGCCCATGCCTTCGACGTGTTCAGGAGGGCAGTAGCGCCCCGAGGGGAGACGCCCAGCTGGAAGGACGGGGCTGACCTTGTTGCCCGGACTACATCCACAATGTAGGCCAGGATTTCCGGTGCGACGGTCACTTGCGCCACAGCCGCGCGGGCATTGGAAAGCTCGACGGCGCCAGCCACCGGCCGCACGCCAGCTGCGGCAAGGTTTCGGGGGTCGAAGCCACCGGCGTGCCGGCGGATCACTTCGATTTCCTCGGCCCTGCCTGGCAAGGGCATGGTCAGCTTGAGGAGGAACCTGTCCAATTGGGCCTCGGGCAGGGGGTAAGTTCCTTCGTATTCCACGGGATTCTGGGTGGCTGCCACGATGAACGGTGCAGGGAGTGGCCGCGATACGCCATCCACGGAAACCTGGCGTTCCTCCATTGCTTCCAGGAGCGAGGCCTGCGTCTTGGGCGGCGTTCGGTTTATTTCATCGGCCAGCAGGATGTTGGTGAAAACAGGCCCTTCCCGGAAAGTGAATTCCGATGAATGCGAGTCGTACACCAAGGAGCCCGTGACGTCACCGGGCATGAGATCCGGGGTGAACTGTACGCGCTTGGTTTCCAGGCTCAGGGCAGTGGACAACGCCCGGACCAACAGGGTCTTGGCGACGCCGGGCACACCTTCCAGCAGGACATGGCCGCCGCAGAGAAGGGCGATAAGCATGCCTGTCACTGTCGGATCCTGCCCGACCACAGCCTTCCCAACCTCGTTCCGGACGTTCAGCAGAGACTGCCGGGCAGGATCCTCCATACCGCTGCGGTGGCCGCCCTGCTGTGGTCCATTCACCTGCGCCCCATTGACATCTGGTTCGCCTGACTGTGCGTAATTTACCTGGTGGGCCGCGCCACCGGAGTATTGGTTGTTGCTGTCCGTGTAGTTGTTCGGCTGGTTGCTCATCGGGCCGTCGCCTCCTGTTCGATTCGTTCGATCTGTTGTGCCCACTGCACCAGTTGTCCTTCTGTCTGCGGCTTGGAATCAATTAATGCCCACCGGATCGCCGGTGCTTGCCGTCCAAGGCGCCGGGCCACGGCGTCGATAATGGCCTCCCCGGCGGCGTCCGTCCCCAGGTTGAAATGCTTGGCCAACCGGGCGAGGGTTCCTGCCCGCAGATTGTCGGCGGCGCGTTCCACAGCCCGTGAATCCTGATACAGACGTGCACGGCCTTCGGCTGTTTCTGCGGCCTGAACCACCACGGGAAGTGGTTCAAAGACCAACGGTCCCAAGCGTCGTCCGCGCCAGAGGATGGCAAGGATAGCTATGACAGCCAGCCATGGGCCCGCAAACGCCAGCCAGGGGGGTGCAAGCTCGTTAAGCGTCGGGGCGGATCTATCGGACGCTACATCCGTGAGGCCTGGTGTGTACCAGACCAAGTCGGGGGCGCTTCCCAGGGTCCGGATCGCCAATGCGGCGTTGCCTTCGGCAGCGAGGTGTTGGTTTTCCAGCAACCCGGTGCTCCCCAGCACAATGACGCGCCCATCCTCCGAGGCCACATATAGTCCAGGTCCATCGCTGCGGGTGGCGTAGCAAACTACCGGCCCCAGGTACACCGGTCCTTGTGCGGCAACGGGTCCCGCCTGGTCTGCATCCTCCTGGCCGCAGCCGGGTTCAAGGATTTTTGTTGCTTCGGGAACCACTCCGCCGGGACGGATATCCGGGGCAAGGCCGTTCAGCGTGCGTAGCCGCGGTGCGACCACCACTACCCGCCCGGCTGCGGCCCTCACATCTTGCAACTGCGATCTGTCCAGGAAACCGCGGGGGTCATACAGCAGCACGGTGGTGTCGTCGTCGGAGAGTGCTGCCAGGGTGTCTTCGAGGGTATCGGTGGGAGTTATGCCCACACCGTGACGCCCCAGTATTTCGGCCAGGGCCATGGCCCCGTCGGGAGTGGGATTACGGGTAGACAAGGCGCGGGAGTCGTTGGGTGCCGAGAACCGTTCCACTACCAGGAACGTCACGAATGCGGCAAACACTGCTCCCAGTGCAATCCAAACCAGGTGCTTTCGGAACCAACTCCATAATGCGCTGGTCCGCCGTTGAGGAGGAGTTCCTCCCTGTAAAGCTTCTGGCACCTGTTCCTGGAGGGTCATCGCGGCACCGCGAATCCCTGCTGGTCCTGGCCACTGAAGTCAGGTGTTAGGGCGAGGAGGTCCGTATCCAGCTTGCGCAATTCGTCATAATCCGAGCCTGTTGCGGCCTGTTCTCCGTAGCGGACCGCATCAAACAGGCGGGCGGCATCGACCAGCCGGAGTTGAGCGGGGGCGAAGGCCTGGCCCAAGTGCCCTGCGGCTTCATCGGCCGTCCGTCCGGCCCGCGCTTCAATGACATCCCGTTCCTCCGCGGAACGCACCAAGGCCCGGAACTGATCGACGACGGCGGACGGCCAGTCGCCGTCGTCGGCCGCGGCCAAAGCGCGCTTCCGGTATGTGGCAGCGTCCACAACCGCGTCCTTGCCGTAAATGCCGGCAATGGAGGTTTTTCGCGTTGCATTCAGCCTGGGACGGACTAGGAAGACAGCCACCACGATAAGCACGACAGCCAAGGAAATGATGAGGGGAACAGCGATGTTGCTCCCCGGGGAAGATCCGTCCCCTTCCAAGGAGCTGAGCCAGTCCAGGAAGTCGCGCCAAAGCTGGTCCAGCCAACTGGGCCGGGCCTGGGCATACTGCGCCTTGGCTAGTTCATCCTCGGCCCAACGACGTGCTTCGTCACGGTCCGGAGTCACCGGCGGTTCAGTGCCGGCCAAAGCGGGAATGACATGGATTAATGCTTCCCTCATGCCTGCGGCCGGCGCCCGGGAGGATTGCCTGGCCATTGTCCGCCGCCAGCGGGCCATGTGTTGCCTTGGACCTGCGGGGGAGGACCACCCGGGATTCCCTCCGGATCTGCACCGCTTTCCATCAGCCGCATCAACTCCACGTCCAGCCCATCCCGACGCATTCGAAGATCCATATAGATGAGCGCGGACACGGATGTTTGGAAAGCGAATGTCACAGACCCCACCAATGCCCCAATGATCATCGAGATCACGGTCGTGAGGATCAGAGTGGAGGCCACTGTCTCGGCGTCCGGGTGGGGAGCGATTACAGATCCAATCGCGGTCGCGGCCAGAGAGGCTGGAATCTGCACTATCTGGGCGATGATTCCCACCATGACGCTCACCAGCAGCGTTATGCCGAAGATGCGCCACCAATTGCTCTTGGTCAACTGCCAGGATCGCAGGAGCCCGTCATAGACGCCGATCCGCTCCACGACGATGGCGGCGGGGGCGAACATGAGCTTCAGTCCAATCCAGACAAAGACGACGATGGCCCCGAAGCCCAAGGGAAAGACAATCAACAAGGCAGCCGGTCCCAAGGCCGTGAACAACAGCACGGCAATCCCGACGACGGCAGCTGCGGCCAGCAGTCCACCGAAAGTGAGCACGGCTGCTACTCCCAGGAGAGGCAGGATCCGCCCGACGGCCAGCTTCCACATCTGCCCGAAGCCCGTCCGTCGGTTGAGGACAGAACGGGAAACCGGAATGACCATGACGCCCTGGAGAACGGCGCCGAGAAAGCCGATCAACACGGAGACTCCCACTGAACCCGCCATGACGGCAAGGAACGGGCCGAAGAATCCAGCCGCGTCCCCGCTGAAATCCGTCGCTTCCAACGAATCCATAAGCTCGTACATGGCGACGGTCACAACGCCCAGGAGGGCAGCGGCGACGGCCTGGACGATCAGGGCTGAACCAAACATGGAGGCGGCATTCCGGCGTATGGTCTGGAAGGAACCATCGAGCAGCTCGCCGAATTGCAGGGGTCGTAAGGGAATGACACCGGGCTTGGGTGGGGCAACATACATGGGCTGGCCATAGGGTGGTCCGCCGGGCGCAGCCGCAGGCCATCCACCCGCTGGTCCTCCCGGAGGGTAGCCCGGCCAGTTGTTGCCGCCGCCCTGTGGGGCTGACCACGCGGGCGGACCTCCCCACTGGGGCTGGTTGCCCCACGCAGGCTGACCGCCCGGATATGGCTGCTGGCCGTGCTCTGGCTGTGACACGATTTCCTCCCCAAGAGATCCGGCCCGCCGACATCCGACGTCCCCCACATGGACCTTCGCCCCAAGCCTATAGTCCCGGTGTCCTCCCTCATAGCCTGAGCCCATACTGCCCGGACAGCAGATCCACATCGAGCCAAGCGCGGGCGTGCAGTACGGTGGAAGTGCCTTGGGGGACGCCATGCCGTGCGCCCGCCCAACAGGACAAAGGCTTGGCGATAAGGGAATATATAACTATGAAGGCACGGATTCTGGTAGTTGACGACGACGAAGCGCTCGCAGAGATGATCGGTATTGTCCTGCGCAATGATGGCTTCGAGCCCGTATTCTGCGCAGACGGCGGCCAGGCTCTTGAAGTGTTCCGTTCGTCCAAACCCGATTTGGTGCTCTTGGATCTCATGCTTCCGGGTTCGGACGGCATCGAAGTCTGCCGGCAGATTCGTGGAGAATCGGACGTTCCCATTGTCATGCTCACGGCGAAATCGGACACCTCGGATGTTGTCCGAGGGCTTGAATCCGGTGCTGACGACTACGTGCCCAAGCCTTTCAAACCCGCTGAACTCGTGGCGCGTGTCCGTGCGCGCCTTCGGCCGGGCGAGCAAAAGGCTCCGGAGACCCTGCGGATTGCTGATGTAACCATCGACGTCGCCGGCCACCTGGTCACCCGCGGTGGAGAGCGTATCTCACTTACACCGTTGGAGTTCGACCTCCTGGTGGCATTGGCCCGCAAGCCGTGGCAGGTCTTTACGCGCGAACTTTTGCTTGAACAGGTGTGGGGGTACCGCCATGCCGCGGACACCCGGTTGGTCAATGTCCATGTTCAGCGTTTGCGCTCCAAGATTGAACGGGATCCGGAAGCGCCCGAAGTTGTATTGACGGTGCGTGGTGTCGGGTATAAAGCAGGTTCCTGAGTCTCCTGCCGGCAACACCGGCACCCCGGACAAGGACCAGGCGTCCGGCACTCCGGAGCAGCCCGCAGCGCAGCAGCAGACCTCAGTCCAGCAGCAGAACGCGGAGCCCTCGGGGTCCGGGAGTTCACCCGCCGCCCCCAGCGATCCAGTACGAAGGAACCTTCCCTGGCTGATGTGGCGCGCCCGGATTTGGACGCGACGTGGCCTGATTCTGGTTCTCAGGGTTTCGCGCCTCGTCGCGATCGGTGTCCGGCAGATACGGCCGGGTCTTCGCTTCCTCTGGCGTTCTTTGCTGAGGCGGTGGCGGCGGTCATTGGAGTTCAGGACCGTGCTGACGACGCTCCTGCTTGCCGTAACGTCTTTTGCGATCGTCGGAGCATACCTTTCCAACCAGATCGCCAATAACCTGTTCCAGGAAAGGCTGGCCCAGGCGGAGTCGGAATCCCGCTACAACGTAAAACAGGTTCAGGACACCTTCGACGGCGCACAGGTTACTGATCAATCAAGCGTCATCACGTTGGTCTATGACACGTTAACCGCCGTAGAGGGCCGGGGCTCGGTGATCCAGCGGCGGTACGTCTTCGAAGCCGTGCCGGAACAGACCAAACCCCGTAACCGCTGGGTAGAGTCGCGCGCCTCGGACCAGCTCACCGTCCGCGTCATCCCGCCGGAATTGCGAAAGGCTGTCCAGGAAGGCGGGAAGCAACAGTTCTGGGCTTCCATGCAGTTCCCGGTTGGAAATGAGGACCGCCCCGGTATTGCCGTCGGAAACAAAGTGACCTTTAACGGCACTGCCTATGAGTTGTATTTGATCTATGACCTGAACACGGCACAGAAGACCCTGGACGAAATCCAGAACGTGCTGTGGGCCGGTGGTGCGGCGCTCGTGCTCATGATTGGTGCCATCGCCTGGTACGTCACGCGCAATGTCGTCAGCCCTGTGAGCCATGCTGCCGTGGTGTCGGAAAAGCTGGCTGCGGGCCAACTCCAAGAGCGCATGGTGGTCAAAGGTGAGGATGAGGTGGCCAGGCTTGGTGCTTCGTTCAACCATATGGCGGCCAGCCTGCAGGAGCAGATCACCCAGCTGGCCACGTTGTCCCAAATGCAGCAAAGATTCGTCTCGGATGTCTCGCACGAACTTCGCACCCCCTTGACCACCGTTCGCATGGCCGCGGAAGTCCTTTACGACGCCCGCGAAGACTTCGATCCTATGAACAAACGCTCGGCCGAGCTCCTCTACCACCAGGTGGAGCGGTTCCAGTCCTTGTTGTCGGATCTGCTGGAAATTTCACGCTTCGATGCTGGTGCTGCCGTCCTGGACGCCGAACCGCAGGACATGTTCCAAGTGATCTCGCACGTCATGGAGGGCGCAGCACCCGTAGCCGCCGAATACGGCTCCGAGGTCCGCCTTAACGCCCGTCAGAAGAGCATCATTGTCGAAATGGACTCCCGCAGGATCGACCGGATCCTGCGGAACCTGCTCCTCAACGCCCTTGAGCACGGCGAAGGAAAGCCGATCCACATTTCTGTGGCAGCAAACCATGACGCCGTGGCCGTGGCCGTGCGGGACCACGGTATTGGAATGAGCCAAGCGGAAGCTGCCCGGGTTTTCGACCGCTTCTGGCGGGCCGACCCGGCACGCGCCCGAACTACTGGTGGCAGCGGACTGGGCTTGTCCATCGCCGCCGAAGACACCAAGCTCCACAACGGCTGGCTTCAGGCATGGGGTCGCAAAGGGGCGGGCTCAAACTTCAGGTTGACATTGCCGCTCAAGCAGGGCGGAACCATCCTCAAATCGCCCCTTCAGTTGGAACCTGCGGACATCGACTTGCCCGGAGCCGGCAGCGAACGCCAGATGCTTGTCCTGGGTACGGGTTTTGGCACTACAGACGGCAAATCCGACGTCGGAACGCCTCCTTCGGGTGACGACGGAAAGGGCGATGCATAATGAGGGCCCTTTGCACCGCACGCAGGCGGGCCTTTGTTGCCGTGCTGGCGGCGCTCATGGTCTTGCTGGCTTCGTGCGCCCAGATTCCCCGGTCCGGACCAGTGGGAAAAAGCCAGGATGAGGGAGCGGGAAACCCCAACGCCCCTGTGTTCTTCCCCGCAGCACCACGCGCAGGCTCCACACCTGAAGCCGTCATTGAGGATTTCTACATGGCTGGCAGCGGCTATGAGGACGACTATCCCGTAGCGCGGCAATATTTGACCCAAGCCCAGGCCGTAACGTGGAAGCCGGATAAGCGGGCCATCGTTTTCCGCGGGGCCCACGTGGTCAAGACAGCCGTGGAAAATGAATACCTCTACGAGGTCGACCTTGCCTACACGGTGGATGCGGACGGAATAGCCACGCAGTTCCCACCGGGGACCAAGGAGACCATCCCCGTCTCGCTGGAGAAGGTGGAGGGGGAGTGGCGGATCTCCAAGGTTCCGGATGGCACTGCGATTCCGGAAGAGACGTTCAAAGTCATTTACGGCGCCTTCCCCATCTACTTCTATGACCCGACGTTCACGTATGCGGTGCCGGACTACCGATGGTTCATCAAGAAGAAGACTGTCAAATCCATGACCAGCGCCCTGCTTGCTGGGCCTGCGCCCTACTTGCGTGGGGCAGTGGTGAGCGCCTTTCCCTCCGGGATGAAGTTGGCCCGGGAATCTGTCCCTGTCGTTTCAGGAGCAGCCCAAGTGGATTTGTCGGCCAAGGAACTGTTCGATGCATCGGCAGAAGACCGCCAACGCATGCAGAACCAGCTGGCACTAACCTTCAGGGGGCAACCGGACGTCATTAACGTCCAGCTTCGCGCCGACCAGGACCTGGTCCGGGTCGAGGACAACGGGACTGTTCTGCCGCCGGTTGTGGACAAGAATGTGCCTGCCCGCCAGATTGCCGTCAATAACGGTGACTTGGTCCGCTATGAGAACAATCGCGTTTCACCATTGCCTGACATTCAGTCGGTTGCAGGGCTCGGCCCCCATTCACCGGCCGAGTCGCCTGTATCCCAAACCGTTGCCTTCCTCAACGGTGACAAAACCACCTTGTACTCCATCGAGCCGGGGCAACCGGCCCGCCAGCTGACCACCCGAAGCACGTTGACCGGGCCTTCGTTCAGTCCTCATGATTGGGTTTGGACGGCGGGACCAGGTGCCACCGGGAATACTGAGGTTGTGGCTTTCAAGCCCACGGGCGTTGCCCCCGGCATGGCTGTACCCACGGCGACAATTTCTCCCACGTGGCTGTCCGGACGGATTGTCAAGGATTTCCGGATTTCGCGCGAAGGTACCCGCGCGCTGGTGATATCCGAGGCGAACGGTAAATCAGTGGTTCAGGTGACGGGCATCGTCCGGACTGCAGACGGCGCGCCGAAGGATCTTACGGCTCCGATCACTCTTTTCACGTCCTCCTCGCCTGACCAGGGAGTGTGGGTCAACGGGTCCACCGTTGCCGTCATGGCCAGTTCGGCTACGGCTACCGTGGTTCCGGAGTTGCTCTCGCTTACCTCGGGGGAGCCACAGCAGCTGGCGCCGTGGGACGGCCTCATGAGCCTGAGCGCAGGTAACGGGTCAGAACAGATCTACGGCCAGTCCACAGCGGGAATTTTCCAACGTGTCGGAAATGGTTGGGAGCTTCAGCTCAAGGGGCCAACGGAGCCGGCCTTCCCTGGCTGACCCGGAGCACCCTGGAGGCGCTGCCCCAACCAAGCGACGGTTGTTCACATAGCGGGCTGTGGGGCTGTTGCCGGAACAAAAAGTGCCTAAGGCTACCAGCATGATTGTTTCCGTGAACAACCTCCCGTCTGCCGTCAAGGGTCCTCGATCTGCCCAACGCATCCGGCGTCGGCTTGACCCCGATGTTGGCGCCCCGGACCCCTCAGGACCCCGACGACGCGGAAAGGACAGGAGCCTGCTTGGGCGCCTGATTGCCAACCTGCAAGCGGCATTGATGGAGTTGGTTGCACTCCTGCTTCCCGTTGATTGCGTCTGCTGCGGCGTGGAAGACACCGTCTTGTGCAGGCATTGTGCCAAGCGGGTGCGTCAGCTTTGCAGGAAGCCCTTCAGGGCCGAACAGGAATCGCCTGCGCTCGTCGATGTTGATGGCACTGTAAAGCTGGGCGTGGTGGCCGCGGGTCCCTATAGGGATGAACTTTCGCAGTCCCTGTTGTCGTTCAAGAGCTTCGGCCAGTGGCGACTGGCTGAGGTGTTGGCGCCTTGCCTCGGAAACGCAGTTCGGCTGGCCATTGGTGACCAGCCAGGGTTTTGCGTTGTTCCTGTCCCCAGCAGCGGCAAGGCTTTCAGAGGCAGGGGTTTCAGCCCCGTACACGTTCTGCTCCGCTGCATGAAGAAACGA
Organism: Arthrobacter sp. 2762; assembly: GCF_040548745.1. Classification (NCBI taxonomy): domain Bacteria; kingdom Bacillati; phylum Actinomycetota; class Actinomycetes; order Micrococcales; family Micrococcaceae; genus Arthrobacter; species Arthrobacter sp. 2762. The sequence continues at coordinate 114,301 of NZ_JBEPSI010000004.1, forward strand.
GGCATGTTGTCCCGGTGCCCGGGTTTTAACGCTCTTGAGAAGACCGGGAGTCTCCCGGAAAACCAGTGGCTGTCCGCAACGTGCAAAGACCTGATCGGATATGGCGTCAGGGCCATCCTTGGCACGGAGGGGAGAGATGGTTCCACCGGCCAAAAAGGACTCGGCAGGGGTGAGCGTGCCAGGCGTGTCCGGGGTTCCATGAGGGTTCGCCCCCGTTACAGGGAAAAGATCCGCGGGCAAAGATGCCTGATTGTGGACGATGTTCTCACCACTGGAGCCACCCTTGCGGAGGCTGCCCGGGCTGTTTCTGCGGCCGGAGGGATAGTCTGCGGCGCCGTTGTTCTCGCGGCCACGAGGCCACCAGCCTACGCCTCGCACACAGCCGGAGACGAGCCCCATGGTGGGGTTAAGACGCAAACAAAAAATAAGTGGCCAAAGGGTGAATAACTCGTGCCGATGAACTAACGTCGGTTGTGGGTACCAAGAACAGATGTACCTGTCGATAGCGGCTCGGAAAGGGGCTCGACTGTCCGTCAGACCAGCCCCCTACAGCGTCGTTGTCGTGTCACCTGAGTTATTTGGAGGGCACCATGGAGTTCATGATCAGCGGACGAAATCTGACAGTTTCTGACCGCTTTCGCGAATATGCCGGCGAGAAAATCTCAAAGATTGAATCGCTGGGGGACAAAGTCCAGCGAGTCGACGCCAAGGTTTCCAAGGAGACCAACCCCCGGCAAACGCCGGGACAGCTCACCGTTGAAGTGACAGTCCTGGGCCGAGGCCCTGTTATCCGTGCCGAGGCCACAGCCGCTGACAAATTTGCTGCCTTCGATCTTGCCTACAACAAGCTGCTTGAGCGGTTGCGTCGCGCAAAGGACAGGAAGAAGGTGCACCATGGGCGACACACGCCCAAGGCCGTTCGGGAAGCAACGGCCTCCCTTGAGCCCGCGAGTGCCAGCGAGCCAATTTATGTAGAGGCCAACAGCCATCAGGAGCCTGCACCGCAGGCCGATGAGCGGTCGCCCTACGAGATCGAGAACGACATTCCAGCGGGAGATTCACCCGTTTTGATCCGTCGGAAGGTTTTCCCTGCAGCATCCCTGACGCTCGATGATGCAGTGGACAACATGGAACTGGTGGGACACAACTTCTACCTGTTCCTGGATAAGGAAACCAATGCGCCCTCGGTTGTGTACCGGCGCAGTGGCTGGACTTATGGTGTCATAACCCTGGACTCCACCTGCGAGCCCGGCGAGGAAGCCGTGGAGGAGAAGATCCACGCATACCGCTCGGATGACCAGGCGGCCACCGCCAAGTAAGGCTTGATCGCCCGTGAAAGGACTTCAATGACCGCTTCGCTGAGCCTGTCACAGGCACGGCGGATCGCATTGGCAGCCCAAGGATTGGCGAAAGTCCGGCCCGCCGGCCCCGTGACCCCACGGGCGGTGGGCCGGACCTTTGCCCAGATCCAGCTTGTCCAGATCGACTCCGTGAATGTGCTGGCCCGGAGCCACTATCTGCCATTCTTTTCCCGTCTGGGAAACTATGATCCGGCAATCCTTCACTCCATGGCAGGCCGAAAACCACGCAAAATGGTGGAGTACTGGGCTCACGAGGCCAGCTATATCCGTCCGGAGCAATTTCCCGACCTGCTTCTCTGGCAAAAGCGGGCGTGGGTGGGAGCGCATCACTTGGAGCCCGCGGTGCGGATCGCCATGGAGGAACGAATCCTCGCAGCCCTGGAGGCCGGACCGCCGATGACGGCGTCTGCCTTGACTGCCCAACTTGGGCACACCCCGGACGCCGAAAGCGGAAATTGGGGCTGGAACTGGAACACCGTGAAGCGCGTTCTGGAGCATCTGTTTGAAGAAGGCCGCGTTTCGGCGGCTTCGCGGACACCCCAATTCGAACGTCTCTACACACTTACTTCCAGGGTTCTGCCGGGCTCGGTAGACGGCGGGTCGGATTCCGATGCTGCCCTTGACCGGCTCATGGATGCAGCCGCCATGGCCCACGGCATCGGAACGGTCCGGTGTTTTTCCGACTATTTTCGGACCCCGCTGAAGGCTGGTGAGGCGTCGGTGCAGCGCCTTCTCCAGGCAGGCCGGCTGGAGCGCGTCTCCGTTCGCGGCTGGGACCGGGAAACCTACCGGCACATTGAGGCCAGATTGCCACGCAGGGCCGAAGGCCGGGCGCTGCTGAGCCCTTTTGACTCGCTGGTCTTCGAGCGGCGCCGCCTGGAAGAGTTGTTCGGATTCCACTATCGGATAGAGATCTACACCCCGGCTGCCAAGCGCCGTTTCGGCTACTATGTTTTGCCCTTCCTGCTCAGGGAAGGCATCGTGGCCCGGGTCGATTTGAAGGCTGACAGGGCCGCAGGCCAACTCTTGGTTCGGTCCGCCTTTGGTGAGCCAGGAGCGCCACCCGATACCGCCGTCGAGCTTTCCGCCGAATTGTGGCTCATGGCCCAGTGGCTCGGCCTTCAGGAAGTTGTTGTGTGGCCGGTGGGGGATCTCTCGGGTCCACTCTCCGAGGCAGTGGCCTGGGGACCTATCGGGCCTCGTGAGCCAGTTGGGGGAAGCAGTCCGCTCACAGGGGAACCGGATAACGTGGCGATACTCTCTCCCGTAGACTGAAACAGCCAGAATTCGGCAGCATGAGACTGGGAGCAATTTCACGTGGCATCACTAATCGAAAAACTTCTCCGCACGGGTGACAAGAAAACACTCAGGCAACTGCGGAACTATGCCGATTCCATCAATGCCCTGGAAGACTCTTTCAAGACGTTCTCTGACGCTGAACTTCGGGAGGAAACGGACCGTCTGCGCTCCCGGCACCAGGACGGCGAGACCTTGGACGCTCTCCTGCCGGAGGCATTTGCAGCAGTCCGCGAGGCTTCATCCCGAACGCTGGGCATGCGGCATTTTGACGTGCAGCTCATGGGTGGCGCCGCCCTCCATCTGGGCAACATCGCCGAGATGAAAACCGGTGAAGGCAAGACCCTCGTGGCAACTGCGCCGGCATACCTCAATGCCCTTACGGGCAAGGGCGTCCACGTTGTCACAGTGAATGACTACCTTGCCGAATACCAGTCCGAGCTCATGGGACGCGTCTACCGCTTCCTTGGCCTCACAAGCGGCTGCATCCTCTCCAATCAGGATCCGTCGGTGCGTCGGCAGCAGTACGCCGCAGACATCACCTACGGGACAAACAACGAATTTGGCTTCGACTATTTGCGCGACAACATGGCCTGGGACGCCAGTGAACTCGTTCAGCGGGGCCACAACTTCGCCATTGTGGATGAAGTTGACTCGATTCTGATCGATGAAGCGCGAACCCCCCTCATCATCTCGGGTCCGGCCCAAGGCGACACAAACCGCTGGTACAGCGAATTCGCGAAGGTCGTACTCCGGCTTCAGCCGGAGGTTGACTACGAAGTCGACGAGAAGAAGCGGACTGTCGGTGTCCTGGAAGCCGGAATTGAAAAGGTTGAGGACTACCTCGGTATCCAGAACCTGTACGAATCGGCCAACACCCCACTCATTGGTTTCCTCAACAACGCCATCAAGGCGAAGGAACTCTTCAAGCGCGATAAGGATTACGTCATCCTCGACGGCGAGGTCCTGATTGTTGACGAGCACACAGGCCGTATCCTCGCCGGGCGACGATACAACGAAGGCATGCACCAGGCCATCGAGGCCAAGGAAAACGTCGAGATCAAGGCCGAAAACCAGACCCTGGCAACGGTAACGCTGCAGAACTACTTCCGTATGTATTCGAAGCTGTCCGGCATGACGGGTACGGCCGAGACCGAGGCAGCCGAGTTCATGAGCACGTACAAACTCGGAGTTGTGCCCATCCCCACCAACCGGGACATGCAGCGCATCGACCAATCGGACCTCGTCTACAAGAATGAGATCGTCAAGTTTGACGCCGTCGTCAAAGACATCGCGGAACGCCACGAAAAGGGCCAGCCCGTACTGGTTGGCACCACCAGCGTTGAGAAGAGCGAATATCTCTCCAAGCTGCTGGCAAAAGAAGGAATCCGCCACGAGGTCCTGAACGCCAAGAACCACGCACGGGAAGCCTCGATCGTGGCCCAGGCCGGACGTAAGGGTGCCGTCACGGTGGCAACCAATATGGCAGGCCGCGGTACCGACATCATGCTTGGTGGCAACGCCGAATTCACTGCTATCGCAGACCTCGCCAAGAGGGGCCTCGACCCGGAGGAGAACTCGGAAGAGTACGAAGCAGCATGGCCCGAGGCACTCGCAGCGGCCAAGCAAGCGGTTAAGGACGAGCACGAGGAAGTACTGGACCTTGGCGGCCTCTACGTGCTGGGCACCGAGCGCCACGAGTCCCGCCGGATTGATAATCAGTTGCGGGGCCGCTCCGGACGTCAGGGCGATCCCGGGGAATCCCGTTTCTACCTTTCACTGACCGATGACCTCATGAGGCTGTTCAATTCCGGTGCTGCCGAGCGGCTCATGAACAGTTCTGTGCCCGACGACGTCGCGCTGGAATCAAAGCTTGTTTCCCGTGCCATTGCCTCGGCTCAAGGTCAGGTGGAAGCCCGCAACGCGGAGCAGCGCAAGAACGTCCTCAAGTACGACGACGTCTTGAACCGCCAGCGTGAAGCGATCTACGGGGACCGTCGTCGGATCCTGGAAGGCGATGACCTCCACGAAAAAGTTCAGTTCTTCCTGGAAGACACCATCAACGCCCTTATTGAAGCCGCCACGGCAGAAGGCAACGGCGATGACTGGGACTTCAACCAGCTCTGGTCCAACCTGAAGACGCTTTACCCTGCCACCGTAACTGCCCAGGAAATCATCGATGAAGCCGGCGGTAAGTCCAGGGTCACTGCCGAATTCCTTAAGGAAGAGATCCTCTCTGACGCGCGGCTTGTGTACCAGGCCCGTGAAGAAGCCATTGGCTCTGAAAGTATGCGCGAGCTGGAGCGCCGGGTGGTTCTGTCGGTGCTTGGGCGTAAATGGCAAGAACACTTGTACGAGATGGACTACCTCAAAGAGGGCATCGGGCTGCGGGCCATGGCCCAACGCGATCCGCTGGTGGAGTACCAGCGCGAAGGCTTCGTGATGTTCCAAAGCATGATGGAAGCCATTCGTGAGGAAAGCATTGGCTTCCTCTACAACCTTGAAGTTGAGGTGACCCCCGCCGAAGATGTCGTTGTTGCCGACGATACTGCGGCAGGTGCACACACCGAGCACCACGATCCCCAGATCCGCGCTGCCGGTCTGGAGACACCCGAAAAGCCTGCGCAATTGCAGTACACAGCCCCAGGCGAGGACGGTGCGAGCCAGACCCGCATCGAAGGTCGCTCCTCGGGCCGATCCGGTAATCCTGCCAAGGCAGCCACCCAGGAGCAGCGCAAAACTGCCAAGAAGAAGCGACGCTGATCTCGTCCCTTATGAGAAAGGACCCCGGACACATGTCCGGGGTCTTTTTTTCGTAGATCCGCCGACTCCTGGTCGACGCAACCTGCTTGGCTCATGGGTGCCTAGCCAACCAGGTGCCTAGCCAATCTCCAGTGCGGTGACCTGCCACGTCCCGTCGGAGTGTTCCAACCTCATGGCAATAGCGCGCGAGCGATGCTCCTCGGAGACGACGATGCTGACCTCGTAGATGGAGTCTGAAATCGCGCAAGCCCGGACGGAACGGACCATTGGGCTTCTGTGAACCTGTAGCGAGCCGCGGGTACGTGCAGCGTGTTCGCGGGTAAGGGAGGCCCGATGCTGGAGCGAAAGAAAGCATTGCGCATCGAGGGATCTGGACAGCTGGACAACGGACCTTGTCCCGGCAAGTACCTCGACTGCAGCTTGGGCGATGCTTCGCGCCACCAACCTTACGTCGAGGGTAGAAGCATCGGCTCCGGCATTCGTTGCGGGACGTTTGGTTCTTTGGCGGTCTGCGTGGCGGCGTGCAGTTACAACAGTCATGGTCAATCCTCATGAGTTCACTCTGTGAGCCGTTGCGCGGGCATCGCTTGGCTCAGGTTGCTACGTCTGGGATGACAATGGGACTGGTCTTACATCTTGAACGAGTGCCCCTGAGTGGGTGTCGTCCATTACAGTCGGATTCCTTACGGGCGGCGAGGACCTTAGTCCGGCGTTGGGGGCTGCAGTACTTGCCCCGGGCGCAAGGTCGCAGGGTCGTCGCCAATGATCCTTCGGTTGGCTGAATACCAGCTCGGCCAATGGAGAGCGATGTCAACGTCTGTCGCGAAGGGTCCAAGGTTGTCTGCGGCAATGGACCACAGCGTGTCACCCGGCTTGACGACAACGCTCGCCTCGGCGGGGTGTTCAAACGTCATCTCCCGAGAGCCTGGGCGCGACAGGAGGCCGGGCTCAACCATGGGAGGGTGTGGCTGCCAGGCAGGCCCTCGCCGGCTTGCCTCGTGGCTTTCTTCGGTGCTTAGTGCTGGAGCCATTCCCACAGCGGGCAGGAGGCCTTGTGCTCCAGCTGATGGATGCCACGCTGCCGTGCCTGAGTCGCCACTGGCACTGGCTTGCCATTGAGGCTCGGGCGTTGCGGCGGCCTGTGCGGCCTGAATTCCAAGGAAATTCAGGCTTAGAAGGGCACACGCCAGCCTTAGCATGAAACCTGGACTGAATTTGGCGATGGCGTTGGCGCTGCCGCTCCTTCCCGCGCCATGCAGGACTGCAGCCCAAGCTGCGAGGCAAAGTGAGAGGATCCACCAAGACACAATGGCAATTCCCGAGGCACTGGATGCAAGGGCGAGGAGGTGGTCGAACGTACCTCTCTGCCCGTGGGCCACATCCACCTGCCACTGCCCCAAGAGACTCTGCCCAACGATGACCAGCAAAAGTCCCAGCGCGAGGAGCACGGCGGCCAAGGCGGCATCGTGGCGGATCCTTGATGGATCGCTGCTCATTCTTACCCTTTCGGCTCTTTAATGCTGTTTGATGTCATTTGATGATGTTTGCCAATTCTGAGCACAGTCGAAGGGCTTTGTCCAATCATGACGGGAAAATCCAATTGCAGTTGGCGCCACGCGCTGCGGGTCCTATTCTGACGATATGAGATGGGACTCTCTTTTTGAAGATCTGGAAGCGCAGTTTTCTGCTGAGCGCGCCTTGGTCCGTGAATCGGAAATATCCGAACGTGTGCGGGTTGAGCTTGCCGGCCTGGACCTCGCGGACAGGCTTCGGGGCGTCGCCGGAGCTGAGATCACTTTGGTGCTGAACAGCGGTATTTCTCTCCAGGGGACCCTGGGCCACATTGGTGGGGACTGGTTTGTGTTGATCGACAACGGACGGCAATGGCTCATTCCAAGCGCATCGGTAAGTCATTACGACGGACTGGGAAGATTGGCCAGGAAACCTGTTTCCCAGGTTCAAAGTTCGCTAAGGCTTGCCAGCGCACTCCGGGGGCTCTCCCGAGACAGGGCGCCCGTGACAGTGGTCCTGGCCACCGGTCCGGGCGGAGACCACAGGCTCCATGGCGTCATTGACAGGGTGGGACGGGACCATTTCGATTTTGCCGATACGCGGGGCGAAGTGCGGCGGGGCAGTGCAGTGGCTGCCGTGAGGACTATTCCCTTTACATCACTTGCGGCCCTGTGCTCAGACGGGAACCAAGGACCCTAGCCGTTCATAGGCCCGTTGCCCTCAACGCTAACTCGACTTGGACTTGGCCTCTTCAATCATGCGGCTGGCCTCGGCATACCGCTCCTCGATGTATTGCTCCAACATCTTTTCCTCGATGCGCCATTGCCCGCGTCCTCCGACCTGAATAGCTTTCAACTCACCGCTGCGTACCAGGGCGTAGGCCTGCGGCGAATTTATCTGCAGTTGTTCGGCGACGTCCGCCAGAGTCAGGAATCGGGGCATGGGACTATTTTGGCACCTGTTGGCCCCGTTTGGCACAGTTATCCACAATTTCCCATGATTTGGAGTTCTTGACTTTGGCTTGCGCCGGGTCACGGCAACAATGAAGAGGCGGCGCGGGTAACCATGCCATGAAACTTCAATGGGGGAGCAGGAAAAATGGATCCGAGTACAGGCGTCGCCGGCAACAGGTTGAAGAAGCCGTCTTGGAAGGATCCACGGCTACTGGTGGGAGCGCTGCTCATGCTGGTATCCGTCGCCGGAGTCATCTCGGTTGTCAGTGCCGCTGATCGGACCACACAGGTTTATGCCGCACGGGAGGGTATTGCGGTTGGCCAAACCGTGGGGCCCGAGGACCTAACCGTCGTCCAGGTTCGCTTGGACGACGTTGAGTCCGGCTACGTAACGGTGGAAGGCGGAGTTGCCCAAGGCAAGGTGGCGCTACAGAGAATTGAGAAGGACCAACTCGTGCCACGGAAGAGCCTCGGGCAGGCTGACGTCCTGAACCGCAAGCCTGTGGCCATATCAATGGATGAGTCACTTCCAGCGCAGGCAGTTCCCGGGGCGAAGGTGGACGTCTGGGTCGCCATGCCTGGCTCGCAAAACGCTTTTGAAGAACCACAGCTATTGCTGCCCGGTGCCGAAATCGCAGAGGTAACAGCGGGTTCCAGTGCTCTCGGTGCCTCAAAGACAACGGTCGTGCTGGTGCTGGTCACGGACAAGCAGATGCCCAAGCTGCTGGGTGCCAAGGCCAACGCCGCCAAGGTATCTGTTGTTTGGAACCCCGCGGGCATCAGTCAATGAGCATCCCGGTCATAACTGTTGGCCAGGCACAGGAAGCGGTGGTTGGCGGGCTGGAGCGCTTGCATGGCCCCGTCACGGTGGTCCGCCGGTGTTCAGAGCTTGCGGAGTTGATGGCTGCCTGCCAAAGCGGCCTTGCCCTGGCGGCAGTCGTTACCGAAGGCTGCGAAGAACTAACCGCTACATTGGTGGATCGGCTGGCTGCCGTAGGTGTGTCGATTCTCGCCCTGACCGTGGACCCGGTGGAGGTCTCGAGGCTCACCGCCATTGGTGTAGTAACAGCATCCACTGATATTGAGCCCGCTGCCCTTGCCGTGAGGATTTCCGATGCAGTGGGTCGCCACGGTGGGCCGGTCGGCGCCCGCAAGTTTCCAGACGCCGGCTTCGCAGACTCATCTGCGGGATTCCAAGTGGCGCCGGAAACGCGAGAGCCCGAAGCGGCCGGCTCAGGGAGGGTGATAGCAGTGTGGGGACCAACAGGCGCGCCGGGAAGAACTCTGGTTGCGGTAAACATGGCTGCCGAGTTGGCGGCCGAAGGCAAGTCCGTGATTCTTGTGGATGCTGACAGCTACGGTGCGAGCGTGTCGGCCATGCTGGGCCTGTTGGAGGAGTCGGCCGGCCTCGCCCAGGCCTGCAGGCTCGCTGACCAAGGATTGCTGGATTCGGAGGCATTGGACCGGGCTGCTACGCCTGTCTTCACCAAGAGTGGTGGATTTCGAGTACTCACTGGAACCACAAGGGCGGACCGCTGGACTGAACTGAGGGCCTCTGCGCTCTCGATTGTCCTTGAAAGGGCCAAGCAGGTGGCCGAGGTAGTTGTCGTGGACACCGGTTTCTGCCTGGAAGCAGACGAGGAACTGAGCTTTGACACTATGGCGCCACGCCGCAATGGCGCTACCCTGCGCAGCTTGGAGCTGGCAGACGAGGTTTTTGCGGTGGGGGCTGCGGACGCGATCGGCGTCCCACGGTTGGTCCGTGGCCTGGCCGAGCTCGAAGCAGCGGTTCCACAGGCAACGCCACGCGTGCTCCTCAATAAGGTAAAACGGGCGTCGGCGGGCCGTTCGCCCAGGCAGCAGTTATCCGAGGCCTGGGAGCGCTTCGGGCCTGGCCATGGCGTTGATGCCTACTTACCTGCAGACGCGGAAGCGTGCGATGCCGCGCTGTTGTCGGGGTCTGTCCTGTTGGAATCATCGCCCGACTCTCCCTTGCGTCAAGCCATTGCGGGGTTGGTCTGTGCACCTATCCAGCAAAATCAGAAATCCCTTGGCCGATCTTCCAGAGCCTTCGGTCTGCTTAAGCGCTAGGCTCGCCATGTGGGCTGCAGAGTCGCAGCAATCAACATGTGATGGAGGCGTTTGTAGATGTCGTCAGGATCCAGCGTGGAGGATCGGTCCGATGCAGCAGTTGTCCGTGAGGGGTTCTTCGGTGACTACTATGAGCATCTCGCAGAGGAGGACTCCCGGGCGTATGCGCCTGAGCTGCTGATTTCGCGGGCAAGCACACATAGGAAAGTTGCTCAGTCCCGGCGACCTGGAAATGCCATTGTGGAAATCGGCGCCGAGGCTGACCGAAACGTTGTCTACATCGTTACTGATGACATGCCGTTCCTCGTTGATTCCGTTAACGCCGAACTCGTTCGCCAAAACTGCGCCATCCGGCTGGTGATGCACCCGCTTTTCGTGGTTACCCGCGACCGTGTCTCGGGCGAACTCAGCAACGTTTCCAGGGTCCCGTCAAATATCGGCATCTCCAGTGGCGACACCGCGGCACTGCCCAGCGTCGCCCACCTGCTCGGCGACAACGACAACTCGTCGCACATGGAGTCCTGGATCGCCGTCGAAATTGACCGCGTAAGCGAGGAAGCCCGCACAGAATTGGTTGCCGGCCTCCAACGTGTCCTCGGGGATGTTCGCGCCGCCGTTGAAGACTGGCCGAAAATGCGCAGCAAGGCACTGGAACTTGCAGAAGCGCTTGGAAGCGTTTCGCACCCCGAGCAGATTGCCGAACTCAGGCAGGCGCAGGACCTTTTGCGCTGGCTGGATGAGGGCAACTTCACCTTCCTCGGGTACCGCGAATACGACCTCGTGAACGAAAACGGCGAGGACGTCCTGGAGCTTCGTGAGGACAGCGGACTTGGCTTGCTCCGCGCCGGTGACAACACCCGGCAGATCCAGCACCTCACCGACGCCGGCCGCAAGCGCGCCCGTGAAAAGCGGGCACTGGTGATCACAAAGGCCAACTCCCGCTCAACCGTCCACCGTCCGGCATACCTGGACTACATCGGAGTCAAGAGCTTCGACGCAGCGGGGAACGTCAATGGTGAGCGGCGCTTTATCGGGCTTTTCGCCACAAGCGCCTACACCGGATCGGTCCGCAACATTCCCATTGTCCGGGACAAGGTCGATGCGGTTTTGCGTAACGCAGGCTTCCCAATGGATTCACACTCGGGCAAGGATCTCCTGGGTATCCTGGAAACATACCCCCGCGACGAACTGTTCCAGATCGAAATCCCGGACCTTGCGGCCACGGCCACCGGGATCCAGCGACTCCAGGAACGGCGCCGGACCAAGCTTTTCCTGCGCCCCGACATTTACGGACGTTTCATGTCCGCAGTCGTATACCTGCCGCGTGACCGGTACACCACGAGTGTCAGGCTCCGTATTGAGCAGGAACTACGAGAGACCTTCCAAGCCGAGAGCATTGACTACGAAGCGAGGATCACCGAGTCGGCCCTTGCCCGCGTCTTCTTCAGGATCAGGCTGCCACGCACCGCGGAACTTGCCGAAGTCAACGTAGAAGAACTCGAACACCGGCTGATGCGTGCCTCAAGGTCCTGGAGCGAAGGCATCGCCGAGGTACTTCGGGAGAACCGTCCCGCGGAGAGCGCTGACGTACTGTCCGCCTTGTGGGCTGAGGCGTTCCCTCCCGGTTACCGCGTCGACTACGAGGTTGAAGACGCGCTGGAGGACATCGAACGGTTTGAAAAGTATGGAGCCCAGGCCGAACGGGCAGGGGAAGCGAGCAAGGAACTCCGCCCCGGCGTGCACGTGTACCTTCCCGAAGGTGCCGGTGACGCATTGGAGGAGGATGCTCGGGTCAAGCTCTACTTGATGGAGCCCAAGAGCCTGAGCCAGATCCTTCCTTACTTCCACAACCTTGGCCTCGAAGTCCTGGACGAACGGCCCTTCGAAATCGAAACCGCTGATCACCGCGACTTTTTCCTGTATGACCTTGGGCTGAAGTACCCCGCTGGCATAGACCCGCTCGCCACCGGAGATCTCCTGGCTGACTCATTTGGTGCTGCAGTCACAGGGGCCGTCGAGTCTGACAACTTTGACCGCCTTGTGCTCCGCGAAGGCATGCACTGGCGCCAAGTGGTGGTCCTCCGGGCCTACGCCAAGTACATGCGCCAGATGGGCAATACCAACTCCTTTGGGTTCATCGCCGATACACTGTTGGCCAATCCGGATGTTGCACGGGGTCTGACCGTCCTGTTTGCCGCCCGCTTTGATCCCAGCGTCGAGGAAAGCATGCGTCCCCAGCAGCAAGGTGCCGCAAGGGCTGCCCTGGCAGAAGCTATCGAGCAAGTCGCCACCTTGGACGCGGACCGCGTGCTTCGGACCTTCGTCAACCTCATTGAGTCCACGTTGCGCACCAACTTCTTCCAAAACAAGGGATACCTGAGCTTCAAGCTGGATCCCACCACCATCGATGGTCTGCCGTTCCCGCGCCCCATGTTCGAAATCTGGGTTTACTCTCCGCGGGTGGAGGGCGTTCACCTCCGCTTTGGCAAGGTGGCGCGTGGTGGTCTTCGCTGGTCCGATCGCAGGGAGGACTTCCGTACTGAAATCCTGGGCCTGGTGAAGGCGCAAACCGTGAAGAACGCGGTGATCGTACCCACCGGCGCCAAGGGTGGCTTCTTCGCGAAGAAGCTGCCCAACCCCGCAGTTGACCGCGCCGCCTGGATGGCCGAGGGGGTTGAAAGCTATAAGACCTTCATTCGCGGCTTGTTGGACATCACTGACAACCTCGTTACCACAGCGGAGGGCGAACGGCTTGTGCCGCCGTCGGACGTTGTTCGCCATGACGGCGATGATTCCTATCTGGTGGTGGCAGCTGACAAGGGAACCGCAACGTTCTCAGACACAGCCAACGGATTGGCTGCCGAATATGGATTCTGGCTTGGCGACGCCTTCGCATCAGGTGGGTCCGTAGGCTATGACCACAAGGCCATGGGTATCACCGCCCGCGGCGCCTGGGAGTCAGTGAAGAGGCACTTCAGTGAACTCGACCTCGATACTCAGACCGAAGAGTTCAGCGTCGTCGGCGTGGGCGACATGTCAGGTGACGTTTTCGGCAACGGCATGTTGCTTTCGCGCCACATCCGGCTCGTGGCGGCATTTGACCATCGTCATATCTTCCTGGATCCCAACCCGGACACGGCCGCATCGTACGCGGAGAGGCAGAGGCTCTTTGAGCTCCCGCGGTCTTCGTGGGATGACTATGATCGGACCCTCATCAGCGAGGGGGGTGGCGTCTACCCACGTCAAGCCAAGACAATCCCCGTGTCGGACCAAGTACGAAAGGCCCTGGGGTTGCCGGACGGAACAACCCAGCTGAGCCCTCCCGAATTGCTTCGGGCAATCCTGCTTGCCCCGGCGGACCTTCTGTACAACGGTGGCATCGGCACCTACGTCAAGGCCAGCACGGAGACACATGCTGCTGTAGGGGACAAAGCCAATGACGCCATCCGTGTGGACGGCAAGGACCTGCGCGTCAAGGTAGTCGGTGAAGGCGGCAACCTGGGGTTGACCCAGCGTGGACGTATTGAAGCCGCATTGCAGGGTGTCATCCTCAATACGGATGCGATTGATAACTCAGCGGGCGTTGACTGCTCCGACCACGAGGTCAATATCAAGATCTTCGTTGACCGTATGGTGGCGGCCGGGAAGCTTGAGGCCACAGAACGCGCAGCATTCCTGGCTGATATGACCGAGGAAGTCGGCCGCCTGGTCCTGCAGGACAACATCGACCAAAACATCCTGCTCCTTAACGACCGCACCCGGGTTGCGGACTGGAGCCCCAGCTACGAGCGCCTGATGGACTGGCTGGAAAAATCAGCCGACCTCAAGCGTGACCTGGAGGCACTGCCCACTACCGAGACGCTGCGCCAGCGCCTGGAACAGGGACAGGGGCTGACGTCCCCCGAGCTGTCTGTCCTGGCCGCTTACGCGAAGATCGAGTTGGCCGGTGCCCTCCGGGACAGCAACCTGGCCGACGACCCCTGGTTCAAGGAGACGATCCGGGCCTACTTCCCGAAGCAGTTGCGGGAGCGGTTCGACGCCGAACTGGACACCCACCCGCTGCGGCGCGAAATCATCGCTACGGTGGTGGCCAACGACATCATCAACCTCGGTGGCATCACGTTCGCCTTCCGGGCGATCGAAGAAACGTCTGCCAATGAGGTAGCGGTAGCCAAGGCATTCGTGGCGTTGCGGGAAATCTACGATCTCGATCCGATGGTTGACGAATTGAATGCCCTTCCGGCATCGTTCCCCACCGAGCACTGGAGCGAAGTCCATCTGGATGTCCGCCGGCTCCTGGACCGGGCAGTCCGATGGGTGCTCGGGCAGGGCATGGCGTCCCGGCCGATTGCCGACGTCGTGAAGTCGTTCAAGCCCATGATGGCGCCTCTTCGGGCCAAATTGCTGGACTACCTGCGTGGCGATGACAAAGTTCGGATCAGCGGCTGGCTGGAAAAGGCCCGTGGCTGGGAGTTGCCGGATCACCTGGCGCACAGGTGGGCGGAGCTGTTCGAGAGCTATGCTTTGCTGGACATCGCAAGGATTGCCCAGACCGGGACCAACAGCGTCGAGGAAGTGGCGCATGTCTACTACACGGTGTTCAACCGCTTCCACGTGGACTCGCTGCTGGAACGGATCAGCGCACTGCCCCGCGACGACCGCTGGCAGGCACTTGCCCGTGCGGCGCTCCGGGACGACCTCTACTCAACCGTCGCAGATATGACGACGTCGGTTCTTGAGTCGAGCACGCCCGGCACCCCTGCAGAGGATCGCCTGAGGACGTGGGAGGGCCTGAATGCCGAACAACTCGGACGGGCAAAGACCATGTTTGATGAGGTCAATTCCCTCGAAGCCGATGACATGGCTTCACTATCGGTAGCATTAAGGCTCTTGAGGTCAATCGTTCGACGCTAGGGGCTGGTCCCAGCGTCGCAAATGGAGGTGCAGTGGCAATCTTTACAGACCCCATCAGGGAACACGCTGATTTCGGGCCTGGAGATGCTGAATGGCTGCACCTCCTGGTAGGCGATTGGCAAATGGTCGCCGACCTGGCGTTTGCCGACCTCGCCTTATGGTTTCCGCATCCGGAGTTTGGGTACATCGCCCTCGCCCACGTACGTCCGTCAACATCGCATACGGTGTTTCACGCGGACTTCGTGGGTGAGGGCATCCGCTCGGATCTTCGTCCACTCGTGGAAAAGGCCTGGAACAGCCGCTCCATTGAGCGCTCCAGTGAAACGAGTTGGAGCAGCGAGATGGCGCTGCGTGTCGAAGCCGTGCCGATGGTGCGCAACGGCAGGACCCTCGCCGTTGTCACCTCCCATATGGACCTGTCCAGTTCCCGTATGCCATCCAGGCTGGAACTCACGTATCGGCAATGCGCGTACGACCTCCTTCGCATGGGAACTCTCGGGTTGTGGCCGGATTTCGCATCGCCAACCGGATCCCGCAGAGGTGCCCCGCGTGTAGGGGACGGACTCATCCGGCTCGACGCTGAAGGCATTGTGCAGTACGCAAGCCCCAATGGCGTGTCTGCTTTCCGGCGCCTGGGCGAGGTGGAGTCCCTTGAAGGACGTTCCCTCGCTGAAGTGACGGCCGGATTGTTGAAGGATCGACGCATGGTGGACGAGACACTGCCGTTGGTTGTCACGGGCCGAATGCCATGGCGCAGCGAGATTGAGTCCAGGGGGGTCAGCCTTTCCCTGCGTGCCATTCCTTTGCGCGACGAGCAACATCGCTTTGGTGCCCTTGTTTTGTGCCGCGATGTGTCCGAATTGAGGCGCCGCGAAATGGAGTTGGTCACCAAGGACGCGACGATCCGCGAGATCCACCACCGGGTCAAGAACAATCTCCAGACCGTTGCTGCCCTGCTGCGTATGCAGTCCCGACGGATGGTCAGCGACGAAGCAAAACAGGGACTGGAACAGGCCATGCGGCGCGTGGCTACCATCGCGCTTGTTCACGAGACACTGTCCCAAGGTCTGACTCAAAGCGTCGACTTCGATGAACTCATTGGGCGCCAGTTCAGGCTTTCTGCCGAAGTCGCTTCACCTTCCCAGCAAGTACGCACCGAAAGGTCCGGGATGTTCGGCGAACTGCCCAGCGATTTCGCCACGCCACTGGCCCTGGTCATCAACGAACTGGTCACGAACGCTGTTGAGCACGGCTTGGAGGGACGGACGGGAACTGTTTGGTTGCTGGCTGACCGTGCAGCGGGAGACGGAAATGACGAGTTCTTGACAGTGACAATTGCCGATGACGGCGTTGGGTTGCCGGACGGCCAATACACGGAAGGCCTGGGTCTGCAGATCGTGCGTACCCTCGTTACAAGTGAGCTTGGGGGATCCATTCAATGGAGCCCACGGGACGGTGGCGGTACCGCCGTCGAAATTGTCCTGAATCTCGCGCGCGCATAGCGCCTTCCGGAGGTAGAGGGGTTTAACAGGCGGCTGTCTAAAAGCAGAAGGCCCTATTAACGCAGAAGACTCTATTAACAGACTCTATTAACGCGGAAGGCCGCGGACCATGTGGTCCGCGGCCTTCCGCGTTTGTGCTTATCTGCCTGCTAAGAAGCGCGCCGGGCTCGTGCTGCGCGACGCTTGAGTGCGCGGCGTTCGTCCTCGCTCATGCCACCCCAGACGCCTGCATCCTGGCCGGACTCAAGAGCCCACTGAAGGCAAGTGTCCACAACGGGGCACCGGCGGCAAACGCTCTTTGCTTCCTCAATCTGCAGAAGTGCTGGTCCCGTGTTGCCGACTGGGAAAAAGAGCTCCGGGTCCTTGTCGAGGCAGGCTGCGCGATTACGCCAATCCATGCTGATCAGTCACTCCATTCGTGAGAACTAGTTGAGCCTTTTGTGAAAACATTCACGAGAGGCTCCAAAGGAAAGGGGCCCGCATGGGCCCCCTTGGTCGTCTGAGTCAAGCGTTTCATGTTAACGCCTTGTAAACAAGGGGTATTAGTCGTTGAAATGCCCTGAATCCGTGAGCGATGCATCACATCAGCCGCCAGTGCCCTCACTGCTAGATGACTATGTCCGGTAGTGTGCCAGTGTGTCAAGACCTCCTGTTAACCCGGCCCAACCAAACCCTGGATCAGATGGAAACAACGGTCCAGTTAGACCTTTGCCTGAGGGCCCCATACCGCAGGGGCTGGAATCCGGTGGCAAGAAGCCCCCTGGAATCCTGATTATTTCGATCGTTGTGGTGCTGGAAGCATTGGCCCTCCTGGGTGCTGCGGCTTGGTACGCGTTCGAACTATTAACGGGAGCTCCTGTCCTGACGTTTTGGGGAGCGGTCTTCACTCTGGGCCTCTTATTGGCCTTCTCTGCCTGGCTGTTCGCAGTGGGCCATTTCCTGTTCCGCGGGTACCGATGGACCCGTGCGGCCGCCCTGGTGGCTCAGTTGTTCGTCCTCACCATTGGTTTCCCAACCATGACCGGCGGCTTGGTTCTGCCGGGGTTGGCTATGATTTTGCCTGCGCTGGCAGCGATCGTGTTTCTCTTCCAAAAGAGCGTTATCGCATATGCGTCACGAGCGGGAGGGACGCAGGGCGCGCTTTAGCGAATGCTGCCATGACTTCCAATGGTGCTGATCTGCGTCGTGGAGTCGCTAGTGAACGCCACCTGCACCTGGACCACACGGTTTCCCCGGACAATTACACCCCGACCAGCACGCGGTGAGTTTTCTGTTTCCAACCTCACGCCGAGGATGTCGGCGTCCAGAGGAGTCCTGGGAGCCAGAATGAGGCCCACGCCATTGGCCTGGACCTCTCCAGCCAGTGGCAAACGCTGAAGCAATGCGGGACCCGACATCGCAGTCATGATCACTCCTCGTGTCCGGCCAGCCAGGGCGGCGAGAGCAGCCCGCCCCTCCGGATCCAGGAGATCGGCGTCATCGACGCAGAGGATGCTTAGAGGATCCAGCGATCCCGCGGTGGCTGAGCGGGCCACGGTTGCCCAGAAAGCACCGGCAGTAGTTCCAACTCCCGGGAAGACCCATGGAACCTGGGGATTAAGAGACGTCAGGGATGCCAACACTGAAGTCTTGCCGGAGCCATGGCCCCCAATGACGATGCTGACTCCACGCGGCCCAAGGGGAAATGACATGGGAACCGATTCGTCACCCCCAAGGCCGATCCACAAGGGAATGGAGTCCGGCGATATCCCGCTGTCCAGGTCTTCAGCTGCAACGCGGCAGCTCCCTGACTGCGCCGATCCCGAGAATGGCCGCGATGGTCTTGGGATAGCTGCCATCGCGACGTCGAAATCAGACGTGCTGAGGGATTCGGGGAGGGGCCGGACCCGGAAGGGTGGTTCCGATGAAGGTTGAAGATCAACGAACGGCCAGGCCGTCCCGCTTGGCGCAGTGCGGAAATGAGCCACCGTGGCTGCGCCCTGAACAAATCCACCCATGGCAACAGCGCGCCCGGGGACAGACTCGACTTCCGGAAGGCGGGGCCAGTGATAGCGCGATTCCTCCGTGGCGCCTGTTGGGAAAAATGCCCGGTTTGGGATTGCGGAGAAAAAGCGTGAGCTGACGAGTTCGCGTTCGCCGGAGATCAGGACTGTGACGCCAAGGGGCGTCCCGTCCCGGATGATGTCCCTCAAAAGGTCCTCTGCCCACGCGAAACGCCCTGATCGGAGTGCTGCGGCCCATGAGCACCAGCCAGTAACCACCAGGACCAAACGGGGACTTGTGGACACGTCCTGGCCCTCGGCGCGTCGACGTGCCATTTCTTCAGTGATCCGCTCAAGGACCCGTAATGCCAATGCCAACTGATGCAGGCCCAAGTTGGCGCCATAGCTGTCGCCTTGGCGGGGCTTTCCGAGCATTCCAGTCGAATCCAGGATGTACAGATGCGGTGGGGTCCCGTGTGCCGCCAGCATCGCCGATGCAGCCTTGAAACATTCGTGCATTCCACTGGTACTGCTGCCGATCATGGCGAAATGACCATGGTCGGTGGGTGACCATTGCAGTGCCTCAACTGACTGCTGTTCTGGTCTGTCCACGATTCCCAATGGACCCACGGCGGCCATCAACGCGTCCGGTACGTCTTCAACATCCTTGCCTGCCACACCGAAAGCAGATAGATCTGCATTCCATGCAATGGATGTCGGCAACGGTGGGGCTACAGGTTGCCTGGGGTCGGCCCGCCCCAGAGAGTGCCAGACGGTTCGCGTTGCCGAGACCACCGCTTCCGCCCTTGCTTCCGCCTGTGCCGTGGACTTCCCGACCATTGGCTGTTTGTCCTGAGGAGGGTGCAAGGCCCCTATGGTCGACTGAACGATTGCTGCCCCCGGGGCCCACCGGCTGGCCGCGGCCGGGACAGCAAGGGACGCCGTCTGGAATTCCTCGGGGTTACCGGTTGCCCTCACAAGATACGCCCGCCCAGGGACATCGACGCCGATGGACGCTGCGGCTTTGGAATTGATGATGTCCATCGACTCCGCATCCGACTGAACACGCAGGGCGATGCTTGACGTGACGTTGGCGCGGATGTCGGCGGTCAACGCACCCTGGGGCCTTTGTGTAGCCATGACCAGATGAATGCCCAGGGACCGTCCAATGGCGGCAACGCGCATCAGCTCACGAAGCGCTCCGGGGGCTTCGTCGACCAACATTCGGAACTCATCCACAACAAGGACCAGGTGGGGGATCGCCGCCACTGTAGCAGCAGGTGAACGTTGATATGCAGCCAAGTCTGAAGTCCCAGCGTCCGCGAACAACTCCTCGCGACGGCGGATCTCGCCTCGCAGGGAAGTAAGCACGCGGTCAAGATGATGACTTCCAAGGTCAGTAAGAAGGCCCACGCAGTGTGGAAGCCCAAGTAAAGGGCGTAGTCCGGAGCCGCCCTTGAAATCGACAAACAGGAATGTCACCTGGTCCGGCGAATGATTCAGCGCCATGGACGCCACGATCGTCCGCAGGAGTTCTGACTTCCCGGCGCCGGTCGTTCCGGCTACCAGGAGATGGGGCCCGTCGACATGGAAGTCAAACGTCAAGGGGCCGTCCTGGCCCTGCCCCAGAATTGCCTGGAGCTCGTTTGGCCCGTTCTCTCCAACCCATCGCCGGAGTATGCCTCGAGGTCCGCCTGGAAGCAGGTCACTCAAAGAGCAGGATCCTGGTATGCCGTCGTCGGCAGGACCTTCCCGGTGCGGATTGGACGCCACTGTGCGGCAAAACTGTTCGAAAGCCTTCAGCGGAACCATGTCCGGGATGAACTCCTGCCGGCCACCGGGGACCTGCAAAACGGCGGATGTACCAGACTGTCCCATCTCGATGGCCACACCAGTGGGTTCGGCATAGGAGCCGGAATGCCGCAACACCTGCCACGAAGCCTCCAAGGCGGCATCCAGGAGTTTGGTATCGCGGTCATCCCCGCCCGGCGAGTCATCGAGAACGATGAGCCTGCCATTGTTGGTTCCCTTCAACCTCCGAAGAGCTGCCGCCGCGGCCGCATCATTCGTGGCAAGCGTCAGGTATGGCAGGAACCGGGCGCTGAGCGGCAGGCGGCCTATCGGTCCAAGAAAAATGATCGGTGTGGACGACGACCCTGGGAAACTTGCCAGTTGCATGACAATGAAACGGATCAGGGCGTCAACGTGCTCGGTCTGGCCATGCAACGCAACAATCGCGGGGTGCAAGCCCAGCGTCACTGGCATGGCGCCGATTGCTGGTGGACGGAAGTGGGGATCTGCAGGGACGAGCCGCACATTGGCCAGAGTGGGCGCGGTACCCAGCCGGACCCACGTTCCGGAACCGGCGGCCGTACCATGTCGTGATGCATCAGGCGATCCTGCCCCAGGGCCGGGCAATGTCAGAGGTGCCGGAGGCTTCAGGACCAAACCTGACGCCGGGGCCAAGGTGGCAACGATGATCTCTGCCGCAGACGGCGAACATCGGCGGCGGCGTTCGGCGTCCTGCAGTGCCGCCGTTGCGACGGCACGCCTGAACTCCCGGCGTCCCTTCCTTCCGCTGATCATCGGAACAACGAGGCTCAGCGCGGAAACGGCCGTAAACCCAAGGAACATCCACATTCCCGTCGCGAGTGCAAGACCAACGCCTGCCACCAGCGGGAGCCCCGCCGCAACGGCAACCGACCACCGGTTCAAAGAGCTCGTCTGACGCTGGACTTCAAGTGGCACTTGAACAGAACGGCCGGCGTCGGCATGAATCCCGGGAGTGGAGCTGTTTGGCGTAACGATAGTGAAGGTGGTGTTGCCGCAGCGAATTCTCGACGACGATGTCACCGTCTTTTCCCGGACTCGCTCCCCATCAACAAGTACCGAGTTCCGGCTCCCCGTGTCTGTGACGCTCAATGCGGTGCTGGACACCTCCAACACGGCATGCTCGCGGGACATCCCCGGATCAGGGATGCGAATGTCGACAGCGCCACGGCCAAGGTGGTGGTAACCGCGCTGGAGTGCAAAGACTGAGCCGGCCCCCGGCCCGGTATGTGCCAGGAGCAGGAGCGGCGTTGCCGGAGAGTCTGACTTTTCCGCGGGACAGTGTCCGTCCACCAGGACTGCCCCGGCCACGAGTGGCGGGTGTCCGACAGCCAGGGCGCATAGGTCTTCCCCTGCAACTGACAAGGGACCGACCCCACGGGCCTCCTGCAATTGCCGCTGGAGTTCTGAGCCCGGCATTCCGCCGAAGGCAGTGATTGTCAGCTCTTCCGGTGGCTCCGGTGATGCGGCATTCGGGCCGCGAACCAGTGTGCACTCAAAGATCATTTGCCCATTCCTTCCTGGATTCCCGCAGCCGTCCAGAACTGAGGCTATGGAATTCCCGGACAGGTTGCTGCCCCTTTCCTGGGCTATGTGGACAACTGTTGGCGATACCAGCTGAAGACGCTGGCTTGACGCGAGGTCATGGCGTCTCGGCTAAGATGAAACTCGTTGTCGCGTGTGCTCAATGAGAAGGGACCTTCACCGGTGATAGTGGTTGCAGAGAGCGCCGATGTTTCAGACGAGGCGGTAATTGGTGATGGATCCAAGATCTGGCATCTGGCCCAAGTCCGAGAGAAAGCCGAATTGGGCGTCAATTGCATCGTCGGACGCGGTGCCTACATCGGCACTGGCGTCAAGATGGGGGACAACTGCAAAGTCCAGAACTATGCACTTGTCTACGAGCCCGCAGAACTGGAGGCCGGCGTGTTCATCGGTCCGGCAGTAGTGCTGACGAATGATACCTATCCCCGTGCTGTAGGTCCGGACGGAAGTCTGAAGAGTGCGCACGACTGGGAGCCTGTGGGCGTCACTATTCGTGAAGGAGCGTCCATTGGTGCCCGCGCCGTATGCGTCGCTCCCGTGACCATCGGACGCTGGGCCACCGTAGCCGCCGGAGCGGTTGTTGCCAAAGATGTCCCTGATTTCGCGCTGATGGTCGGGGTTCCGGCCAAGCGGCGGGGCTGGGTCGGTAAGGCGGGCTTCCCGCTGCAGAACATTGGCGGGAACTGGGTATGCCCGGAAACCGGCGCCACATATGTTGAACAGAACGAGACACTTCGAGAGGTAGAGGCATGAGCCCCGAATTCATTCCCCCCGCCAAACCCATCATTGGCGACGACGAGCGCAAGGCCGTAGAGGCAGTTCTGGCCTCCGGCCAGCTTGCCCAAGGCTCGGAGGTTGCGTCCTTCGAGCAGGAATTTTCCCAAGTACTTCTGGACGGCCGCGCAGCTGTCGCCGTCAACTCTGGCACCTCAGGGCTGCACCTTGGCCTTCTGGCCGCCGGCATAGGCGCCGGCGACGAAGTCATTGTTCCTTCCTTCACCTTCGCAGCAACGGCCAACTCGGTCGCGCTGACCGGAGCAACGCCAGTCTTTGCCGATGTTGACCCGGATTACTACACGCTGGATCCTGCCTCTGTTGAGTCGAAGATTACCGACCGCACGGCGGCGATCATGCCGGTCCACCTTTATGGGCACCCCTTCGACGTCGATGCCATTGGCGCGCTCGCTGCGAAGCACGGGGTCAAAGTGTTCGAGGATGCGGCCCAGGCTCATGGTGCCGCTGTCAACGGCCGCAAGGTCGGAACCTTCGGCGACTTCGCCATGTTCAGCCTTTACCCCACGAAGAACATGACCTCCGGCGAGGGTGGGATGGTCAGCACAGGCCTGGCCGACGTCGAACGTCGACTCCGTCTCTTGCGCAACCAGGGCATGGAGCGCCAGTACGAGAATGAGTTGGTTGGCTTTAACGCCCGCATGACCAACATCCATGCAGCCATCGGGCGCGTCCAACTGACAAAGGTCGAAGGCTGGACCAAGACCCGGCAGGAAAACGCAGCATTCTTTGACGCAAACATCGAAGGCGTCATCACCCCGAAGGTAGCCAAGGGGTATGAGCACGTCTACCACCAGTACACCATCCGCATTACCGATGACCGTGATGGTTTCGCTAAGGCATTGCGTGAGGAATACAACGTCGGCTGTGGCGTGTACTACCCCATCCCGAACCACCGCCTTGCGCCCTTCCAGACATCGGATGAGCTGCCTGTAACTGAGGAATCTGCAGCCAGCGTGCTGTCCCTCCCGGTGCACCCATCGTTGAGCCAGGATGATCTGGACCGCATCGTGACGGCCGTCAACGCCATCGCAAAGGCAGGAAGCTAGTGGCAAACCTCCGCGCAGGCCTCATCGGACTGGGTATGATGGGTCGCCACCATGCCCGCGTAATCCGCGAGCTTGATGGCGTTGACCTGGTTGCTGTCGCGGATTCGTTCGGCGATCCACACAATGTTGCGGATGGCCTGACTGTCTACAACACAGTTGAGGAACTGATTGAGCAGGGAATCGACATGGCAGTGGCTGCCGTGCCGACCATCCTGCATGAGGAAGTGGCGTTGCGGCTTGCTGAAGCTGGCATCCACTGTCTCGTCGAGAAGCCGATCGCGAACGATTCCGAGTCGGGCGGACGCATTGCCAAAGCCTTCGAAGCCAATGGCCTCATCGGCGCGGTCGGTCACATCGAGCGCTTTAACCCTTCCCTGCAAAGCCTTCGCGAGCGGCTCGGGAATGGTGACCTTGGCGACGTTTACCAGATCAGCACAAGACGGCAGGGACCCTTCCCGGCGCGCATCGCCGACGTCGGGGTGGTCAAGGATCTTGCAACGCACGATATCGACCTCACCGCATGGCTGGCGCAGAGCAACTTCGTGAACGTCGTAGCGCACACGACCTCCCGCAGTGGCCGCGAACATGAAGACATGGTTACAGCCATTGGCCACCTCAAGAGCGGTGTCGTAACCAACCACATCGTGAATTGGTTGTCACCCATGAAGGAACGTACAACGGTCGTTCTGGGCGAACGTGGGGCATTCATCGCCGACACCATTTCTGCAGACCTGACCTTCGTGGAAAACGGAACGTTCCAGACGGACTGGGATTCCGTCGCGGCCTTCCGGGGCGTATCTGAGGGATCCTCGACCCGCTTCGCCCTTGCCAAGCGGGAGCCTTTGAAGATGGAGCATGAGGCGTTCCGTGACGCAATCCTCGGAAAGTCGATGAACATCGTGACGATGGCGGAAGGCCTTGAGACCCTGCGGGTCGCTGAGGCAGTGCTGGACTCCGCCAAATCGGGCTCTGTCATCAGCCTCTGAGACGCCAAATCAAGCATCGCCTTTGGGGGAGGCTGGCCACGTGCCAGCCTCCCTCTGGTGTTTGTGTACCCCAGCCGCCCCTGCTTGGCCAAGGGCCCGGATACGGGGAACGCACGCCAAGTCGGGTAGCCTTGACCAGTAGACGTGGGCACTTCTGTGCCCGCACGCCAATACACAGGAGAGTTTGTGAACGCTGATCTCGTCGTCGTCGGCTCGGGTTTCTTTGGCCTGACCATTGCAGAACGCGCCGCTACCGAGTTGGGGCTAAAGGTCGCGGTTCTTGATCGCCGCCACCATATTGGAGGAAACGCCTACAGCGAGAATGAAGAGAAGACGGGAATCGAGGTGCACCGGTACGGAGCGCATCTCTTCCATACTTCGAATGAACGTGTCTGGGAGTACGTGAACAGGTTCACCAAGTTCACGAGCTACCAGCACAAGGTTTACACCAGCCACAAGGGCGAGGTGTACCCAATGCCGATCAACCTCGGTACCATCAACCAGTTCTTCCGTGCAGCAATGAGCCCCACCGAAGCTCGTCAGCTCATTGCGGAGCAAGCGGGCGAGCTTGCCGGTACTGATCCCCAGAACCTGAATGACAAGGGCATACAGCTGATCGGGCGGCCCCTGTACGAGGCGTTCATCAAGCACTACACCGGCAAGCAGTGGCAGACGGATCCGAAGGACCTTCCCGCGGAGATCATCTCCAGGCTCCCCGTGCGTTACAACTACGACAACCGCTACTTCAATGACTCCCATGAAGGGCTTCCTGTCGACGGCTACACGGCGTGGATCGAGCGCATGGCGGACAACCCCAACATTGAAGTTATCCTCAACACGGATTTCTTTGACGATGGCGAATTCGGCCGGTCCTCGGTCCTTGGCCAGGTTCCGGTCATCTACACAGGCCCCGTAGACCGCTACTTCGACTATGCCGAGGGTGATCTCTCCTGGCGCACGATCGACCTCGAAGAAGAAGTGCTGCCGATTGAGGATTTCCAGGGGTGCTCGGTGATGAACTACCCGGACCCGGAGACTTCTTTCACTCGCATCCATGAGTTCCGCCACTTCCACCCTGAGCGCGACTACACGAAGGACGCGACGGTCATCATGCGCGAATTCTCGCGTTTTGCGGAGAAGGGCGACGAGCCTTACTACCCCGTCAACACATCAGAAGACCGCAGCAAACTGCTCGCATACCGTGATCTTGCACGTGGCGAGAAGTCTGTACTGTTTGGCGGGCGTCTTGGAACGTACAAGTACTTGGACATGCACATGGCCATCGGTTCGGCCCTGTCCATGTTCGACAACAAGATCAAGCCGCACTTCACGGGCGGCGCCAAGCTGGAAAGTGGTGGAGTGGACGCATGACCGCCACAACAAATGAAAGCCAGGAGACTGCCATGACGGCCACAACAGCCGCAGACAGCCCGGCGTCGACTGAGCAGAACCTTCGAATAGTCCAGCGTGTGGTTTTCCCGGCCAACCGCGACCTCGATACCCTGCCGCTCTATGTCGATCCGGACACCAATAAGGTCCGCAAGCAGGATGACAACGGCACAGCAGTTGTTCAGGCAGTGGGCATGGCCCGCAAACTCCACCCGGAGGACATCCTGGACCGCGGGTCGGTGCAGGTGCGCCGGGGCGAGCGTCTTTCCTTTGGTTCCTACTTCAATGCCTTCCCGGCCAGTTACTGGCGCAAATGGACCATCGCCACAAAGACGGTTCTCCACATAGAGACCGAGGGCGAAGGAACGGTCATCGTTTACCGGTCGAATGCGCGCGGTGCATCGCAGCGGGTGGACTCGATCCTCGTTGAGGGAACTGCGTCGAACGAGTTCGAACTTACGCTCGCTCCCTTTGGCGATGGCGGTTGGTACTGGTTCGACCTCATTGCCGGCGGCGATGGAATGACGCTTAAGAGCGCCCACTGGGCTGTTCCTGATGAAGGCAGGCCCCAGGGGAAAGTCACGCTGGGTGTTACAACGTTCAACCGTGCCGACTACTGCCTTGAAACCATCAAGTCAATCGATGCCGACTCCGGTCTCCGTGAAATCCTCGCGGAACTGATCATCGTGGACCAAGGCAACAAGAAGGTGGCCGACGAAGACGGGTTCGACGCCGTCGCCGCATCCATGGGTGAGCAGTTGCGCATCATCAACCAAGGCAACCTTGGTGGTTCGGGTGGGTTCGCCCGCAACATGTACGAGATGCTCGTCTCTGACAAGAGCGACTACGTCATGCTTCTCGACGACGACATTGAACTTGAAACCGAAGGTGTGCTCAGGGCGGTCGCATTTGCCGACCTTTGCCGTAAGCCCACCATCGTCGGCGGACACATGTTCGACATGTATAACAAGTCCGTTTTGCACGCCTACGCCGAAGTGGTGAATTTTTACCGTTTCCTCTGGGGACCCGTGGAGGGCCTGGGAAATCACGACTTCTCCGCAGAAGGCCTTCGCTCAACGCCACTGCTGCACCGCCGCTGGGATGCTGACTACAACGGTTGGTGGATGTGCCTCATCCCCAAGACCGTCGTGGAAAACATCGGACTCTCCCTTCCCGTGTTCATCAAGTGGGACGACGCCGAGTACTCCTTGCGTGCCCGGGCGGCAGGTTTCCCGACCGTTACCCTGCCGGGTGCAGCGGTGTGGCACGTCTCATGGGCTGATAAAGATGACTCTGTGGACTGGCAGGCTTACTATCACGAACGCAACAGGCTCATCGCGACTCTCCTGCATTCGCCGTTCCCCAAGGGTGGCCGGATTTTCCGTGAAAGCCTGAACACGGACATTAAGCACTTGGTATCGATGCAGTACTACCCAGAGCAAGCTCGTGTGATGGCTCTCCGGGACGTCTTGGAGGGGCCAGGCAAGCTCCACGAGCAGCTGCCCACCACAATGCCCAAGCTCCGTGCCATGCGCGAGGAATTTGTTGACTCCCAGATCAAGACCGATCCCGGTGCCTTCCCTGAGTCCTTCCGCAAACGTCCGCCGAAGAAGCCCCAGAGCTACAAGCAGCCGGGTGCTCTTGGCCTGCTGCCCTGGGCGGTTAAGACCGTCCTGAAGCAGACCCTTGCTCCGGTTCGCGATTCTGCCAAGACCAACCCTGAGGCCCATGTTGCACATCAGGACGGCAAATGGTGGAGCTTGGCGCATCTGGACAGTGCGGTTGTCTCCAATGCCGATGGCACAGGAGCGTCGTGGTACCAGCGCGATCCCAAGTTGGCACGCCGGCTTCTGGTTGAAACGACCCAGCTGCACGCGCAGCTTTTCTCGAATTGGGAGACGCTCCGGGCCCAGTACCGTGCGGCGCTGCCTCAGATCACATCGATGGAGTCCTGGCGAGAGACGTTCGACGCCTCGGAGCCCAAAAAGTAGCGATGGCCAACTCCACTGATATTTATGCTGTTCCAGGGGTAGGTGCCGGTCTGCTGGATGTCTTCCGGCGCCGGTACCTCCTCAAACTGATCGTCCGCAAGGAACTCAGGGTCCGCTACCGGGGTTCTGTGCTGGGCCTGGCTTGGTCATATGTGAAGCCGTTGGTCCAGTACTTGGTCCTGTTCTTTGCCCTGGGCATCGTCCTTCGCGTGGGGGACCAGATTCCCAACTACGCCCTGTACATGTTCTCCGGCGTCATCGTGGTCAATTTCTTCACGGAAGCGTTTTCGAACGCTACGCGCTCCATCGTGTGGAATGCCGCGTTGGTGAAGAAGATCTACCTGCCTCGGGAACTTTTTCCCGTGGCGTCGGTCTGGGTCGCTGCCGTGCATTTCCTACCACAACTGGTCGTCCTGCTGGCTGCTGCCCTTTTCAACGGGTGGCGACCAGATGTGATGCAGCTGGTGGGCGCAGCGCTGGGCTTCGTCATTGTGGCCGTAACCGCCACTGGCCTGGGCCTCCTGGCAGGTGCCATCAACGTGTTTTTCCGCGATGCAGAGAACATCGTGGACATGTTGATGATGATCGTCACCTGGACTTCACCCGTCCTCTATGACTGGACCATGATCCGTCGTCTTGCCCCGGACTGGGTCTTGACGATCTACCAGCTCAACCCCGTGACCGTGGCCGTGGAATTGTTCCACTGGGCGTTCTGGTACCCGACGGTCACCAAGCCGGTCGAACTGCCCCCTCACCTGATGTTGACGGGGTTGGCTGGACTGGGGATGGCCGCAGTTTTCCTTATCATCGGCCAGCTGGTGTTCCGCCGGCTCGAAGGCCATTTTGCGCAGGAGGTCTGAGTGGGCGCCGCCGTCATAGTCAAGGGCTTGAAAAAGACTTTCAATTTGCGTCACTCGCACTCCCTTAAGGAGACGCTTGTGTGGCTCGTCAAGGGACGCAAGGGTGATCTCACCAAGAAGTTCGATGCCCTGCACGATGTCAGCTTCGAGATACAGGATGGGGAGACCGTGGCCCTTCTGGGTTTCAATGGCTCCGGTAAGTCCACGTTGCTTAAGTTGATTTCCGGTGTCATCCTGCCGGATCAGGGCACTGTGCGGACCAAAGGCCGCGTCGCCGGCCTGATTGAGGTTGGGGCCGGGTTTCACCCGGATTTGTCCGGCCGTGAGAACGTCTTCCTTAACGCCGCGATCCTTGGAATGACAGAGCAGGAGATCAACGAGAAATTCGACGAGATCGTCGCTTTCTCGGAAATCGAGCAGTTCATCGACACGGAAGTGAAGTTCTATTCTTCCGGAATGTTCCTGCGCCTTGCTTTTGCGGTGGCAGTTCATACGCAGCCGGATATCTTCCTTGTGGACGAGATCCTGGCTGTTGGCGATGAACCTTTCCAGCGGAAGTGCCTGGCCAAGATTAAGCAGCTGTCCGACGAAGGCAGGACCCTCGTGGTTGTCAGCCATGACCTGGACATGATTTCACGGATCTGCGACAGGGGAGTCGTCTTATCCTCCGGCACTGTCCAATTCGAAGGTCCGGCTGACCAGGCTGTCGCCTGGCTGCGGGAACGCAACTAAGTCCGGCATCCAATAGCAAGAGTCGTCTGTCAAGGGATGGCTAGTGGAAGCATCTAAGAAAGGCGATCGTAGGAATGGGTATCGGCCCGCTGCTGTTGTGTGTACTCCTGATCGTTGTGTTGTGGTGGGGTCCAGGCTGGCTTCTCGGAGAAGCACTGGGAGTGCGCCGAACCCTCCTGCCCGTCGTGGCACCATTGTTGGGCATGGGTGCCCTGACGGTCATCGGTGTGATGGGCAATTCCTTGGGGTTGAGCTGGCAACTGCTTCCTGTATCCGCCGTTCTGCTGGTGTTGGCTGCTGTCCTGTTGGCTCTACGCCTCCTGTTGAGGCGTAGATTCCCTGACAAGTTCCAGACTCCCCTCCGAACACAGCCAAGCATTTTCGGTAAGCACCGATTTGCCGGCTCCTGGTGGATCCTGCTTGTAGGCCTTCTTGCGGGCGGAGCCGTCGCCGCCGTGTCATGGTTTGTCGGTAGTGAAGGCCTCCTGGGGATAAACCAGGACTGGGACATTCCTTGGCATGCAAACATGATCCGGCTTATCTCGGTGAATCATGAATGGGATCCGGCCATAGCGGGCAACTTCGCCTACTACGACACCACTGTTTCTGATGCGCCCATCAGGAGCTACCCGATTGCGTTCCACGCGGTGCTCGCGCTGTTCTGGCCGCTGAGTGCTGTCAGCATTCCGGTGTTCCTGAATGTTTTCGTCTTGGTGATGATGGCCGTTCAGTTACCCCTGAGCGCCATGGCCTTGACCATGATCCTCACACGCCGCCCGGTTGCCGTCGCCGCCGCGGCTGCAGTCTCGGGATGGTTCACGGTCTACCCCTATGACTTGCTGTGGCGTGGCCCGCTGATTCCATTTTTCGCTGGCATGCTGTTGGTGGGTCCATTCGTCTTCCTGGCAGTCAAAGGTGCCTTGGAGCGGCAAAAGTTCTGGGTCCTGGGCATTGCCTTCGGAGCAGTGGGCCTTATTGCCGTGCACCCCTCCCTGGCATTCGTAGTACTGCCGGTCCTTTTCTTCTGGCTGCTCTCCGCCCTGATACGGCGCAAGGGCAGGATCCTGGGCATTACTGTTTACCTCGCTGTGTCAGGGGTTCTCGCGGCGATCATCGGCCTGCCGATCATTACCCAGATGCTCAAGGAATCTGAGCGCGTCTCCAAGATGATGTGGGCACCGGATACTGATCGCAACGGTGCCATCCAGAACATTGTTCTCCTGAACCATGGCTCCATGGCAATGCCGATCCTGACAACGCTTGTTGCCGTTGGCTGCCTCGCTGTTGCCTTCAGGATCCGCATGTGGTGGTACTTTGGCCCGGTCCTGGCTTTTGCGTTTCTGTCGGTTTACACCATGGGCAGCGAGAGCCCCCGTTTCCTGAACCTGACAGCACCTTTCTACGACGATCAATGGCGCATTTTCGGCGTCCTTGTCATGCTCCTCGTGCCGCTTGCGGGCTTGGGCGTTGCCCAGTCCGGAGAGGCAATCGAGTGGGCCGTCCGGCGGTTCCGCAATCGTCGGGCAGAATCCGACGAATCCGGCGTCAAGAACGGGCGCAGGCCGAACCACGTCATCACGGCAGCGGCCGCCGTCGCGGTTTTGTTGGTATGCGGGGTCGGCGCGATCCCATACTTCAAGCAAAATGCCCAGCGCATCAACATCAATACAAAGATTGATGGCCCCACCCTCAGCTCATCCGAAGTGGATCTGCTGAGCAAAATGGACCAGTATGTTCCCCAGGACGCCACCGTGCTGAATGACTCCTGCGATGGTTCCGTATGGATGTATGCACTCGGGAACCGAATGCCGATGATCCGGCACTTCGAAATACTTCCTACGAACCGGCAGCTGCTTGTCCTTCAAAAGCTCCCTGAGTTGGCGACGGATCCCGACGCACGGGCGGCCGCTTCAGAGCTTGGTATCGAATGGGTATACATAGCCGACGGTCGGATCCGGGCCTGGGATGAGCCCAAGGCGGGGTTGACCCATCCTGATTCCATCCCTTATTTGAAGCTTGTTGTGCGTGATGGAAACGCAGCCTTGTACCGGATCGATTGGTCCCAGTTGCCCGGTGGCAAACAAGCCTTCGACGCCGCTTCCAAGGACCGCGTGCAGCTTGACGGAGTCCCGGGAATCCTCGAGAACCGGAAACCCGATGGCATCGCCCCGCTTGGAAGGATCTGCTAACCAATGAAGGCATTCATCAAAAAGTTCCTCTCGTCCAGTTTGTTCAGATTCCTCGTGGTGGGCGGTCTGAGCTTCATTGTGGATCTCGGTCTGCTGGCGCTCTGCTTCCAAGTGTTTGGTTGGCCGCTTTGGTTGGCCACGGGCGCAGGATTCTGGGGTAGTTTCTTCTTCAACTACTTCCTGCAGCGCCACTTTGCCTTCGGGGGAGGCGGAACGGCTCTGGGTGGAGTGCTGCGGTACTCCGGACTCTTGGCCTTCAACACTGTGGCGGTCATGGGAATCGTGGAGCTCTTCCAGTTCCTGGGTGCCGGATATGTTGCCGGTAAAGTGGTTGCGACCATTGTGACCATGGGATGGAACTACTTCATTTACAAGCACTGGATCTTCCCGCAAAAGAAGCAACCGAAGAGCGCCAGCGGACAGACAGATGGTGCGTCGGGCACTGACGTGCCAGCACAGAAATTCACACCTAACAGCAGCGAAGGATAATCGATGTATCGAGGCGTTCGAATTGCCGCGGTAGTACCGGCCTATAAAGAAGAGAACCACATCGCACAGGTGATCGAAACGATGCCTGATTTCGTCGATGACATTGTCATTGTTGATGACTGCAGCCCCGACGACACCTCCGGGGCTGCTCTTCGGGCGGATGATGGCAGGGTCACCTTGATTCGGCATGAGGTCAACCAAGGTGTGGGTGGCGCTGTTCTGACGGCGCATAAAGCGGCAATGGAGCTGGGCTCCGACATCAACGTTGTGATGGCCGGCGATGCCCAGATGGATCCGGAGTACCTGCCGCAGCTGCTCGATCCGGTGGTGGATGGTTACGGCTTTGCCAAGGCCAACCGCTTCTTTTCAGGTGAGTCTTTTGCCGGCATGCCTGGCTACCGAATCTTTGGCAACATCGTTTTGTCGTTCATGACAAAGCTGGCCTCGGGTTACTGGCACATCTTCGACCCCCAGAATGGCTACACGGCGATCCGGACGGAAGTTCTTCGTCGCCTGCCAATGAATAAGGTGGCCGCACGCTACAGCTTTGAGAACGACCTCCTGATTCACCTGAACATCCTCGATGTACCGATTGTGGATGTCCCGATTCCTGCTGTTTACGGCAATGAGGTTTCCAGCATCAAGCTCCGGAAGGTGATCCCCGAGCTGCTGGCCATGCTCTTTGGCGGCTTCTGGCGCCGTGTTTGGTGGAAGTACATGGTCTGGTCCTTCTCAGCGGTGGCTCTTCTGTTGATCGCAGGCATCGCCCTTATTGTCATGGGTCTCGTGGCTGGGATCTGGGTTCTCGCCGCAAGCGTAGGATCTCCTACCGCGGGATCGGTGATGTTGGCTGTTGTGCCCTTTGTGCTGGGAGTCCAGATGCTGTTGGTATCCCTCCAACTGGACATACAGGCAAGTCCAAACAGACCCACGATGCATCCCATGAAAGAACGTACGTAGGGAATTCCTGCAACAAGAAGGGGAGGGTCAGGACGCTTGGCGTCCTGACCCTCCCTTCTCTTTCCTGCCGGGGTCACGTCCTTGCTGCTAGGGGAGCGACGTGAACCCTCCCCAGCCCCACCCGACCTGGCTCCGGGAGAGCCATCCTGATGTTCCGTTGCCGGGGTACAGGAAGAGGTTGCCACCGGAGTCGCGGGCAAGGACATCGTTCTTGCCGTCTCCGTTGAAGTCGCCGGGGCCCAGGATTGCAGTCATCCCGCTCCAGCCGCTTCCAACTTGGACCCTGCTCAGCCAACCGCCGGTACCGTTGCCTGGATAGAGCCATAGGATCCCCGACGTGTCCCTGGCCAGGACATCGGTCTTGCCGTCGCCGTTGAAATCGCCGGTACTCAGGATGGCCGTCATGGAGTTCCACCCAGTGCCAGCCTGGGCGCTTGATACAAAGCCCCCAGTACCGTTTCCGCGGTACAGCCACAGGACACCAGCCGAATCCCGCGCCAACACATCGGCCTTGCCATCGCCGCTGAAGTCCCCTGGCGCGAGGATGAGCGTCATGCCCGACCAAGCCGTGCCGGCCTGCACCCTGGGCTGGAGCCCGCCGGCCCCGTTTCCGGGATAGAGCCAGAGGACGCCATTGGTATCACGCGCCAGGACGTCGCTTCGTCCGTCACCATTGAAGTCCTTGGTGGGAACGATCGCGTTCAGCAAGTTCCAACCAGTTCCCAGCGAACGTTGCGTCAACCAACCACCGCTGCCGTTACCCGGGTAAAGCCATAGCGTGCCGCCATTGTCGCGTGCCACGACGTCGTTCTTTGCGTCACCGGTGTAGTCCTTCCATGTGTTGGCCGGTGGCGCCGTCACGGTGTAGGCCTGGCTGATGATCGCCGAACTGTTGTTGGACGGATCCACCGCGAAGTACTTCAAGGTCATCGCGGCCGTCAGCGTGATTGCTGTGGAGTACTTGTTGGCGGCTGTGGCAGTCGGAGTGGTCCCGTTGGTTGTGAAGTAGATGCTCGAACCCGCTTCATTCACCGTGAGGGTGATCTGCTGGTTCACCGGGTAACTGCCCGCAGGTGGAGTTGCGGTTACCACCGGTGGGGTGGTGTCCAAGACCGTGTAAACGCTGGTAGTGACTGCAGAAGCATTTCCATACGCGTCCACAGCAAGGGCCTTTACGGTGGTGTTAGCCGTGAGTGCGAATGGACTCGAGTATGCTTTCGTGCTTCCCGCCACTGCAGTAGCGGGCGTGGTGCCATCCGTTGTGTAGAAGATGCTTCCAGGTTCGCTGGAAGTCATGGTGACAAGCTGCCCTGATGCGTAGGCTCCGGCAACGGGTGCAACCGTCAGAACCGGGGCAGTGTTGTCAATGACGTACGTCTGGGTCGCTACCGTTGAAGAGTTGCCCGCGGTGTCGCGTGCAAAGTACTTCAACGTCATCGACGACGTCAACGCGATCGGTCCCGAGTAGACAGGACTGGACGTTGTCGGCGTCGTGCCATCGGTGGTCACGTAGATGGTAGCTGCTTCGTTCACCGCGAGGCTGATGGTTTTGTTTGCCCCGTACGTTCCTCCGGCCGGATCGACAGAGACCACAGGTGGGGTGGTGTCGGCAGCGAAGACAGTGACATTCCTGGTTGCGGTGGAGGTGTTCCCTGCGTTGTCCATGGCTTCCACCGTGAACGCGACAGGACCATTGGGTACGTTGGCATAGGATTTTGGCGATGTGCACGCTGTGAAGGCGTTGGCGCCCAGCTTGCACCTGAAACCGGCAACGTCAGTGGACGTTGAGGCAAAGACGAACGACGGCGAGATGC
Organism: Arthrobacter sp. 2762; assembly: GCF_040548745.1. Lineage (NCBI taxonomy): Bacteria > Bacillati > Actinomycetota > Actinomycetes > Micrococcales > Micrococcaceae > Arthrobacter > Arthrobacter sp. 2762. Next base: position 149,301 of record NZ_JBEPSI010000004.1, read on the forward strand.
CCACTGTTGCGCCTTCTGCAGGAGAACTGATGGACACCTGCGGTGCGGTCAGGTCGGTGGTAACAGTCACCGAAGCCACGGTGCTGATATTGCCTGCCATGTCTGTCGCCCGGACCCGTAGGACGTGCTGTCCTGCGGTTGTGAGGTTGAAGACATAGCCGTTACTGCAGGCCGTGAAAATGGTGGTGGAATCGACCGAGCAGGACAGGACGGAGTCCGCCTCCGAGGTCACGCCCAGGACAGGCGAACCGTTGACTGTAGCTCCAGCAGCGGGTGAGGTGATCACCGGGGCGGCCGGGGCAGCCAGATCAACCGTGAATGCCCGGGATACGGGCAGCCCTGTTGGTGCCGCACGAACGGAGAATGTGTAGGCGCCGTTGGTCAAGGCGGTTGCAGGCGTAAACGTTCCACTCGTGCACACTTGCCAGACAGGTGTTGCGGTACTCAATTGGAGACTGCATTCAAGGGCACCGCCCGGAGGCGTTGAGGCCACAGTGAAAGTAGGAGTGGAATCGTTGGTGAACGCCGGGTTTGCTGCCTGGGTTCCGTTAGCCGCCGTCGGACCGCTCACGATCGAAGGTACGACGCCACCGAGGCTGAGCAACCTGCCCTGCTGGGTTGGCTTGGCAGGATCCAGCTGACCTGGGTCTTCCATGAGCAGGAGCTTGCCGTCGCGCATGTTCAGTCCACCGATCTTGCTGAAACCGAGCGCCCATTGGTTGGTTACGGTGTCGGTGCTTAGGTCGATACGCGAGACGGTGTCCTTGCCGGCGTCGGCCGTGGTGGTTCCGCCACCGGTTCCCGTGTACAGCACCAAGGGCGACTGCCAGTCGTAGTAGATGGCCGTCGGCTTGCCGACGTTATAGAGCGGTGCTGGTACGAAGTTGGTCAGCACTCCGTCCTCGGGTGCGGTGAACACAGTCAGTCCTGAGGTTTCAGCGACATAAACCACTACGTTGCCGGCACTGTTGCGGTGCGTGGCGGCAAGGCTCAAGGAGCTTGAGTTAACCGAAGCGATTGATTCGATGCTCGGATGGAGGGCCGTCGGATCCACGATCTTCACAATCGACCGGGCATTTGCGAACGACAAATAGATGTTGCCATCGGGGCCGTCACTGACCGCGTTCGGACGGAGGTCGCCGTCGAAGATGGTCAACGCACCGTCGTAGTCGAACACTCCGGCGTTCGGGTTCCAGACTGCGCGTACTACGTCGGAGCTTCCGACGGCGGCATCCGGAATGAACGCGATTTCGTCGCCCGAGCCGTGATTGGCAGGCGACGGATCAATCATGGCAGGAGTTCCGGCTAATGCAGGGCCCTTTTTATGGCCAGTCAGGCTGCCCCCGAGGCAGGTGGTTGATTCGAGGCCGCCCGGTGTAGCGCCCGCAGCTTCGGTCACTCGGCAGAATCCGGCACGCGCGTCTGAGACCCAGATCCTTCCGGCCGGATCCACCACCGAACCGGCGGCCTTCGTGAGACCCACGGCGACGGTTTGGCGGGCCTGGTCGGCGTTGGCAGCCCCCGCTGTGAATACACCTGTGAGCGCTGCTGTTGCCAGGCTCGCGGAGGCGATCAGTGCGGTGAGTTTATGGCGATGCCGTACCATCCCGCTGAGGGAGGAGGGATGGGAGTTTCCATGAGATGTTCTTGAGCGACCGGCGAAGGCAAGACACGCCAAACCAAGCTGAAGAACACTGCGATTGCGCGTGTCCACCGAGGGATCCCCACTTCATTCGGATGCTCCCCAGCTCCGCATGCATTGGTTATTCGCCCCACGCCGTTTCCGGCTGCGTCTACGTACATCTTCCCCCAATTTTCACATTTGTCACTAGGTACTTTTCGATGCGGGACATTTTTTTGGTCCACTTTCGCCCTTCCCGATGTCTTGACCGGGCAATCGCAGCCCCGCACGATTGAGGTGGAGGTCACAATGCGCAGACTGTTTCCGATGGTGGTGCCGCTGGTGATGCTGTTGGTCGCCTGTACTCCATCGCCTCAACCACCCCCGGGAACGAGTACCTCCTCGACAACAACCGGCACCGCAACCACCAGCGCCACAGCGGAGCCCAGCCCCTCGCCGTCGACGGTTCCCAGTAGTGGCACCACGGGTGACGGCGAGCCCTTGGGCGACGGTGATGAACCTGGCCGCTACGCCTATCGATGCACAAGCCTTGACGCCTCGCCGGAAGTCCAGTTGTCGAGTCTCGCCGAGGTCTGGGCTGCCACTAACTACACGCGGATGGGCTCCTGCGAAGTCACTTACACCGGAACGGATCCGTTCGAGCCAACGCCGCGGGAAGCAGAAGCAATTTCGACTGCGGCGCCACAAGGACCGGGCGACGATGGTGGCCTGGCAGTGTTGTTGGACGTCCTCCGCCTCTGCACGCGGGTCAGTGATGAAAGCGGTCCGGGAGGATTTGAGGAAGCCGGACACGGGACGTTGCTTGCTGCGGCCTCACTCTGCGCGGATGCTCCGCAGGGCAAAATCATCGCAGCCTGGGCCGAGGGCTCAAGGATGGCTGATGGCAGCCATTTGGTGGGCGATTCGGTGCAACCTGGCAAATATCAAGTCGTCAAGCAAGGCCCGTCTGCAGCGGATTGCAGGTGGTCCATCGCCGGCGCAGGGGGTGCCATTGCCGCGGAGGGAGGACTTCCAGCGGCGGGCGAAGGCGTCGATCTTGCTGCGGGCCAAAACTTTACTAGTGACAAATGCGGAATTTGGGGGAAGATGTACTAAGACGCAGCCGGAAACGGCTTGGGGCGAATAACCAATGCATGCGGAGCTGGGGAGCATCCGAATGAAGTGGGGATCCCTCGGTGGACATGCGCAGGCGCAGTGTTCTTCAGCTCGGCGTGGCAGCTATTGCCTTGGCCGGTTGCTCAGGAACCAATGTAGATACTTCCCAACCAGCCGCACTTGCTATGGCGCCTGTGGTCGCGAACGACGACAAAATCCCCCGGGAACGTCCGGAACCCCTGACCCGTTATCAATTCACGTGTACGGCGGCCGATGGCAGCCTCATAGGCAAGTTCTCGAGCCTTGAAGAGGTCTGGGCATCTACGCGGTACATGCACGTCACCGACTGCCAAGTTGACTATGTCGGAAAAGGACCACATATCCTGACTCCGGAGGAGACGGCCGCCGTCAATGCCGCCCTTGCAGCGGGTGCCGTTCCCGGCGACGCCTCCGCTCTGTGCTTGCGCATCATTAAGGCATGCACCCGGACGGACTCCAGGACGCTCGCAGCCTCGCTCGCCGCTTATGGGGTTCCTGTTGTGAAAGGCGCCCTGACACTTGCTCCGCTGGCGCCGCAGGCGGCTGTGCTCACCAAGTGGCTTAAGACGGCAGTGTCCGGATAGGTAGGCGGCTCCCAGGAGGGCAGACACGGAAAGGCGCGGACCCTCTTGGGTCCGCGCCTTTCACGCAGTCCATCGGGTCAGGCAAGCAAAGTATTCATCGCATTGATAAGTGTGGTTTCCACGCCATTCGTACCCGCCTTGAAATGGGCCAGATGTCCGTAGACGGTCATTGAGCCACCAGCAATTCCTGGGAAATCCGGCTCCCAGCCGCCCTCATAGCTGCCAAGTGGCATATTCGGCGCAAAAAATTCATTGCTCGGAATGTAGCAGCAGGACTCATTGGCATATCCGCCGACGATAATGCCGTTGGTCCCGCCGTTGCGACTCCTGAAATACGCCCCATATCCACTGACGAGCTCGCCGCCGATCATGGCGATCTTCAGCTGGGGGCTTCCGTTGAACTTCCACACTTGGAACGGGGATGGCACCGCGGTCTTGTAGCTATTGCTGTCGATGCGTCCGATCATGACCTGGGCGTGACGTTGGTACCACTGCGGCTGGCCGTTGGGGTTTGCCAAGCGGGCAACGTAGGCGGCACGTACAGAGGCGAGGTTGCCCGCGGTGGGGGTGATGTCCAAGGGAAGCTGGACCTCCTGGTAGCGCGTCACCATGGGGCCGCTGAGCGCTCTGCCGGCAGACTGCATGTTTGAATTGACGGTTGCCCCAAGGGCGTCCCCGTGCTGGTCCCTGAGTTCCCAGCTGCGTACCCCTCCAGGGTCCTGGTCCCCGGCGGGTCCCTGGACAAACATAGCGAAACAATTCGGGTTACGGTTCTCGATGTAATTGCAGGCGCCTGCAGCGAAATCTCCGTCAAACAGCGTGCGCAAACCCGCGCTGATGGGGTGGCAGCCGTAGCTGAAAATCACAGCCGCCGGTGTGCCGTTGCCCCGCCTGGCCACCAGAATGGGGACGGCCGTTTCTGTGTAGGGAAGTCCCACTCTGTTCGCGGAAAAATTCTGTGTTGAGACTTTGTAGTCGAAAGTCACCGCAATTTCATCGGCATTCAGGGCTTCCTGGGCAAGGTCAACGATCGTGTCTTCCAGGTCGTCACTGTACGAGCGGACCAACCCAAGATCTGCCAACCCGTACGCCATGAAGGGATGCAACGTGTCGATCAGTGCTGGACCATTGTGCGTATGTGTCGCCTGGATCAGGATGTCGCTGCTGGACCAATCGGCGAGTTGAATGATCCTGTCGCGTATCCGTTGATGCATGGCCCGAGGCAGTGCCAGAACATCCAACGAGATGATGATGTGGGGATGTGCGTCTTCCCAGATGAGGATTGCCCGAGCATAGAGGGGCTCGAACGGCGAACTGCTGGTGGCCTCGCGTCCGCCATCGGTGGTGCCATATCCGGCCATATACGGATTGGTGCTCAGCGACGGCGTAATGTCAGCGCTTGCAGTTCCAACTCTAAACGCCATAAAAGATCACTCCTTGATTGTGCGCAACGGGTGATCTTCGCTTGCCCCCAAACAAAGTCCGTATCCCAAAATGCGCTGAACAGCCAATACGTGAGACCACCTTCATTAGACCATGTGATCCCCGAATTTTGGCCGCTCCCGGGCGATATTTATCGCCCGCCCGGACATGGCACTGTGCCGGAATCAAGGGAGGGCCCTTTCATGGAAGATTTCCACGGAAGGGCCCTCGAAAGTGGACTGTGTGGGTACTATTTTGCCGCTGGTGCCAGAATCGTCAGGGAATTCCAGCCCGTGCCGATCCGTGTTGGTGTTCCCCACGAGCTGTTCGAACCCACCGGATAGTACCGCAGCTCACCCAGGGTGGTCCGGGCTATGACACCGCTGGAGCCTGCTCCGGCAAATCCACGGACTGCACCGAAACTAGTGATGACGTTCCAACCTGTTCCGACCACGCCCGCTGCTTCCTGCATGAAGTTGCCGGTGCCGTTGGAACGGTACAGTTTCAGATCGCCCGCTGCGTTTTTTGCCAGGAGATCGGCATTGAAGTCTTTGTCAAAGTCCATTTGAACTATGTCCAGGCCAGTCCAACCGACTCCGATGGAGATACCGGTGGACACCGTCTTTCCAGTGGGGTTGCTGAAGTAGTACAGGCGACCAGTGGAGTCGTATCCTACGATTCCGGGATGTGCATCGGCCTTCTTCCACGTCCCAACACTTAGCGTCCAGTCCTTCCAATTGCTGCCGAGGGCGATGGGGGCCCCAAAGCCGCTGCCGGTCCTGCCCGGGTACACGTTTAGCCGGCCGTCGGACCACTGCGCCACAATGTCCAGGGCGCCGTCTCCGTTCCAATCCGTGACGAACCCGGCTTTCAGGCCGGCCCACCCTGTTCCGATGAGATCCTCGGGCAGTAGCGCAGTGGTACCCGTACCGGGATAGCGGTAGAGGTTGGCATCGGCGCGGACCGCGACCACATCTTCCTGGTCGATGCCGAGTGTTGTCTCAACATCCAGGGGAGCGTCGCTGATCCGGATCGCGTCATCCCAGCCCAGTCCGATGAGGCTGCGGTCACCCCACGAACCCGAGACGGCTGGGTAATAGTAAAGGTCACCGTTGGCGGTGCGGGCATGGAGTCCCTGGGACCCGGCACCGCTGAAGCCGATTGCTGAACTTACCGACGTCATGCCATTCCATCCGGAACCGATCACTTGGGCGGCTTCGTTGAGGAAGCTACCCAAGCCATTCGAACGATACAGGCGAAGGGTGCCGTCAGAGGTGCGCGTGACAATGTCCTGGCTACCGTCGCCGTCGAAGTCGATCTGGTTCAACTGGTGGCCGTTGAAGCCGGTCCCGATCAGGACCCCGGCCCCCAGCGCTCCACCTCCTGTGTTGGGGTACCGGTACAGATTGCCCAGATAGTCCTGTCCTATTACGCCCGGATAGCCGTCTTTGGAGTTCCACCACCCGACGGTCAGGGACATTTCCTGCCAGCCGGAACCGACTTGGATGGGAGCATAGAAGCTGCCGCCAGGAGCACCGCGGAAGACCTTCAGCGTCCCGTCGGACCACTGCGAAAGAATGTCCTGGACGCCGTCCTGGTTCCAATCGACGACGTACAGCGATTTTGCACCGGTCCACCCCGAACCGATGGCCACGGGACCAGTGATCCGGCCACTTCCGTCGGCCGGAAATGCATCGAGCCTGCCGGTTGAACTTGTAGCCAGGAGGTCGGCACCGGACTTGATGGATGGGTTGGAAGGGGCTGAGGCACCACGGGCGAAGGTCCGCAGCTGATCGTAGCTGCCGTTGAAGATGTTGGAATCACCTTCGAACGGCCCGGTGCTGCTGTACTGCCACATGGAGTAGTCGCCCCAGCTGGCGGGCAAAGATCCAGGAGAATTCGTGGGGTTGTTCCAGTACGACGCGATCCACAACGGGTAACTCCCGAACGTGGAGTTTCCCACGCACGTATTCCACCAATCCGTGGTGCTGTAAATGACCGGAAAGCGCCCCGTCAGGGCTTTGACCGTGTTGCCGAAATCGGCAGCCCACTGTCCAAGTTGTGCCTTGGACATGTTGTAGCAGGTGTTGCCGAAGTAGAAGCCGTTGATGGTACGTCCGGCGTAGGGGTTGTATTCGATGTCCAGGACAGGAGGAAGCGTGTAACCGTCCGCTGTCCATCCACCGCCATTTGCCACGAAGTATCTCGCTTGGTCCGCACCCGAAGACCAGTTGGGGATGGCGAAGTGATAGGCGCCTCGAACCATGCCGACGTTGCGGGAGCCGTTATATTGCTGTGCATAGTTTTCGTTCAGGTAATAGTTGCCCTCGGAGGCCTTTACGTAAGCCCAGCGGGATCCTTCGTTCCATTGGCTCTGCCAGTCGACGTTGCCCTGGTGCGCGCTGACGTCCTGTCCATGGATACCGATGGTTGGCCTCCAGTGACCTGGATCGGCGTCCATCGGCACCACCTGTCCCACTGTGCGTGCGCCAGCAGGCCCTGAATTTCCGCTGCCTTGCTTTGCCGCTATGACCCTGGGTGAGCGCTGACCCATTTCTGCCCCGCCCGCAGGAATCGCCGCGCGCATTGCTGCCTTCATGGTCTCGGCATCCGGAGCATTGCCAGGCATCACCTTGGTGTTTGGCAGCGCAGCTGGATCGTCCACAGCGGGGCCGACGGCGGGCTGCGGAGCGACAGCAGGTGAAGGCTCGACGGCGGTGGGCACCTGCGACTGGTTGGTCACCGGCGGGGCGCTGTCCTCGGGGACGGCCCCGGAGTCCGTCGATGGTAGAAGTGGACTCGGCGCTGGCGACGTCTGTTCGGCGATGGGGGCTGGCGCTGGCCGGGGGCCGGAATCCTCCGCCCATGCAGGACCGCCGGGAAAAGTCCCTGCAAGGAGGACCAGGCAAAGGGCGATTCCAGTCCTTGCAAGCGGCATGCGACGGACCGTCTCTATGGGGGTTCTTGTCATATCCAATTCCGGCCCTGTGCCGCGGTTCAGCGGCGCATGGTGTGGCTTGCTGACAAGCTCCGGGGCGGGCGCCTGCGCATGGGACCAAAGGCCAGCTCCTAACGGGCTTTACCCTAACATTCGGAAACTGGAGTGACTAGTGGTACAGGCGATGCTGAAGGGACTCTTGTTCCAATAGTTATCCACAACCCCCCAAGCAGGACTTGGCCCTCGATAACGGCTCCCTTAGCGTAGGTCACTCGAGATACGCCTCTCGGATATGGACACGAAGGTTTTTGGGGGAAATATGGAGGCCGTTGGGATTGTGGAGGGTGAGGTCCGCGAACTTATCAGACGCCGCGGCTTGGACCCCTTCGAACAGACCGCAGAAGTCCGACGCTTGGTTGAGGACGCGGTCAACGACTATGACGAAAGGGCTCTCCTTGGACCTCTTCCGCCATTGGGACATCTGGAAACCGCCCGCAGGCACGTCTTTGATGCCGTAGCGGGATTCGGTCCGCTGCAGCCGTTCCTGGATGATCCTGGAATTGAGGAAATTTGGATCAACGCGCCCCACGAAATTTATGTCGCGCGTAATGGGGAGTCCGAGCTGACGGGAATCACCCTGAGCGAGCAGCAAATCCGGGACCTCGTCGAACGGATGCTCAAGAGCTCGGGGCGGCGGCTGGACTTGTCGTCACCGTTCGTGGATGCGGCCCTGCCGGACGGGTCACGGTTGCATGTTGCTATTCCGGACGTGACCAGGAAGCACTGGGCTGTCAACATCAGAAAGTTCATCGCCAGGGCGAACCGGCTTGAGCATCTCGTCGAGTTGGGAAGCCTCACACCCCAATCTGCCAGGTTCCTTGGTGCAGCCGTTGCAAGCGGACTCAACATCCTCGTTTCCGGTGCCACCCAGGCAGGGAAGACCACTATGTTGAACTGCCTTGCAGCAAGCATTGGCTCACGTGAGCGCGTAGTAACCGTTGAAGAGATCTTTGAATTGCAACTCCCTCTGCGTGACGTCGTGGGTCTCCAATGCAGGCAACCGAACCTGGAAGGTCATGGAGAAATTCCGTTGCGAAGGCTCGTTAAGGAAGCCCTTCGCATGAGACCTGACCGCTTGGTGGTTGGCGAAGTCCGCGAAGCCGAAAGCCTGGACATGCTGATTGCGTTGAATTCCGGGCTGCCTGGCATGTGCACAGTCCATGCAAATTCGGCCCATGACGCCGTCACCAAGATTTGCACCCTGCCTTTGCTGGCCGGGGCGAACATTTCCAGTGCATTCGTCCTTCCCACAGTTGCCTCGTGCATTGACTTGGTGGTGCATTGTGCCCGGCAGGCCAATGGGCGCAGGCAGGTAACGGAAATCCTGTCGTTGGGGCGCCGCGTGGAAAACGGGGTCATCGAATCCTCGGTGGTGTTCCGCATGCTTGAAGGGCAGCTGCAGCCCAAAGCCAACTCCATGCCGGCGGTCGAAAAGTTTGCCGTGGCTGGGTTTGATGTGGCCGCGCTGCTGGAGCTGAACTGATGGCCCCGTTATTGGGGATCCTTTGCGGCGGTGGAGCATTACTTATCTGGTGGTCCACCTGGGAGCATCCGCCAGACGTCCGGGCCAGGGAACCCCGGCCACGACGGCTGGAACTTCTCTTGCTCTCGGCGGGCATAGAAAAGGTCACTGGTGCGGGCCTCCTTCTCAGTTGCACTGGATGCGGAGTCATTGCGATGCTCCTGTTCTTCGTTGTGACCGCGTCATTGCCCGTCTGCCTTTGTTTCGGACTCTTTGGCGCTTGGATTCCTTTTGGCCTCGTGCGTCGACGGGCGCGGAAACGCCGTGCCACCCTCCGCCAACTGTGGCCCGATGTTGTTGACCACCTCAGATCCGCCATTCGCGCAGGCCTGGCTTTGCCAGAGGCCTTGATCCAACTTGGGCACAACGGGCCGGACGAACTGCGGGGCCTGTTCCTGGATTTTGGTGCCGACTATAGGTCGGGCGGTCAGTTCGATGCGGCTGTAAACAAACTCAAGGACCGCCTGGCAGATCCGGTGGCTGACCGGATCATCGAGGCACTACGCATGACGCGGGAAGTGGGTGGCTCCGACCTTGGGCGCATGTTGGGTACGTTGGCCGGGTTTCTTCGGGAAAGCGCCCGGACGCGCAGCGAACTCGAGGCCAGGCAGTCCTGGACCGTAAACGGTGCCCGGCTTGCTGTCGCAGCACCCTGGATAGTCTTGGTGGTCATGGCCGGTAGACCTGAAGCCATGCTTGCCTACAACTCCGGAATCGGGGCCGTGGTGCTGCTCGGCGGACTTCTTGTCTCGGTTTTGTGTTACGCAGTCATGCTGCGCATTGGTGCATTACCCGAGGATGAACGGGTCCTGCGATGAGCACTTCGACCGCCACCGCAGCACTCCTCGGATTACTCCTGGGCGGAGGGACATGGTTGATCCTGGTGCGGCTTCCATTCATGCGTGGCCGGACCTTCGCGGAGCGCATTGACCCTCAGCTTAAGTCGCAGAATCTCGAGTCGCGCCTCCTCCGGGCGCCTACGCATAATCTGACACCCTTTGGACCATTGGAACGCATCCTCCGCCCCGTTATCCAGGACGGAATTGGCTACTTGTCCCGCTTTAACAGTGGCGGCCCAGCCTTGCGAAAGAGACTCGCTCGAGCCGGCTCCGCGAAAAGCGTGGTGGATTTCAGGGCGGAGCAACTGGTGTGGGCCGCAGGCGGCTTCCTGCTTGCCGTGATCGGCGTAGGGCTGGGTGCTGCCTCCGGACGATTCAGCCCGCTTCCATCACTGGTGTCGGTCATCGGGGCTGCCTTTTGTGGATACGTGCTCCGCGATTTCGTGCTTGGCCAAAAGATTAAACGCCGCGAATCGGTGATTCTCGCGGAGTTTCCCAGCCTTGCCGAACTCATGGCCCTGGCCGTCGCCGCCGGAGAGAGCGCAGTGGGTGCGATGGACAGGATCTCCCGTACCTCCACCGGCGAGCTCGCCAAAGAATTCGCCGCGGTTCTGGCCGATACGAGATCAGGAAAGTCACTGGTCCAAGCACTTCAGGCGTTCTCTGCCCGAACACAACTGCCGCCCCTCGTCCGATTCGTCGACGGATTAGTGGTGGCCGTGGAGCGCGTGCAATGGTCACCTCGACTGGCTGCGCCAAACGTTTGGATGTAAGACGAACAGATATCGCGCTGGGTATACTCATCTGACAGCTACTTGAGAAGGAATGCCCGCAATGACAGATCCGGCGACAACGATTACGGTGGCCGTTCTTCCCTTCGTGGTGCTCGGGTTCGCTTCCCTGTCAAAATCCTTCCGTTACGTATTGAAGTCCATATTCACGTCCGGAGACTCGGTCTCGGTCACATCCAAAACCGTAGACAGGGCTCCAGCGAAGTGGGGGAAGACTACTGCTGTGTTCAGGGAGTACGCGAAAACGTCAGAAGAAATGGCGAAGATAACATTTGAGGGCAATACGGTGGTCATAACGATGTTGGGTGATGCTGCAAAGGCGGCTATGGGTCCACAGGAAGCCACCCACGCCGGAAAACATGCTCAGCGAGCTGCTATGACGGAGAGCGCTGAGTGAGTGCGGAAGGCGAGTCCGAAATCACGTCGCATTTTAAGTTCATTGCCAAGATCGTCCTCGGCCTGACAGCAACTTCGGGCGTCACATACCTTGGCTTAGTTCTCTTCGTTCAAGATCCATCAGCCGACGTGAGAACGCTCATGACCATAGCTTCGGCGGGGTGGACTTCCGGCACAGGTGCCTTTTTCGGATTGCTGGGCGGAAAAGCGATTCAGTAGCTCTGCTCGTGAGACGCCGGTCAGCCGAGCTGGCCAGGCGGACAGGTTTGGCCATGTCTATAGGACAGGCGCCACGTTCTTCTGTTCTTGATCGGCATCGGATTGAGCCTTGGCCTCTAGCGCATCTAGCAATCGCACCATCGACAGGAAGTTCCAGAACATCCATTCGAGGTACTCCGCCCGCTCCTCGTAGAACTGTTTACCTATGCTATGACGAATGTGATACCTGTTAGCGATGTTGAAGATGTCCTCGACGTCCCCCTTAGTCGTCTTGGTCTCTAGATACCTCCTCTTCGGCTCCAACCGCTTGTAGAGGAGAGCCAAAGCGGCTCGTTTGTCGATGTTGTTAGCGTTGCGCGCGCGGAACATACGGATGGCGTGTGCGACCTCATCAGTAGGTTTTTCGATTCGGTTCTCAACTTCTTGCGTTAAGAGCGCGTCTTGCTCTCGGCTGAAGGAGTGAACGAGCCTGCCTCGCTCCTGGCCCACGGAGCCCAACATCAGCGGCGCCTTGTGCTGACTAAGAAGAGTATTAACGCGCCAGCGGTAGACGGCGCCTCCTGACTCCCGGTTGAAGTCTAGGTAGTCAAAGCCGCAATTGTTCCAGTTGTGCCACTCAGCCTTCCTCGGGCGCTGGGCCTGATCGTTGAAGTACTCGACAAGGGAATAGACAGTCACTTCCGGCAGGAACTTTGCATCAGTCGCCGAAATAGGCCACTCGACGACTTGCTTCGTTGCTCGACGGATTGCCCGTGCGACGTCGATCGGTTCCGTCCAGTTGTCCTCGCATACCTTCGGCAGGATTTTTGGAAAGTAGCCCTCCGAAGACATCGTGTTCAGGAGCTCAACGAATTCCTCTGCGAAGGTGTAGCGGCTGTCCGGTTCTAGGTCGATGTGTCCACCGGAGTGGCGCTCGGCGAAATAGACCGGTGGCTGGTAGGGCGCCATTCTGGCTTCATCGCTGATAAGGGCCTGCAGCCACGGCCGCACGGGATGGACCGATGGGGCGGGTACGCTCCATGTTGCAGCGGCCTCCTGGGCGGATATTGTGGCAACAAACGCTTCTGCCACTCCTTCATCTTCGAAGGCTTCCCTGAGGAGATGCTCAGTCCAGGAGCGGAGTTCGGATTCCGAAGCGGTTTGAAGTATGCGGTGCGCTTCCCAGACGAACAGGGCGCGCGGCCATGACAGGCTATAAACAGGATCACTCACGAATGTAAGCGTAGTCGTTGGCCCTGACACATTTCTGGAGAGAGCACCCGCGACCGAGAGTGCTGACCCGCTGCTACTCTTCCCTCATGGGGATCATGAAGAAGGTGACGGGCTGGCTGAAGGGTACGGATCAGGAAGCCGAGACGCCGAAAGAACGGGCCGACGATTATGCGGTCATGGTGCATGAGCCGGTGCAGGAGACAGTAGGCGACTCAATGCTCGATCCCTCGACGGCGTTGACACCGCTGGAAGACAGTCCACCGGAGGTGAAGGAGCCCGTTCATGAGCCCAAACGGCCTGGCGTAAAGAAGGTCATGCTCGACGAGGAGGGGCTCTCGGTATTTGATATCCGCGAGCTACCGTCTAGCCGGTACCGCATTGTCGGCTCGGCGTACTGGGTAACCGACTCTGGTCGCTACAGGCACGGGGGGAGTGATTACTTGCTTGTCCGGGAACCGAAGAACAAGTGGGATGCCAACGCCGTCGCTGTATACGGCAAGGGACGAAAGGTGGGCCACCTGACAGAGGCGAAGGCCGCCGTCCTGGCCCCGATCTTCGACGAACTCGGCTTTGACGCGTACCGGGTGGGAGGCGCAGCGCCAGCGCCGAAATCGATAAGTATGTGGGTATACCTACCTGCCCTTCCGAAGCTCAAAGCATTCGCTAAAACGTTAGGTAGGGCGGCGGTTAGCGATCAGTGAGCATGACGTAGCGGTTGCATGTCAGACTCCGCGGAGGTTCGGCGGGAGGGGTTTAGCCGCTCGCAGTGGCCTCCGCGCACAGAGGTCGGGGCGTCTGCATTCCCTTCTCGACAAATGTGATGGGCTGCCTCTGCAGTCAATAGGGAAGAGTCCGGATATCCTCGAAAAGTGGATATTCCAGCCTTTGTGGCATTACAGGACTGGGGCTCGGTTCCTGACTGGCTCGCTGCTGTCGGAACCATTGGGGCCGTGACAATTGCACTGCGGTTTGGCCTTAGAGACGGCGTGCGACTGGCGGAGGAGCGCAGGGAGTCAAAGGCAGACCGCGAGCTTTTCCGGCAACAGCAGTCGGAGGAGGCCGAGGCACGGAAGCGGCGTCTCGCGGCGAAGGTTACCGTAATTGCTGACAGGTCCCCCTCCGGTTTTCATCCCGAGATGGGCGAGGCGCGCCAGTACGTCGCCTGGACAGTCCACAACGGCGGAGACGAGCCTATTTCCATGGTTTCTGTGGTCCAAAGGCTGCGAACAGGGGCGCCAGGGGCGGACACGGCACCTACTGAGATCAGTCACACTTGGTCCATGATTGAACCTGGCGCCTCGCGTTCAATAACCACCCCCATTTACGACGATCCCCGGAACTTCGAGCGCGAACGGGAAGTGCAATTCACGGATGGGGCGGGCCAAAGGTGGCAAAGAAAGGAGTTCGGCGCTTTGCGATCGATTGCTCCGAACGACCCTGAAGCAATTGGAATGGTGGTTCTGCCTGGGTGAGCAGGCACGAAAGTGGCAGCAGGCCCGCTCGCCGTCTAGGAATGGATTCCAAGGGGTGGAAGAGAGACCTTCTGCAGTTCAGCTTTTAGCCGTCTGTTGGCTGAGTTCCCATCGTGCCCGGCGAGTTCGAGAGCTTGAAGCAACCGGCTGGTCATTTGTGGGGCCATGACAAAGCCTGAATGATTTGTCGAGACCCAGCGGGCGGTTAATTTCTTCCCGGCCGGGGTGATTTTTCAAAACCCCCAGACCCGCGCGCAGAGGGAGAAGCTATGCCTCTTCGGGAGAGGGGTAGGGGCGGGGAGGGGGGAACCTCCCACGCCGGGTGCGCTGATAGAGTCGGCGGTGTACAGGCGGATCAGCGGGTGATCGCGTGCTTAGATTTATTTGGGGGAGCTATGCAGGTTGTGGTTATTGCTGTGTCGCGAGAGGCGCAGACTAACCTGGCAGTAGGGCTGGAAGAGAACGTCTGGGGTTTTACGCGAAGTGGGCCTGCCGCAGTTGCAATTCAGGCGGGCATTCCTGTGCTGCTCGGTACGAACTTTACGCACCCTAACGGGCGTGGAAACCCGCGAATCAGTTACGAGGAGTACAAGACCGGACGATTGGGTGTGCTCATACTTGCCCGAGCGACTGGGCGCGTCCGCACGGTGCCGGACGTTGAACTGTTCCCAGACGAAATAGCGGCCAACAATGTTCTTTATCGTGAGCGTTTCCCGCTAAGTCCTCTTGCAACCGCCTCCAACGTCGAGTTCGCTGACTACCCGGCCGTGCTGTCGGAGGCTTTCCACCGGTCTATCAATAGTGTGGGATCGCCCGTAGCAATCGATCTTCCCGAGTCCGTCCTCGATCAAATGGCAAAGGGGGCCGGGCTGGACCAGTGGCCTCTGCTGGAATCCCAATTCGGTGAGAGCACTTTCGAGCTAGACGCAGACGACCTTCTGCCTGCGACGACTCGCCGGCGGGGAGCCGGAAGAGAATCCGACCCAATTGTCCGCATGGCGATAGAAAAGCACGCGGTATCAGTGGCCATGCAGCACTACCGAACTGCGGGATGGTCGGTGGAAGAGCGTGGAAAGCCTTTCGATATTCTCTGTACAAGGGACCACCATGAGCTGCGGGTTGAGGTGAAGGGCACGCGGAGTCTTGCTGCCACCGTAGAACTTACAATCAACGAAGTACGAAGCGCCCACGAACATCCCAGTGAACTCTTCATTGTTAGAAACATTCAAGTCGAGTGGAATGCTGCTCAAGAGCCGGTAGCGAGCGGTGGAGACGCCCGCATCTTCGACGCATGGCAGCCAAGCAAGGAAGCGCTTCGTCCAATCCGGTTCACGTATGAGGTTCCCTGGGAGTAGGTCTGACGATGGTGCATTCCGCTGAAGGACTTTGTACGCTACCTGGTTAAACGGATCCAGAGGAGGCCCTGTTGGCCCCCTCTGGCGAGTTTTAGGCGGTTGTGAGTACGCGCACGGCGCCGCCGTTCTCCACTAGGGATATAGTGCCGTTTTCGTTGTCCACGGCGAGCGGCATGGATTGAACGCCGACGAAGGCGGAGACTAGGGATCGGTCAGCTGCAACGGTTCCGTCGAAGGATCGAATATAGCGGAGGCTGAAGCCTTTTTCCGTGACGCTTGCGCCGAACGGAGCGCCATCCGGTACTCGCGGGGCGCGGACGACAAGTGCGAAGGCTTCCCTGACGAAACCGATAATTTCGTCGGGTGCGAGGCGAGTAGATTCGATGATCTCGAATCCGCGTACTTTGCTGCTGTCGTCCCATGTTCCCATTGGGCCGTCCAAGAGATCGGCATATACGGCGCTTCCAACGGCGGCCATGAGCGGGGCCTCGGTGGGTACGCCGTTGTCGCGGAGTGCCTTGCGGATCTGTGTGAAGGTCTTGGCTGGTGTGGCGGCGGTGTAAGTGATTGCCGTGGTTTCCGGTGTAGCCCTCATTGCAGCAGCAACGGCCCGTTCCACGTGCTTGACGATCGCAATTGACTGGGGGCGGAGTACCTGTGCGGCAAAGCTTGCGATCTCCAAGTCAAGATCGCCTTCAGAAAGAACAACGTTGTCGTAGACGTGGTCTGTCAATTCGACGTCGATGCTTTGCTCGGCGATCTCGTCTGATACGAGCGGGGTAGAGGTGTCGTAAATGCTTCGCGTCTGGGCAGCAACGGCGCCGGGAACGCGGACTTTGACGATGTTGCCCTTACCGGTAGCAAAATCCGCTTCCAAGTCGCGGTGGACTTTTCCGGCGAGGTTGAGATCTTGGCCGACGAGGTTGGCGGCAACGCGGGCAACGTTTTCAGCGGTGACGAATGAGTTGGTCATGGTGCTCCTTTGAGTGGGTAGTTGGTGAGGAGAGGAACCGCTTATCGCGGATTCGGCCAACCGTGGCGGTCACGGCAGGTCGAAACTTAGGGCAGCGCTCTGGATGTGCTGGGGATGGTGTAGCTCATTGCTGAACCGTTGGCTCCTCGGCGTCGTGGGCCGAGAAGTTGGTCGGCGACTGCGTAGAAAACTCGCTGGGTGGGGCGCCGGAAGGGAGTGCCGTCTTCGAGGACTTCTTCGGATTCAATAAAGTCCTCAATAGCGCCGATGGCTGCTTCGTGGAGCGCAGCGGCAAGGATCCGTTCACCGGGGACCGGTTTTTCTTCATCGATGTCCCATCCAGTCAGGAATCCGATGAGCCATGACCGGGCACTGGCTTCCTCCTGTTCGCGGATGCGTGCACGGCTGGAAGCTTTGCGCTCTGCGTCAGTCCTTGGTGCGCCGTTCCGGCTTTGATGCAGGATTGCCTGCTCCTTCCACGTCGGGAGCAAGGTCCGAAGTTGTTCGACGACGTTGCGGAGGTACTGTTCCCGGAAGTGGCTTGACGCCTCGTTGAGGAAGATCTGCAAGTCCCGATATGGCCGCCCGGCTTGGGATGGACCGAGTGATGGGAGTTGCAGGAGCGCCGCTTGAAGGTTTTCCGCGAGTACGCCCAAGTGGAGCGGGGCGGGAATGTCATAGCTGCCCTGGGACCGGGTTAGTATCGCGGCGCCGGAGCGGTAAGCGTCGGCGGTGGAGGTGATCCAGGGCAGAGCGAACACTTCCGCGAGAAGCCTGGGGCCCGGAATCTCCAGCGAGACACCGGACTCGATTTTTAGCGTGACTGGTTTATGTGCGCGGCGTGCGTGGTAGCGCCCGTCGCGGAGGGCGGCGAGATTAGTTTCATAGGGCAGCACAGAGACAGGGCTCCTTTGCGATGAGTCGGACGCCGGTGAGGGCACGGCGGGAATTTTCAAACGGTGGCGCGAAGTAGTCACGATGACGTTTACTCGTCATTCCGTATTTGTGCTTAAGAGAGAGATCTCTTAATCGGGTAATAGGAAAGACCGTAGTTTCGTCATCGTGACGGGTTTGGACCACTTTGCGGCGTGCGCTCGGTGATCGACCGGAAGCTGACGTGCCGCGCTGGCGTAGCCGCCTCCGTTCTCTCCGCGCTGAGTGCTCAACGCAGTGTCACGGTTGTTGCTCTGAAAATGCTGCTGGAAAGCGGCGAGGGCGCTAGAGCGGGCGGAGCTGCTTGCTTTTTCGGAGCTCGACGCCCGTCACTAGCGCCCTGGCTTCCCCTCGTGACCGCTCTGGCGGCCGGAACGCCCTCTACCTATAGAGAGAGCCAGGAAGGGCAGTTCTGCTCAGCCGTGGGGCACTTTTCGAAAACCTTGATCCAACCAATGAAGCTTCCAAAGTAGTAGAGGGCCAGGAACGTCTCACTGCTCACGGCCATCCAGAGGAAGCGCAAATCGAGAAGGCCCCGCCGATTACGGCAGGGCCCTCTAGGTGTTACACATCGTCGACTTTGGACGCGAGACGTTGTTCTTCGGCGCGGACCGTCCTTTCGGCGTCTGAAAGAAGCCATCGCCGGAAGTCTGCCGCGTCTGGCTTGTATGAAATTTCGAAGGGCTGCCAGCCCCCGCGTAGTCGTTCACGCGCCGGATTGACGTGTTCGTCCTGTGGTGCGGTCATCTGGCGCCTCCTGCCCAAACGAGTCGGAGTCGGTCAACGCCATTGAAAGAACCGCGCCCGGTTCCCCTTCCGTTCTTGGCGGGTATCACTTCGACGCGGTCGAGGGCTAACTTCAGGAACTCTCGACGTTCAGCCACGCTCCAACCGCTCCAAGGCGAGTCCTCGCCAAGCGGGCCGTCGTCGCTGTAGGAGAGGGAGTCTAGCCAAGGAATTAGGCTGTCGGTTGACGCCGGAAGCGCAGCCAGTGACTTCTGCGCCGTTTCAAGCATCTGGTTGAGCCTTCTGACCTGACGTTTGTATCGTTCGGACCCGGTGGGACCATCGAAGAGCCCAGCGGTTCGATCGTCGTCCAGCCTTTCCAAGGAGGTCTGAGCTGTGTCAATAGTGTTCCGAAGTGCACTCCGTTCGACGGCGATCTCGCCGTCTTCGGTCTTGGCAGCGAAGCGTTCAGTAGCAGTGAGAAGAAGATCCAGATCATCGGGATCCTCTGGATCCAGTGAGGCCAAACGGGAAAACACCGCACGTGAAACGTGTTCCTCTGCGTGAATGAGGCTAACTGAGGTCCCCTCACAAGTGCCGCTTCTCCGATGCTTCATACAGCGATAGTTGCCACCAGTGGTTCCGGAGCGGCGGTCGGCAGCCATCCCTCCGCCGCAACGACCGCATACGAGAATTGAAGTGCCACCGAGAAGTGATGATTCCTTAGTCACTCCGCGAGGGGCCGCGCGTGACTCCAGAGCGTCTTGAAGACGGTGCCACACTACGGGGTCAATGATGGGTGTCCAGGGCTGAAGCGGAACGCCTTCATTGTTGTAGTGGAGCATAATCCGCCCCCGAGAATCGAGAGGCGGCAGAGCGTTACGCCCGTCGCGCTTGGCTGGCATGTACCCGGCAAGTTGCGGAGCGCGAAGGACTCTTGTCACTGTTGTCGTCGACCAGTCAGCGCCGGAGCGTGGTCGAAGATTGCGGGCGTTTAAGTCTCTTGCGAGGGCAACCAAAGCCGTGCCGCCGAGATATCGTTCCACCATTTCTTGAACGATGGCAGCCTCTTTTGGGTCAGGAACCAGAGACCGGACTGTGAATTTTCCGCGTACTTCACGGATAGCGGTGAAGCCGAAGGGTGGGCGGCCTCCGGCATGAGAGCCTACGTCACGTAAGGCTGCCTTAGCTCCTCGACTACGGCTGGAGATATTCTCGGATTCCTGCTCTGCCATAGCAGCAAAAAGCCCGAAAATTCCGGTTCCCATAGCCGTTGAAGTGTCTAGGAATGGCTCAGAGGCTGAGACGAGCGAGCCGCCATTAGCTTTCAGGGTGTCAACTATTCGGAGGGCTTCGCTGACGCCGCGACGGGTGAGCCGATCGAGTCGGTAAACAACCATCACATCTGCTCGTCCTGCCTCCACGGCGGCGAGTGCGGCTGCTAGGCCGGGGCGAGGAGCTTTGGGATCGTAGCCGCTGGCACCTATATCTTCGAAGTGTTCGACGAACTTCCACCCTCTGGAATCAATTAGGGCTCGGGTCTGTCTGCGTTGGGCTTCCGGTGAGCCTTGGGATTCGTCCTCACGTTGCTTAGATTGCCGGGCATATGTGACTGCTTTCATGGTGACTAAATTACACGTTCAGTGGAGCGGGGGACTCCGCTGGCCGATGTACTTCGGGCACAAGCTGCCGATGTCCGCGACGCTGCGAAGCGGGAACTGATGGAATCAGCCGGACGAAAAGAAATCGGCATGATGGTGCCCCTGGTATTCGGGGTCCTTCCACTAACGGTCATTTTTGCGGCGTTTCCTGCACTCGCCGCTTTGCAGTTGAGCCTTTGACGGGCCCAAGCCGGGTTCATTAGCCCATTACCTTTATCCGCCCGTCGCACATTGCCAGCAATACAAACACACATTGGGGAAAATAATGAAGAAGTATGGACGATCGATTTCTGCCGCAAACACGATGACTTGGCCCTTTTTCTCCTGGGCCTTCGCCGTGCACGCGCGAAATGCGGCATCACAGCTGGAACACCGTGAGCGCGGTGACGTTCCCGGCTGGGTGATGATCACCTTGATGTCCGCAATATTGGTCGCGGGGCTCCTCGCAATTGCATCGCCGGCATTGGCGGACCTCTTCACGCAGGCCATGGCCAAGGTGGGCAGCTAGGAGATGGGGCGGGCGTGGTCCCGCAGGCAAAATCACGCACTCTGCTTGCCCTGTGCATTTCAAAGTCCCTGTGCACTCAAAAGTGGGGAACGAGGTTCCGCGGTTATCGACTTCGTGATGATTGGTGCGCTGCTGACGTTGCTGTTCATGGCAATCGTCCAGCTCACGCTTATCCTTCACGTCCGAAACACACTTGTTGATGCCGCGGCGTCCGGAGCGCGATATGGAACCCTTGCGGATCGAACGGCAATGGACGCGGAGGCCAGGACGTCCGAACTGATCGAAACGGCGCTCAATGGAGATTTCGCGGCAGACGTGACCACCGCTGAAAGGAATCTGGAGGGAATTCGGGCATTGGAAGTGACCGTGAGGGCGCCTATGCCAGTCGTGGGGCTTATCGGACCGGGCGGAGTCATGGAGGTTGCCGGACATGCTGCCCTTCCAAAGTGATGTCCTGACTCCGGCGCCGTTTCCCGCTTCGACAATGAACCGCCGTAGGCATCGACTGAAGATGGCTTTGCAGCTGGTGTTCGGACCATATCAAGACATATCTGCAGTGGGTACCGACGTCGAAAGGCAACGCGGCAGTGCCATCGTGGAGTTTACGTTCCTGGCACTGTTGCTCATGGTCCCGGTTGTCTATTTCCTGGTAACCGTGGGTCAAATTCAAGGCGGATCCTTCGCGGTGGTGGGTGCGGCGGATCAGGCGGCCAAGGTCTTTGTTTCCCAAACTGAACCCGCCCTCGCGAGGACCAGCGCAGAACAGAGCGTCCTCCTGGCGTTGAAGGATCACGGCTACCCGGCGCAAGCGGCCACAATGGAGATCACGTGCGACCGGGCAGATTGCCTTTCGGCTGGCGCCACAGTGACAGTTTGGGTTCGACTGACTGTCCCTTTGCCGATGGTTCCGTTTGGCGACTCGCTGCATCTCAACGCTGCCGTGCTCAATGCCTCTGCCACACAAGTCGTGGGCCGCTTTAAGTGAATCGTCAACGTGAGGAGGAGCAGTAAAGATGGCGATGGGGCGGAGAGGGCGCAACGAGGAAGAGGGACAGATGACCGTGCTGATCGTAGGCTTCGTACTTCTGGCACTCCTGTTGGCCGCGGTGGTGATGGCTACTTCGGCGATTTACCTGGAGCACAAGAAACTTCTGTCCTTGGCTGATGGCGCTGCACTTGCCGCTGCCGATGCGTACTTGGTGGGTGACATCGAAGGAAGCAGTGTGCCGTCGGCGTCGCTGGTGGACGAGCGGGTGCTGGGCGCGGTTGATCTGTACCTCGGAAACAGCGAAGCCTTCTCCATGCACGATCACTTGGAAGTTTCTCCTGAAACGGGCAGTTCTCCCGGCGGTACGGCGGTGGTGGTCTTAAGGGCCATCGCCCATCCGCCCTTGGTCACCTTCCTGCTGCCTGAGGGAATCCCCGTTGAAGCAAGGTCCACGGCCAGAGCCCGGCTCACCCAATAACGACATAACGCAATGACGCAATCATACGGACGCAATGACGGCGCCCAGTCGGGGGAGTCCGGCTGATAGCGTACGCTGGAAAGACCATGGCTGAGATTGATTTTCCCGCAGAAATCCGCGCGCTTCGCGCCACTTACAGTTCCATCGAGAACGTCACAGATGTTGATGCCTTGAAGGCAGAAATCGCCGAATTGAGTGAGCAGGCTGGCGCGCCGGACCTTTGGGATGACCCCGCATCGGCGCAAGTTGTCACTTCGCGCTTATCCCACCGGCAAGCAGAAGTGGAGCGCTTGTCCAAGCTTGCCTCACGCATTGACGACCTCGAAGTACTGGTGGAGCTCGGCCAGGACGAGGGCGACGAAGCCTCAATGGCCGAGGCGGCCAAAGAGCTGGCTTCTATTCGCAAGGCCCTCGCCGAGCTCGAAATCGTCACCCTGTTGTCCGGCGAATACGACGAGCGGGAAGCCGTAGTGACCATCAGGGCAGGAGCAGGTGGTGTTGACGCTGCCGACTTCGCCGAGATGCTGATGCGTATGTACCTGCGGTGGGCGGAGCGCCACGGATACCCCACCACCGTGATGGACACGTCCTATGCTGAAGAAGCAGGCCTGAAGTCCGCCACGTTTGAGGTCAAGGCGCCGTACGCATTCGGCACCCTGAGCGTCGAGGCGGGCACACACCGTCTGGTCCGTATCAGCCCCTTTGACAACCAGGGCCGCCGGCAGACCTCGTTCGCCGCCGTCGAAGTCATCCCGCTGATTGAACAGACCGACTCAATCGAGATTCCGGACAACGAAATCCGCGTAGACGTCTTCCGGTCCTCAGGACCAGGAGGCCAGTCGGTCAATACGACCGACTCCGCCGTGCGCCTGACACACATTCCCACGGGCATCGTCGTGTCAATGCAAAATGAAAAGTCGCAGCTTCAAAACCGGGCAGCTGCCTTGCGTGTGCTCCAGTCGCGGTTGCTGCTTGTTAAGAAGGAACAGCAGGACGCTGAAAAGAAAGCCTTGGCCGGTGATGTCAAGGCGTCTTGGGGAGACCAGATGCGCTCCTATGTGCTCAATCCGTACCAGATGGTCAAGGACCTGCGCACGGAACACGAAGTGGGCAACACTTCGGCTGTCCTGGACGGCGACATCGATGACTTCATCGACGCCGGTATCCGATGGCGCACTGGCAACCGTAACGCTGCCAGCTAGGGTCGCAGTCCGCGTGCCGGGGGCGTCCGATTCCACGACACGCCCCCGAAACCCCCGGAATCCCGGCTGCTGCGTGCGTATAGTCGAGTGGCCGGTGCTCTCACTTCCCCCATCGAAAGCCCGCGCTCCGGCTGTTGGACTGGGCGAGTACGTCATGTCCGGCGGGGTTCTAAAGGGCCATGATCAGATTTGAGAATGTCACCAAGGTCTACGAGCAGAATGCCCGACCGGCGCTCGATTCTGTCAGCCTTGAGATCAACCGCGGTGAATTCACCTTCCTGGTGGGCGCCTCAGGCTCAGGAAAATCCACCTTCCTGAGATTGATCCTGAAGGAAGACAAAGCATCCTCAGGTTCGGTTTACGTTGCCGGCCAGAACGTGGCCAACATTTCGAGCTGGCGAGTGCCCAAGCTTCGCCGGGGTATCGGTGTGGTCTTCCAGGATTTCCGCCTTCTACCGCAGAAGAATGTCTTCGCGAACGTGGCGTTTGCCATGCAGGTCATCGGCAAGAGCCGCTCCATTATCCGGGAGACGGTTCCTGAGGTATTGAAGACCGTTGGCCTTGAGGGCAAGGAAAAGCGGATGCCTCACGAACTTTCAGGTGGCGAGCAGCAGCGTGTGGCGATTGCCCGCGCCGTCGTCAACCGCCCAGGCATTCTCCTTGCGGACGAACCCACCGGGAACCTTGACCCCATTACGTCCATGGGAATCATGGGAGTCCTGGACAAGATCAACCAGAACGGCACCACTGTGGTCATGGCTACCCACGACGACGACATCGTTAACGAAATGCGCCGCCGCGTCGTGGAGCTCAAGAATGGCAAGGTCATCCGTGACGAAGCGAAGGCACTGTACACGTCCATGATTCCGGTTGTGGGTGAATCGCGGCGGCTGAAGGACGCCAGTGGCGAGGAACTCAACCGCGCGCAGGGGGCACAGCTGTGAGGCTCCTTTTCATCCTCGGGGAAATCGGCAGCGGGCTCCGCCGCAACCTGTCCATGGTGATCTCGGTCGTCTTGGTGACCTTTGTTTCCCTGACGTTCGTTGGCGCAGCCGGAATGCTGCAGATGCAGATCAACCAGATGAAGGGCTACTGGTACGACAAAGTCCAGGTTGCGGTCTTCCTCTGCAACGATGGCTCGACGGCGGTTGGTTGCGCGTCGGGGCCGGCCACCAAGGAACAGCAGGACAATTTGCAGGCAATGTTGGAGTCTCCAGCAGTCAAGCAGTACATCAACGACTTCCAATTCGAATCCCAGGCCGAGGCCTACAAGCACTTCAAAGAGCAGTTCTCCAATTCGCCGATTGTTGATTCCGTGTCCGAAGACCAGTTGCCGGCCTCGTTCCGTATCAACATGAAGAACCCCGAGAAGTACCAGATCATCAGCGAAACATTTTCCTCGCAACCTGGCGTTGAGACGGTGAGCGACCAGCGCCAGGTGTTGGAGCGGATCTTCTCCTGGATGAACGGCGCTTCTGTAGCCGCGATGGGTGTGGCGGCGGTGATGATCTTCTGCGCGGTGCTTCTGATAACCACGACGATCCGGCTCTCGGCGTTCAGCCGGCGCCGGGAAACGGGGATCATGCGCCTAGTGGGCGCCTCGAAGACAGTGATCCAGTTGCCGTTCATCCTGGAGGGTGTGATCGCCGCTGTTGTCGGGGCCTTGTTGGCCTCCGTGACGCTGTGGCTGATGGCACACTTCTGGCTCAATGGTGATCTCTCCAGACAATTCCTTAACACTCCCTTCATCTCATCGACGCAGGTCCTGGTGATCGCGCCGGTGCTGATTGCGCTCGGCGGTGGCTTGGCCGGGATATCCTCCTTGTTGACCCTCCGGCGTTACTTGAAGGTTTAGTGATGAAGGACGGGCGGCTGCGAACAACTGTGCTGACAAGCGAAAAGGACTCATGATGACCACGTTGGACCAGAACTCCCTGCGTCGGCGCCTGGCGTCCGGCCAAGCCAGGATTCTTGGTGGCGTGCTCGCCCTGGGCCTCGCTGTGAGCCTCCTGTCCGCTGTACCTACGGCCCATGCGGACAGCCTGGACGACCAGCAGGCTGCACTCGAGGCTGAATCCGCGCGCGTCCAGGCGTCCTTGGAGTTTGTGGACTCGAAGATCGCCAAGGCCGCGGGCGACCTCGTCATTTACCAAGGACGCCTCCCGGGCGCCCAGCAGGCACTTCTGGAAGCGCAGGGCCGCGTGGCCAGTGCGGTCAAGGAAGTTGAGGCATTGGCTGCCCGGGTGGAGCTCGCCCAGCAGAACAAAGCCAAAATCACTGAGCAGCTTGAGAGTGACAAGCAGAAGATCACCGATACGAAGAAACTGATCGGCCAAATCGCCTCACAGGCCTACAAATCCGGGGGCGTGCCCACCAACATCGCCCTGCTCTTCGGATCCAACGAGTCCGGCAGCCTGACAGAATCCATGGACCTCGCCGATCAGGCCATGCGCAGTCAGAACGCTGCAATGACAAAGCTGACCCAACAGAACGCCACCAACGTAAACTCCCAGGCCCGGCTGGCCGCCGTCGAGGCTGAGATCCAGGACCTGAAGGCCAAAGCCGACGCCGCGCTTGAGCGGGAGAAGGCTGCGCGCGACGAGGCTGCGAGCAAGAAAGCCGAAGTCGACAAGCTCATCGAGGACACCACCCGCCTGAATGGACAACTACAGGCGGCCAAGCCCGGCATTGAAGCCGACCTTGCCCGCGTGAAGGCCGAACAGGACTCTGTTGCAGCCGAAATCGTAGAGAGGGACCGCAAGCTTCGGGAGGCGTGGGAGGCCGAGCAGCGTCGCCTCGCCGCAGAGGCAGCTGCTGCTGCGGCCGCCGCAGCAGCTGCGCAAGGAAGGCCGGCACCCCCCGAGCAACCGTATGTCCCGCCGGTGGGTTCGCCTTCCGCGTTTGGTTTGCGACACCCCTTCGCCAGCTACGTACCCATCACGTCTGGATTCGGCTGGCGGGCAACCCCGCCCGGAACCATCGATTTCTATGGCACGGGCGGTTACATGCACACCGGCATCGACTTCGGTGCAGCCTGCGGTACTCCTGTTTATGCTGCAGCTGCCGGTACTGTCTTCAACTCTGGTTGGAACTCGGCAGACGGCGGTGGATGGCGCGTGAAGCTGTCCCACGGCGTGGTGCAGGGCAACTCCCTGACGACCATTTACTACCACAACAGCAGCATTGTGGTGGCCAACGGGCAGCAGGTATCGCAGGGGCAACTCATTGCGTACTCGGGTAGCACAGGTAACTCCACGGGGTGCCACGCACACTTCGAAACCTGGCTGAACGGTGCCGCAGTGGATCCGATGACCCTCCTCTAGTAGCCCGTCCCTTCGTCAGGGACCAGGGCCTGCGGGCTCTGGCGTACACTAGTTGAAATCCGCATCTAACAAGGAGTTCTACCGTGCCCAAGGAAAGTGGCCGTAAGGTAGTGGCCACCAATCGGAAGGCCCGGCATAACTACCATGTCCTGGACACCTATGAGGCTGGCATTGCGCTGATGGGTACCGAAGTGAAATCCCTCCGTGAAGGCCACGCCTCCATGGTGGACGGCTTTTGTACCTTCTACAATGACGAACTGTGGATGGAGGGCATCCACATCCCTGAGTATCACCAGGGGAGCTGGACCAACCATGCCGCGCGCCGCCGTCGTAAGCTTTTGCTTCACCGCGAAGAGCTGGACAAGATCTCCCAAAAGATCCGCGAATCCGGCTTCACCGTGGTGCCGTTGCAGCTTTACTTCCTGGACGGTCGGGCAAAGGTTGAAATAGCCATAGCACGAGGTAAAAAGGACTACGACAAGCGCCAAACGCTGCGTGAGCAGCAGGATAAGCGCGAATCGTTGCGCGAACTGCGGGAGCGCAACCGCCGCTAGGTTTGGATGCAGATGCTCCCGCCCAGGGCTTGTGTCGCGGGGAATGATCTTCCGGGTACATGCGTTATGATGGATAGTCCGGTAGGGATTTGATCGCTTGATGAATCCCTTGCCGGTTTGGTAACAAAATACGGGGATGATCGGTTTCGACGATGTTAGTCGCGACAGGTGAAGCGGGCCGAGGATGCAGAATTATCTCGTAAACGCTGTCTGCAAACCAATAAGTGCCGAATCTAAGCGCACTGACTTCGCTCTCGCTGCCTAAGCAGTAAGACAGTCCGTCAGCCCGGGGTTGCTATCGCCCCGGTTCCTGGCGTCATTTAGATAGCCACTGCTGTTTGCCTTCGTCATTGAGGTAAACGGGACTCTTAGATGACTGGGCCCGGATCAGCCACCTGTTTGCAGGATGGCTGGGGCCGAGAAAATCCGACGCAAACTGCGCCCGGAGAAGCCCTGACAAAACGACATCGGACGGGGGTTCAATTCCCCCCATCTCCACCGGAAGGCCCTCGGATCCCAGTGATCCGGGGGCTTTTTCTTTGTCCGAACACGCCACGCACGCCGTTCACCCACGGCGTAGGGGAACGAGGACTAGCCACCCTGTCCTGGCCGTTGTACACGGTAGGCACTGAACTGTACTGGACAGGCACTGAACCGTACTCGATAGGCAAAGAACCTGGACTGGAACCGGACAGGACGTGCACGGCACCGCGGTAGCAGGAGGCATGTGATGAGTACCGAGCCAGAGTTTGAAATTCCGGATGACGGCCGGGATTCCGAAGCGCCTACGGAGCAGGACGACGACGCTGCCTTGGACGCTTACTCGCAGATCGTCATTCGGGTTGCGGAGTCTGTCACGCCGCACGTGGCCGCTATCGAGATGACGAGTGCGCGTCGGAACGGGCAGCTGCGTGTGGGCAGCGGATCGGCCGTGGTCTTCACCGGTGACGGGTATATGCTCACCAATGCCCATGTCGTGGCAGGCATCCAGTCCGGAAGAGCGGTGTTTGCGAATGGCAAGCAGACCGACGTGGAGCTCGTGGGGGCGGACCCGCTGTCTGATCTAGCCGTCGTCCGTGGTCTCAAACCCACCCCGCCACCCGCCATCTTGGGTAACGCCGATTCGCTAAGGGTTGGCCAGCTGGTAATCGCGGTGGGCAATCCGCTGGGCCTTGCGGGATCCGTGACTGCCGGCGTGGTCAGCGGCCTGGGGCGATCCATCCCCGTCCGTGCAGGGGAGCACCGGCGGGTGATTGAGGATGTCATCCAGACTGACGCGGCCCTTAACCCGGGCAACTCTGGGGGCGCCCTGGCCGACACCCGGGGACGTATCGTCGGCATCAACACGGCCATTGCCGGACTGGGCCTTGGACTCGCCGTACCTATTAATAGGACAACCCAGCGAATTATCGCCTCCCTGCTCAAGGATGGGAGGGTGCGCCGTGCCTACTTGGGTTTGGTGAGTACGCCGATCCCGCTCGATGCCAGTGCGGTGGTGCGGACTGGCCAGAAAGAGGGGCTGCGCGTGGTGGAAGTCATTGCCGGCTCACCTGCGGAATTGTCGGGGCTCCAGCCAGGGGACCTGGTGCTTCGGGCCCAGGGCAGGGCTGTATCCAGTGCAGAGAGTTTGCAGAAGCTGCTGTTTGCCGAGGCCATAGGCGAACCATTCCCGTTGACTGTGCTGCGTGACGGCAAAACGGTACAGCTGATAGCCGTTCCGTCGGAGATGAGCCAGCAATGACGAGCCAGCAACAATGAGACGAGCCTAGGCCTGATCCTCGCGGACGTCGACCACGCCCACAAAGCGGCTGCCGACCCCTTCATATTCGCTGCGCACGTCACCAAGGAACAGCTCCGGCAGTTCACTGTTTTTGTGGTGTCCGCAAAAGACGAACGAGAAGTCGGGCCACCACTTTTTGGGCCGCACCGCCTCTGAGTACCCGCACACTGCGCAGCTCAGGTGGACCCAAACGGGCCGTTTGCCCGTGCGGTTGGCACGTGACTGGACCAGCCAGGCTGGTGGATTGTCCTGGATGCTACGAAGTTCGGCTTCTGAGAGCCGTGACGGGATGCCGTGGCGCTGGGCCATTTCCATGGAGATATCAAGGGCCAATGCTGCGTCACGTCTACTAATCACTGTTTAACGATACGGGACTTCGCCATGGACGAACGCCGCGTAGGCTGTGCACATGACGGATGCTGTGGCTTTGCTGCCGAGAACGCCGCTTCAAAAACGGGTGCTCGTTGTGGCAATTGTGGCTTCTTTTATCGCCATTCTGGATGGTTTCGTGGTGAACCTTGCGCTCCCGGCCATTGGCCGCGAACTTGGCGGTGGCTTGGTCATCCAGCAATGGGTGGTGGATGCCTATCTATTGACCCTCGGGGCCCTCATCCTGGTGGCCGGTTCATTATCGGACCACTTTGGCCGGGCACGGATCCTCGAATGGGGGCTGGCGGGCTTTGCCCTGACGTCCGTCATGTGCGGCCTGGCCTGGAACGGGGAAGTCCTGGTGGTGTCCCGCGCACTTCAAGGTATTGCAGGTGCCCTCCTGGTGCCCAGTTCGTTGGCTATGATCATTACCTCCTTCTCCGGGCCTTCCCAGTCCAAAGCGATCGGCCAGTGGTCAGGCTGGACGAGCGCCGCCGCCATCGTAGGGCCACTCATTGGTGGGGTTTCCGTGGACATGCTGTCGTGGCGGGTGATCTTCTTCATCAACGTTATTCCCGCCGTCGCGATTTGGCCTCTGCTCGCGGGCCTTCGGGCCTCGGATGCGGCCAGGGACAAGAGCAAGGGAATCGACTACCTCGGCGCTGTTCTGGCCATGATCGGACTGGGTGGTCCCGTCTATGCGTTCATTGAACAGGGCCGGATGGGTTGGATGAGCGTCCAGGTGTGGCTGCCGCTCCTGGCCGGTGTGGTGGCGATGGTGTTGTTCCTGGTCCACGAGGCAAGGACCAGGGAGCCGATGTTGCCGTTGAGGCTGTTTGCCATAAGGAACTTTGGCTGGGGCAACCTTGCCACGCTTGCGATCTACGGCGGGATATCGCTGGGATTCTTCGTCCTGGGCATCTATCTCCAGCAGGTTGGAGGCATGGGGGCTACCATCGCGGGAATCGCTTTGCTTCCAGCGACCGTCATCCTGATGCTGACTGCGTCCTACTTCGGAGGGCTGGCAGGAAAATATGGTCCTCGATGGTTCATGACTGTGGGGCCGCTGTTATGCGGTGTGGGCTTTCTGATGTCCCTCTCCATCCAAGAGCCCCTGAACTACTGGACCCAGGTGCTGCCGGGGCAGATCGTCTTTGGCGTGGGACTCACCACCCTCGTCGCGCCACTCACGGCAGCGATTCTAGGCGCGGTACCGCAGGAAGAGGCCGGGATTGGTTCGGCCGTCAACAACGCCGTGGCCCGTATTGCCGGCCTTGTCTGCATTGCCTTTGCCGGCCTGATCGTTGGTCCTGTGTTCACACGGCAAGGTTTGTACAACGCCTTGGTTGTCACAGCGGCACTGTTCGTCGTCGGCGCGGTGGCGTCCGCCGTCGGGATCCGCAACCCCATTCCCGAAGCGGCAGTTACGGCTGACAGTGCACCGGATACAGCGTCCGACGACGGCGGGTCGGCCGACCAGCGCACCTAGCCAGCGCAGCTAGCCTGTGCCACGTGCCTCTGCAGCGCGCAAGTCAGCGCGCGGGAAGCACGCAGCCTTCGTGGACTTCAGCGCTTTGGACCCAAAGTGCCGCTGTAACCTCGTCCGCGAGATCGAATTCGCGGCGTTGGGGTCCGCTGCCAATCCGAACAACCAGGGCTCCACCGAATGGTTTGCGCCCCACCACCTCCACAGGAGCGTCCAAGGTGATCTCTTCCGACGCGAGATAGCGAAGAAGATCAGGATTTTCGTCGCTGATCCGGGTGATGCGGCCTGAGTGGCCTTCATCCAACTCGATCATGCGGTAGGCGTGAGGGAGCTCCACCGATCCGTCAGCCGAGGGAATCGGGTCGCCGTGAGGATCCCGGAGGGGGTGGCCAAGCTTGGCGGCCATACGCTCGATGAAGGTATCGGACACCGCGTGCTCCAACATCTCGGCTTCATCATGGACTTCGTCCCAGCTGTAACCGAGTTCATCAACGAGGTAAGTCTCAATGAGGCGATGACGCCGGACCATGGACAGTGCAAGGCGCATGCCCTCCGGAGTCAGCCTGATGGCACTGTAGGGTTGGTGGTCCACCAAGCCCTGGTCCTTGAGTTTGCGGACCATTTCAGACACCGAGGAATTGGCAACGCCAAGCCGCAGGGCAAGCTGCGAGGACGTAATCGGTTTGTCCTGCCACTCCGTATAGGAGTAGATGACCTTGACGTAGTCCTCGATCGAGGAGGAGGGCGTACTGGTCTTCACACACCAAGCCTACCGTGGCGGGGCGCCGTGGATCTTGCGGGCCCGCCACGTAGTGGTCAGGTACGGCAATCCAAGGAGTTGGCCGGGGGCATGGCCGAGATGATCGTAGAGGTACCACTCCAGGTTGCCCATGACCTTTGAGCGGGTGGCTTCATTTGCGCGGAGGTAGTAGCTGCGCGATTTTGTGAGCTCCATGATGTCCTCCGGTGACACGGCGTCCTCCCAGCTGGTGAGATGGCTCGTCAAGTCCATGAATTCCGGTCCGATAACTGGCCGGAAGCCGGGCTTGTGCACATCTCCGGCGTGCATGATGCGTGACAACCGGTGAACCCAGGGCACCGAAGTGTCCAGTTGGTTCCATATCAGGCCGAGGACTCCGTGGGGCCGGAGGATCCGGGCGATTTCCGTGCTGGCTTTCATCGGGTCACACCAATGCCATGCTTGGGCAACGCTGACGACGTCGAATGCTGAGTCCGCCAGCCCTGTTGCCTCGGCCGTTCCCTCCAACGCCTCAACGCCCGGATAGGACTTTCGAAGTTGCTCCAGCATGTCTGTGGAAGGATCGACGGCGGTCACCTGCAGACCGCGCTCCACGAGCAGTGCCGTAAATTTTCCTGTGCCTGCACCAATATCCGCGGCGGACTTCGCTCCAGGAGGAAGAAGCCAATCCACTGAGTCTGTGGGATAGCCGGGCCGAACGCGATCGTAGTGTTCGCCGCCGTCCTGGAAGCTCTGGCCCAGTTCGTGGCGGCGCGTGGCATGCAGCTTGGGACCACCTGGCCTGCCAGCGCTGCCGGAAACACCTCCGCCGGAAACACTGCCGGAAGGCACGGCCACGCACAGACTCCTTTACCGCGAACGCCAGTTACCCTACGAATTTACCGCACAGTACGCGTGTGTCAGTCAATCGTGCTGTTTCAGTCAATAGTGCAGGGTGCAGCCCCTGCGGTGCCCGGGGTGTTTGGAGCCCATTCCGGATAGATGCGGTGGTCGTTGGCCGGTACCCAGCGGCCTTCATCCACTACATAGTCCCAACCGAGACCCGTGCGCTTGAGTTCTTCGATACCAGCCAGGAGTCGTGTGGCATCCTCCAAGCGGGAGCCCACGCCGAAGCTGGCGCGCAGTGAGCCGGAAGGGAGTCCCAGCCGCTTGAGCAGGGGATGGGCGCAGAAGCGGCCGTCCCGAAGTCCTACACCGTGTTCGGCGGCGAGATAGGCGGCCACCAGTCCGGCGTCGAATCCTTCCACCGAGAAATTGACCACGCCGATAGTGTCTTCGGAGTCGCTGAAGATCCGGTGGACGGTCACGCCGTCGATTGCTTCAAGTCCCTGCACGAGGTAGGAGCGGATGGCAGCTTCATGGGCATGCCAGGCATCCTGGTCCAAGCCGGCAAGCACCTGCGTCGCGCGGGCCAATGTTGCCGCGCCGAGGACGTTGGGGGAGCCACCCTCGTGGCGGGCGGGACCTGAGGCCCAGCTGACCGAGTCCAGGCGCGCCTCACGAACAGCGCCTCCGCCGGCAAGGTGGGGAGTACCGGCGTCGAACCAGTCGGGGCGGCCCACAACGACACCGGCGCCGAACGGAGCGTAGAGCTTATGGCCGGAGAAGACGATGTAGTCGACGTCTGCGGCGGCGATGTTGATGCGGCGGTGGGGGGCCAGCTGCGCGGCGTCCACCACAATCCTGGCACCGTATTCGTGTGCAAGTGCTGCGAGTTCGGCGATCGGCAGGATTTCACCGGTCACGTTCGAGGCCCCGGTGACCGCCAGCAAAGATACGCCGCCTTGGCTGAGTTCCTCGCGGAGCTTGGCCAAGGTAGCGGTCAGTGTCGAAGCAGCTACGACACTGCGGTGAGGGACGCCCTGCCAGGGAAGGAGATTGGCATGGTGCTCGATGTCCAGGTAAAGGACCTCGCCCGTTGGCTTTCCGTCCAGTTGCGGGAGGCAGCCCGCCAACAGGTTCAGCGAGTCCGTGGTGTTCCGGGTGAAGATGACGGAATCGTCGGGACGGCCGCCGACGAATTCGCGGACGATGTCGCGGGAGTTCTCGTAGACCGAGGTGCTGATCTGGGAAGCGTAGCCTGCGCCGCGGTGGACACTGGCGTAGTAGGGGAGGATCTCGTTGAGATACGCAGAAACGATGGTCAACGCGGGAGCGGATGCCCCGTAGTCGAGGTTGGCGTAGCGGACGTGGCCACCCTGGATCAGGGGAGCTTGCAGCTCCGCGCCTGTGACGGCGGCCAGGGGCCTGCCCGCAGCGGCTTCGTGCGCTGCTTCTTCGACCGCAAGGGACGGCAGAACGGTGGAGTTGAACGTAGCAGTGCTCATGGGACCTCACTCAAGAGGGACCCCCTATGGGGATCCGCGCTTGCCGTATCCGTTCCGGACCGGCCAGGTCGTCACCCGGGGCACCCCACCGCGAATGGAGGGTTGCCGGCCAGCAAACCGGGGTTTAGCGCTGGCACTCGTGACCTGTAAAGAGGTTAGGTCACGCATCTGGCCTGCTCCAAAGTCGCTTCGCTTTGTTAAGCACATTGTTACGACGGGTCCGGAAACCGGGCTTTGGGCGAAGAAAAGACGGCGGATGCCCCGAAAAGGAGGCATCCGCCGTCGAAAATTCTATGCAAAGCCGGTTGGCTTGTTGGTGCCGCTGGGTCAGAGGAGGTCATCCAGGGCAGGGTTTAGCCGCTTGAGGACCTCTGAATGCAGGATGGAGTTGGTGGCCAGGGCATTGCCGCCAAAGGGGCCGTCCTCGCCTTCCAGCGAGGTGAAACGGCCGCCGGCTTCCGTCACAATGGGCACCAGCGCTGCCATGTCGTAAAGGTTCAACTCTGGCTCGCAGGCGATGTCCACGGCCCCCTCGGCAACCAGGCAATAGGACCAGAAGTCGCCATAGGCGCGCGTGCGCCAGATGTCTTCCGTCAACCCCAGGAACTCGTCCAGATTGCCGCGCTCTTTCCAACCGGAGAGGCTGGAATATGACATTGAGGCATCCGCCAAGCGCGAAACGTTTGACACCTTGAGCCGGGTGGCTGAGGCCAGGGAGCGGCCCATGTAGGCCCCCATGTCCTTTGCCGCCCACCAGCGCTTGCCCAGCGCGGGAGCGCTGACAACTCCAACGACCGGCTCGCCTTCGTCAACCAGTGCGATCAGGGTCGCCCACACGGGAACGCCCCGAACAAAGTTCTTTGTTCCGTCGATGGGGTCGATGATCCAACGCCGGGAGCCATGGCCGCTGCTGCCGAACTCCTCGCCGAGGACGGCGTCACGGGGGCGCGAGCGCGACAGTTGGCCACGGATGGCTTCTTCCGCAGCCTTGTCGGCATCCGTCACGGGCGTGAGGTCAGGCTTGGTCTCGACCTGCAGATCCAAAGCCTTGAAGCGGTCCATGGTTTGGGCGTCCACGGAATCCGCCAGCACGTGGGCCAGTCGAAGGTCGTCGTTGTAGCTGGAAACGGGTTGGGTCATGCCACCAAACTATCGTGAAACGTTCCGTGCAGCTGGGATGTGGAGCACCAATGCTTAGTTGACGGTACCCAGTTCCTTGGTCTCTTTGGCTTCCAAACGAGGGTCCGCGCCCAGTAGTCGTCGGAGCGAAGACAAACGGGCCACTCCGGAAGGACCGGCATGTCCCTCGTTCACCCAGGCGTCCAGGCCGCAATTGATGGCGCTGGCATCGTGCTTGCAGCCGCGGTCGCAAGCTTCCGTGCCCGGTTCCAAATCGGGGAAGGAATGCAGGATGCGGTCGGGGTCCACGTGCGCCAGTCCGAAGGAGCGGATACCGGGGGTATCGATGATCCAGCTACCCGGCGGCGCGTCTGCCAGTTTCAGGGCCAACGCCGACGACGACGTGTGCCGGCCCCGCCCGGTGACGGCGTTGACACCACCGGTAGCCCGTTCGGCTCCGGTCAGGGCATTAACCATGGTGGACTTGCCGACGCCCGAATGGCCCAGCATGACAGTCACTTTTCCATCAAGGTGGGCCCGCAATTCGGCAACGGCTCGGCTGTCCAGCCGCGCGGACAGTCCGTCGTCCGAGCGGGCATCAATTCCGGACGCTTCATCATCTGCCGTACGGCTGATGATGATGGGAAAGTCCAGGCTGAGATAGTTGGACAACAGCTCGGCAGGGTCCTTGACGTCTGCTTTGGTGACGAGCAGCAGCGGCTCGATCCCGGCGTCGTAGGCTGCAACCAAGGCGCGGTCAATAAAGCCGGTTCGGGGCTCCGGATTGGCCGCGGCGACCACCACCACAAGTTGGTCTGCGTTGGCCACCACCACTCTTTCGATGGGGTCGGTATCATCAGCGCTGCGCCGGAGCAGTGTCTTCCGCTCCTCAATGCGGACCAGCCGCGCAAGGGTGTCCGGCTCTCCCGATACGTCGCCCACCAAGGCGACGAAATCGCCGGGGACTACGGGGTTTCGTCGCAGTTCACGCGCGCGTGCAGCGATGATAATGCGTTCATCCGAGGAGTCTTCCCCAACGATGGCGGTGTAGCGCCCGCGGTCTACCGTGATGATCCGGCCGATGACGGCGTCATCATGACTGGGGCGGTCTTTGGTGCGGGGTCTTGATCCTTTTTTGTTGGGACGGATCCGGACGTCGGATTCGTCCCAGGAGCTTGCGTCGCGGCCCATGGTCAGTTGCTGGCCTCACTGGTGACGGTCTCGTCGTCGCCTGTGCCGTGCTGCAGCATGGCCTCCCACATCTGCGGAAATTCGGGCATCGTCTTGGACGTGGTAGCGATATCCTCCACCTGAACGCCCTCAACGGCGAGCCCCAAAATAGCCCCCGCCGTAGCCATGCGGTGATCGGCGTAGCTGTGGACGACGCCTGGGTGCAAAGTGGCCGGGCGGATAATGAGGCCGTCGGCTGTTTCTTCTGCATCTCCGCCGAGCCGATTGATTTCAGCGGCCAGCGCGGCGAGCCGATCGGTTTCATGGCCACGAAGGTGCGCGATGCCGGTCAGTCGCGAAGGACCTGTAGCCAGTGCGCACAGCGCAGCGACAGTGGGCGCGAGCTCACTGGTTTCGTCGAAGTCGGCGCCCTTGATTTCCGGGCCGCCCTTTACCGTGAGCGTACCGTTTTCGAGCGTCACGGTGGCACCCATCTCAACCAGGATGGTACGCCACAGATCGCCCACCTGGGTGGTTTCAGTGGGCCAGTTGGGGATCCGGACGGTTCCATGGGTTGCGAGGGCTGCGGCAAGGAACGGGCCGGCGTTGGAAAGGTCCTGTTCGATCCGCTGGTCAAAGGCATGAATGGGGCCAGGCGCGACTCGCCAGTGGTTGGGCACCGAATCGTCCACTTTGACGCCGACTCCACGAAGGACTGCAACGGTCATATTGATGTGGTCCAGGCTGGGGACCGGCTTGCCGACGTGTTCCAGATGAAGGCCTTCGGTGAAACGGGCGCCCACCAGCAGCAAGGCCGAGACGAACTGGGACGATGCGCTGGCATCGATCACCAGGTGGCCGCCCCGAACCTCGCCAGTGCCATCCACCGAAAAGGGGAGGGCCGACGGCGTCCTGCCGCCTTCGGTGGCGACAGGAACTCCGAGAGCGAGCAGTGCTTCGATGATGGCCCCCATGGGCCGCTTACGGGCATGGGGATCGCCGTCGAACATGGTTGGACCATTGCGGAGCGCAGCTAAAGGTGGAACGAAGCGCATGACAGTACCGGCAAGGCCGCAATCGATGGCAGTCTCCGCACCCGAAGCTGAAGGATCCATGGGCGTGATTTCAAGGTCGGGTCCATAATCACCGTCGCCGGGTACCTCGGTAACGGTGGCACCCAGCTGCCTGAGCGCCTGAATCATCAGGACAGAATCGCGGGAGTGAAGGGGGGCCCGCAGCCGGGAAGGGCCGTCGGCCAATGCCGCAAGGACCAGGAAACGGTTGGTGAGCGATTTTGAGCCCGGCACGGTCACTGTGGCATCCACTGGCCTGGTGGCGTACGGAGCGGCCCAGAGGGGCAGGGTGTCGACGGAGTGTGTTGAACCCGTGTTTGCTGCGGTGGTACCTGTCATGCTTCCTTATGCTCCAACTGCGTTGTCTACGGCCTTGCGTACTGCTTTGTCTGCCCGCTTGAGTTGCTTGCCGGTCGCCTTCTTGGCATCGGCAGCCAGGTGTTCAGCCCGCCATGCAAGGCTGGGGCGGCCCTCAGTGTCTACGGAGGCCAGCAAAACGCCGCCGGTCAGGGAAATGTTCTTCAGGAGTTGGGCCCTGCGGGCGTTCCGGCCTTCCTTCGTGCTGATGTCGGCTGAGCGCCACTCCACATAGGAGTTCAGTGCGGACGTCAACGCCAGAACCGTTGCCGCGAAGCGGGAGAGTTTGCCAAGGCCAAGCAATGCTCCGGCGCCCAGCTGCGCGCCACCGATTACCCGGGCCAGGACTTTCTCGTCAGTCGGGAATGGCAGCGACTCCGAGGCGCGGCGAAGGACCGGGGACAATTGCCTGGCAGTGTCGTCCGCGTTCTTGAGCTTGTCCAGACCTGCGATGACGAAGCTGGACGCGAGCATCGGCCGCGCGAGAAAACGGATAACAGACATGTCTTGCCTCCTGGATGGCTTGTCATGATATTTCATGACGTTATTCACTAAGTGCTGTGTTCAAGGGGTGCAGTCTGCTCTAGTCTTGCACCTTTGCGGAATATTTACCCAGCGGCTGCCGTTGTGAACAACAAGAACGGTGAAGACCGGGCTGCGGCATGGTGTTGCCGCTTCGCTGAACGGAGTTGGTTTTTTGACCTTGGTTAAGGACCGCGTGGGTCTGCTGGAGGCTGGCTATCCTGCACAGCGGGATTCCCGGAAGCTGACAGTAGACTTGGCAACGATGAGCACCATTGAACCGGCCGCAGCGGCCATGTACGAAGCAGCCGATCCGTCCCCGGTGGACGGCGCAGGAGACGCATCGGCACGGGCCGACGTCGATGTCACCACGGAAACTCCCGAGCAGCGGCGGGAGCGTTTCGAGCGCGACGCCATGCAGTACGTGGACCAGCTGTATTCAGCGGCGATGAGGATGGCACGGAATCCCTCCGATGCCGAGGACCTCGTCCAAGAGGCTTACACCAAGGCGTTTTCGGCTTTTCACCAGTACAAGCCGGGGACCAACCTCAAGGCCTGGCTGTACCGGATCCTGACGAATACCTACATCAACCTCTATCGGAAGCGGCAGCGTGAACCGCTGCAGTCCAACTCGGACACGATTGAGGATTGGCAGTTGGCAAAGGCTGAGTCGCACACCTCTTCCGGGTTGCGCTCGGCAGAGGCTGAAGCCTTGGACCACCTGCCGGATTCCGATGTCAAGAGCGCGTTGCAGGCCATCCCGGAGGAATTCCGGTTGGCTGTGTACTTCGCCGACGTCGAAGGATATGCCTACAAGCAGATTTCCGAGATCATGAACACCCCGATCGGCACAGTCATGTCGCGGTTGCACCGCGGCCGGAAGATGCTGCGGGACATGCTGGCGGATTACGCCGCAGAACGGGGCTTCAAGGCCCACACCGAAGACCAGGCCGCGGCCGGGAGCAACAATCAGGAGAAAGAGCAATGAGCGACTGCCAGGGATTGGGCGATTGCGACGATACACGGATGCAGAGGATCTACGAGTACCTCGACGGCGCATTGACCCGCGAGG
Source organism: Arthrobacter sp. 2762 (assembly GCF_040548745.1). Classification (NCBI taxonomy): domain Bacteria; kingdom Bacillati; phylum Actinomycetota; class Actinomycetes; order Micrococcales; family Micrococcaceae; genus Arthrobacter; species Arthrobacter sp. 2762. The sequence goes on from NZ_JBEPSI010000004.1 coordinate 188,268, forward strand.
ACCTCACAGAGATCAAGCAGCACCTGGACACCTGCGAGGAATGTGCTGAGCAGTATGACCTTGAGTGCCTTATCCGCACCATGGTCAAGCGTTCGTGCACGGAGTCCGCGCCAGAGAACCTCAAGAACTCAATACTTGACCGGATCCACTCCATCAAGCCGGTGGAGGCTTGATCCAACGCCGCTGATCCAACGCCGCCGAGAAAATGCGCCGGGTCAAAGGCCCGCAAACGCCAAGGGCCCCGGAAACCGTATGGTTTCCGGGGCCCTCGCTGTTAAGCCTTGACGCTAAGCCGATGGCTTAGGTGTTGGGACGCTTGCCGTGGTTCGCGCCGCCGCGCTTACGGTCACGACGCTTACGTGCACGCTTGCTCATAGCTGGCCTCCTTCAATGATTGATACTCAATAGAGCTGCCCTCCAGTTTCGCACATCCGGACGTTCGCTCGCGAACCGGGTTGGAGCATTGTCAGCTCCGCAGCGAATTCCTGATGGAGATGCGTGCTTGGTCCAGCACTGCACGCACCGTCTCGAGGGTTACGGGATTGAGCGGGTGTGAGGCGCTGTGTTGACGCAACTCCACGCGGATGTCATCCCGGAACGATTGGACCAGGAGCTCGGCCTCTTTGAGTATTCTGTGGCCTTCAGGGGAAAAGCCCGCCGTCCTGCTGTGGAAGGCGGCGGCCGTCGCAGTGCTGCGCGCGGCCTCCGCCGTAGCGGCGAGATCTGCCTTCAGCCCACGCATGTTGGATCTGATGTCTTCCCGAAGGTTGTCGGCCAGCCGCCGCACGGAGGCTGAGATATTATCCTCGACGTCGGCAAGCTCCTGCCGCCGTCGGTTCAGTTCCGCCAGCCCTGCTTCCGTGACGAAGTACTTGGTGCGGCGGCCCTCAGTCTCGGTAGCTACCAGGCCTTCCTCCTCCAATTTCCCAAGACGGGGATAGATCGTCCCGGCGCTGGGGGAGTAGGTGCCGCCGAACCGGTCACCCAGGGCCTTGATCAGCTCGTATCCGTGCTTGGGTCCTGACTCAAGCAATGCCAGGAGGTATAAGCGCAGGGCGCCATGCGCAAAAACAGGAGGCATCAGAGACCCGCCTCCCCGGGCACCGGGTGGTCATTTCCCGAGGCCGGCCCTGTGCCGTGCATGATGTAGGTCTTGCCGGAGACTGTATTGGTCCGCACCAGCATGAGCCTCTCATCCGGACCAACAATGGTCTGCACTTTGCTTCCGGGCTGGGCATACATCTGGTCATCAATGATGACAGTGCCGCTGGCGGACTTGGCAACGATGTCCAGGCCAACATCGTGCGGCAGCCGGATGGTCAGGTCCCCTGACACCGAATTGGCTCCGAGGTCGTTGGTGTAGTCGTGGAGGTCGAAGCTGAGGTCACCGCTCACTGTGCTTGCCCTGACGTTCTTGAACTTGCCCGAAGCGGTGACTTCGCCTGAAACGCTCTTGGCGGTCAGGACGCCGTCGTGGTTTCTGGCGATGACCTCGCCGCTGACGGTGTTGACGTGCAATTCACCGCTGGTGCCGTCGGCCATGACGGAGCCCGAAACTGTGTTGAGCCGGATCCGTCCCTCGATGCCGGAGACCATGCCATCGCCGTTGACTGTTCCCGCTTCGACGTCCACTCCACGCGGAAGCGCGATCCCAACCACTACCGAGTTGGTGCTGGTGTTGTTGACGGTACCCATCAGGTTTCGGAACCATCCTTGTGGTCCTTGGAGTTGGTGGCGTACCTCCAGGCGGCCGTTCACCAGCGTAATGGTCAGGGGGTCTCCGCTGATCTCGCTGACCTCGATCCGGACGAAGGGTTCGTCGTGGGTGACGACGTCGAACCTGCCCTTGACTATTCCAAGTTTGAGCGAGTGGACATCGTCCACATCAATGGTTTGTGGGCCCGTCACGGTCCAAAGCTCGTCAGACATGATCCCTCCAAATTGCGATATATCGCGTTGATGAAAACACGATATATCGCGAGTGAGGGGAACGCAATGGTTTGCGGGGAGGGCTACTCCGGCTGGGCGATGTTAAGCCACTGGAACCAGCCGCGGTGCAGCACGAGCCATGCAATCAATCCGTAGCCGGCCTGTCCGGGTGTCCCCCCATTGGCTGCGAGGTCCGTCCTCCACTGCTCGTGGTTCAGCAATGGAGAGAAAGTGTCAACGTAGTGGTGGTTGCGGCGGGTGGTGACATCGGCAAAGGCTGTGTTCAAATCGGCCAGGCGTTTGTTGCGCGCCGGATCAAGAGTGGGTGGAGGGCCCACCACGAACACTTCAACGCCACTGTGCGAGGCACCATCAAGAATGTTGGCAAGGTTCAAACGACTTCGCGCCGTGGAAAGCCCGAACTCCAGGTCACGGCCGGAGAGCCCTATGACCAGCCGGTTCTCGTGCGAGTCACTGAAACGGCGGCCGGCTTCGTCCTGCCATCGCGAGGCCAATCCCTCAGTGCCTTCCATGGGGCAGGGGAGTGAGAAGCTTTCCACCACCACGGTGTCCTGGGGCGTACGGGCCAGCACTCTTCCCAGCCAACCCAAGGCGCGGGGGTCACCCAAACCGGCGAGCAATTCATCTCCTACAGCCGCAATGCGCAGCTTCCTGTCTTCCACGGTTACCTCTTCACACTCGTTACGGTCCTTGCACGGCTTTTGGATCTGCGGCCGGCTTGATGAACCGGGTACCTGTCCCATTAAACAGAACTGCCCGGCCGGAGGTGCATTGACAGCACCTCCGGCCGGGCAGTTTTTTGGCTACTTGCGTTCGAATGCCTGCTTGATCAAGGCATCCTGCTCAGCAGCGTGGCGCTTCATGGAGCCTGCGGCGGTGGACGCAGACGCCGGACGCGACACGAGGCGGAGCCTGCGATCCAGCTCCGGTGCCAGGTTCAGCCCCATGAACGGCCACGGACCCTGGTTGGCGGGCTCATCCTGGGCCCAGACGATGTCAGCGTTCGGGTACTTGGCGAGCTCTGCATCAATTTCAGCCTTCGGCAGCGGGTACAGCTGCTCCACGCGGATGATCGCAGTCGAGGTGTCCCCGGACTTCTGTCGGTTGGACAGGAGGTCGTAGTACAGGCGGCCGGAAACCAGGATGACCCGGTCCACGTTTGCAGCCTCTACCTCGGGATCACTGATGACTGGCCTGAAGCCGCCCGTCGTGAAGTCCTCGACGGCGGACGCGGCGCCCTTGAGACGCAGCAACTGCTTCGGCGTGAAGATGATCAACGGCTTGCGGGGACGGCTGTAGGCCTGGCGACGCAGCAGGTGGAAGTGCGAAGCTGCCGTGGTGGGGTTGGCCACAATCATGTTGTCCTCGGCACAGAGCTGCAGGAAGCGCTCGATGCGTGCGGATGAGTGATCAGGGCCCTGGCCTTCGTAGCCGTGCGGCAGCATCAGGACGAGCGAGGAACGCTGGCCCCACTTTTGCTCAGCGGAGGAAATGAATTCATCGATGATGGTCTGAGCGCCATTGACGAAGTCACCGAACTGGGCTTCCCACAGCACGAGGGCGTCGGGACGCTCCACCGAGTATCCGTATTCAAAGCCCATGGCTGCATATTCGGACAGGAGTGAGTCATAGATCCACAGCTTGGCCTGGTTGTCCGAGAGGTTGCCCAGGGGCAGCCACTCATTGCCATTGGCGCGGTCGTGGAACACTGCGTGACGCTGCACGAAGGTACCGCGGCGCGAGTCCTGGCCAGCCAGCCGGACGGGAACGCCCTCCATGATCAGCGAGCCGAAGGCCGCGATCTCGCCAAAGCCCCAGTCAATGCCACCTTCACGGGACATTTGCTCACGCTTCTCCAGGAGCTGCTTGAGCTTGGAGTGAACCGTGAAGCCCTCCGGGATCTCCAGGTGAGCCTTGCCGATGCGGGCAAGAGTCTCGGGGGAGATGGCGGTGGAAGCCGGTGAATTGGTTCCGAAGTCCGCCTGCTGGGCAATCGGGCGCTCGATGTCCGAGACAGCGGCAGAGTCAGCAGTGATGATCGGGATGGGGGAGGTCTGCGCCGCATGCGTCTCAGCAAAGACCCGCTCAAGGCGTTCCTGGTAGTCGCGGAGCAGTTGCTCAGCCTCTTCCTCGGTGATGTCGCCACGACCGATCAGCGATTCCGTGTACAGCTTGCGTACGGAGCGCTTGGCCTCGATCAGGTTGTACATCAGGGGCTGCGTCATCGAGGGGTCGTCGCCCTCGTTGTGACCACGGCGGCGGTAGCACACCATGTCGATGACAACGTCCTTGTGGAAGCGCTGGCGGAACTCGTAGGCGAGCTGCGCAACACGCACCACGGCTTCGGGGTCGTCGCCATTCACGTGGAACACGGGGGCCTGGATCATCTTGGCAACATCCGTGGAGTACGTCGATGAACGCGAAGAGGACGGTGCCGTGGTGAAGCCAACCTGGTTGTTCACGATTACGTGGATGGTGCCACCGGTGCGGTAACCACGCAGCTGGGAAAGGTTGAGGGTTTCAGCAACAACACCCTGGCCTGCGAATGCAGCGTCACCGTGGACCATGATGGGCAGGACCGGGAAGGACTCGCCCTGGTCCAGGCGGTCCTGCTTGGCGCGGACGATGCCCTCGAGCACGGAGTCGACTGCTTCAAGGTGGGACGGGTTGGCGGCGAGGTAGACCTTGGTCTGCTTGCCGTTGTCCGAGGTGAAGGTGCCTTCAGTACCGAGGTGGTACTTGACATCGCCGGATCCCTGGACGGAGCGCGGGTCCTGGGTGCCTTCGAATTCACGGAACACCTGGGCGTAGGTCTTGCCTGCGATGTTGGTGAGCACGTTCAGGCGGCCACGGTGGGCCATGCCGATCGCGACTTCGTCCAGGCCGTCGTCGGCAGCGTCCGAGATGACTGCGTCAAGAAGCGGAATAAGCGACTCGCCGCCTTCGAGGGAGAAGCGCTTCTGCCCGACGAACTTGGTCTGGAGGAAGGTCTCGAAAGCCTCGGCTGCGTTGAGCTTGGAAACGATGCGCAGCTGCTCTTCGCGGCTCGGCTTGGAGTACGGGTGCTCCAGCTGGTCCTGGAACCACTTACGCTCCGCAGGCTCCTGGATGTGCATGTACTCGATGCCCGTAGTGCGGCAGTAAGCATCCCGGAGTACTCCAAGGATGTCGCGGAACTTCAGCTGCGGCTTTCCGCCGAAGCCACCTGTGGGCCATTCGCGGTCCAGGTCCCAGAGCGTGAGGCCGTAGGTCAGGACATCAAGGTCAGGGTGCTTGCGCTGTACGTATTCCAGGGGATCCGTGTCTGCCATGAGGTGGCCACGCACACGGTAGGAGTGGATGAGCTGCTGGATGCGGGCAACCTTGTTGATCTCATCTGCAGGGTCAACCTGGAGGTCAGGGCTCCAGCGGACGGGCTCGTACGGAATGCGGAGGGCTTCGAAGATTTCGTCGTAGAAGTTCTGCGCACCAAGGAGGAGCTGGTGGACCAGCTTGAGGAACTCGCCGCTGCCTGCGCCCTGGATGACCCGGTGGTCGTAGGTGGAGGTCAGCGTGAGGATCTTGCTGATGGCGTTCTGGGCAATGATCTTCTCGCTGGCACCCTGGAACTCGGCCGGGTAGTCAAGGGCGCCGACGCCGATGATGGCTGCCTGTCCCTTGGACAGACGTGGTACTGAATGCACCGTGCCGATGCCGCCGGGGTTGGTCAGGGAGACCGTGGTACCGGCGTGGTCGTCCGCCGTGAGCTTGCCGTTGCGGGCTCGCTTGATGAGGTCCTCGTAGGTGTGCCAGAACTCGGCAAAGTCCATGGTCTCGGCCTTCTTGATGTTGGGAACCATCAGGAGGCGTGTGCCATCGGGCTTGGGCATGTCAATGGCGATGCCAAAGTTGACATGGGCGGGCTGGACAGCGCTCGGCTTGCCATCAATTTCGTCATAGTAGACGTTCATTGACGGGAACTGGGAGAGAGCGCGGACAACCGCGTAGCCAATGAGGTGAGTGAAGGACACCTTGCCGCCGCGGGCACGTGCAAGGTTGGAGTTGATGACAACGCGGTTGTCGATCAGCAACTTGGCAGGAACTGCCCTCACGCTCGTGGCGGTAGGCACCTCAAGGCTGGTCACCATGTTGGTGGCGATGGCCTTCGCCGGTCCGCGGAGGACAGAAACGACGTCTTCCTCAGGAGCGGTGGGCGCCTTGGTGCTCTTGGGCAGCTGGGCAGGAATCGGTTGTGCGGCGTTGCCGCCGACGGGCTTCTTTGCTCCGTCCTTGGCAACTGTAGCCGGGGCTTTCTTCGCCGGAGCCGTAACCGCCGCTTCACCGGAAGCAGCAGCGGCAGTGGTGGTCGCAGGGGCAGCTTCGGGAGCGGCCGGCGCCGGTGCCGGTGCCGCTTCAGCCGGAGCTACGACGGGAAGTACTTGGGTGGGGGGATTGGCAGCGGCTGGGGCTGCGGAGGTTCCGTTGGAAGAAGTGCCGTCACCGGTATCGAAGGATTCGAAGAGCGGCCACCACTTGGCGTCGACCGAATTCTTGTCCTGCTGGTACCGCTCGTACAGTTCGTCAACGAGCCACTCGTTTCCGCCAAATTCCTCTGGTAGACGGTGGCTGGGCTGCTCTGGCACTTGAAATACGCCTCTTCCATGAGTTTTGATTTCCCGCTGGCCAAGGTTGCTTTTCCGCAACCCTGCACCAGGGTCCGGGTCCCGCGAACTCAGACCTTTGTCAGTCTAGTTAGGATCGTTGGTTAACTGCCAATAGTGGTGACCTAAATCATGTTGAGGCCGACGTAATGCCGAGGCACTGCATTTTCCGTCAAGCGCGTGAGCACTGCATGGGCCTGCGGGACTTGCCCTGTAGACTAAAACCCTTATGGACAGTAAATCTAGGTGCCGGCCTGGGAACTGTCGGGGGAGCCGATCAGGCAACTCCGCACAGCGCGCCCCTCGAGCCGGCAACACCCGTTCACATGCCCATCACTCGCCGGCCTTCCGAGCCGGTGGCGCCACGGACCATGCGTCTGCGGCCCCCGATCAGCCTCCGCCGGGGCGAATCTCCCCCTTCAGCGGAACTTCCAAACTGCAAGCGCCTGCCCTTGGAGGGATGCGCTAAGTGGAATGGGTCCTTCTCCTTGCCGGCTTTGCCCTGATTCTTGGCACCGGCTTCTTTGTAGCAGTTGAGTTTTCCTTGGTCGCCCTGGACCAGGCAAGCGTTCAGCGCGCAGTCGACAACGGCGACCACGCCGCAGCTCCGCTCCTGAAATGCTTGAAGTCCCTGTCCACCCAGCTTTCCAGTTGCCAACTTGGCATTACGATGACCACCCTCCTGACAGGTTTCGTCATGGAGCCATCTGTGGGACAGCTGCTTGTGGCTCCTTTGGGCCTGCTTGGCCTCAGCCTGGAAGTCGCACATTCCATAGCCCTGGTTGTAGCGATGGCGTTCGCCACTCTGTTGTCGATGCTCCTGGGCGAGTTGGTGCCCAAGAATATGGCCATCGCCCTGGCATTCCCGCTGGGCAAGAAGCTTGCCCGTGCGCAGCTCATTTTCACTGCCGTCTTCAAGCCCGCGATCGTGGTGCTCAACGGCTTCTCCAACAAGGTGCTGAACCTGTTTGGACTGGAAGCGAAAGAGGAAATCTCGGGAGCTCGCACTCCGGCCGAGCTGGCTTCCCTCGTCCGGCGCTCTGCTGAGCTGGGCACGCTCGATGCCGGCACCGCAAACTTCGTGGCGCGAACCCTGAATTTCTCGGGGCGCACTGCAGCGGACGTCATGACGCCGCGCATCCGGATGGAAACGATTGATGCCGACCAGCCTGTGAGCGACATCCTCGATGCCGCGCGGCGAACCGGATACTCCCGTTTCCCGGTGATTGGTGATTCGGCCGACGACATCCGCGGCGTTGTCCATATCAAGAAAGCAGTGGCCGTGCCTGCAGATCGTCGGGCGAAGCTTCAGGCCGGGGCGATCATGACGGACGTACTTCGTGTGCCTGAGACCATCCACCTGGATGCCCTCCTCTCCGAACTGCGCGAAGGAAACCTGCAACTGGCTGTCGTTCTCGATGAGTATGGTGGCACCGCCGGGATTGCAACCCTCGAGGACCTGGTTGAGGAGATCGTTGGGGAGGTCTCGGACGAACACGACAGGGTCCGCCCCGGACTTTTGCAGAGCGCATCCGGCGACTGGTACTTCCCTGGCCTCCTGAGGCCGGACGAGGTGTCCGAACAAATCCCCAACCTGAGTGTTCCCGATGAGCCCGCCTACGAAACTGTGGGCGGTTATGTGATGAGCAAGCTTGGGCGTATTGCGAAGGTGGGTGATGTGGTGCAGGCCGGCGGCGGCACGCTGACCGTGACCCGTATGGACGGTCGGAGAATTGACCGGATCTGCTTCCATCACATTCAAGAAGATGAAGCGACGCTTGAGGACACGCAGAATGACCGCCACGAAGCAGGTGCCGTATGAGTGACTGGGCAGGAATTGCCTGGCTCGTGGTTCTTTTGATCGGCAACGCTTTCTTCGTGGGTGCGGAATTCGCGGTCATGTCCGCACGCCGCAGCCAGATTGAGCCTCTGGCCCAAGCCGGGTCAAAGCGGGCGCAAACTACATTGCAGGCCATGGAAAGTGTGTCCTTGATGCTGGCCTGCGCGCAGTTGGGCATCACCGTGTGCTCGCTCTTGATTCTTCAGGTTGCCGAGCCGGCCATCCACCACTTGTTGGCGGAGCCGCTGGAGATGGTTGGCGTCCCGATGGAGCTGGCAGATGTCATCGCCTTTGCCATTGCACTCCTCTTTGTCACGTTCCTGCATGTGACGTTCGGAGAGATGGTCCCCAAGAACATCTCGGTGTCCGTAGCGGACAAGGCGGCACTGCTGTTGGCGCCGCCGCTGGTGTTTGTCAGCCGCGTGGTCAAACCTGTGATCTGGACCCTCAACTGGCTGGCGAACCACATCCTCCGATTGATGAAGATCGAGCCCAAGGACGAAGTGTCATCTTCATTCACCCTTGAGGAAGTCCAGTCGATTGTGCAGGAATCCACACGGCATGGCCTGGTGGACGATGACGCTGGCTTGCTCAGCGGTGCCCTGGAGTTCTCTGAACACACGGCCTCGCACATCATGGTTCCGTTGGACAAGCTGGTGGTCCTGAGGACAGCGTCGACTCCCGTCGAGTTGGAAAAGGCGGTCAGCCGTACCGGCTTCTCGCGTTTTCCCATGGTGGACGACGACGGCGAACTCGCCGGATACCTGCACGTGAAGGACATCCTCTCCATACCTGAGGAGGGGCGTCGCCATCCGATTGCCGAGGGGCGGATCCGTTCCCTGGCGAACCTCTCCCCGGAGGATGAGATTGAACAGGCGATGTCTGTGATGCAGCGGACCGGATCGCATCTGGCCCGTGTAGTTGGACCCGGAGGCGCGACTCAGGGCGTGTTGTTCCTTGAGGACGTGATCGAGCAGTTGGTGGGCGAGATCCGCGATGCTACCCAGGCGACGGGGATCCGGCGTCTGGGTGGTCCGCAGACCCAGCAATAATGGGAAATCGTTGCTGGCGCCCGCCCCGGGGTCGGCGCCAGCCCTGCTAAATAGGAATCATTCCCATTTAGGGCTAAACTGAACCCGACCAATAAATGTTTTTGATTCTCATTTGAGTAGATCCGAGGTTCCCATGCGTCGTTCCGTCGCCCGCATGTCATTGGCCGCTTCTGCCGGCCTTGCCGCCCTGTTGCTTTCATCCTGTGCCGGTAGCGCCGGGGCAGGAGCCCCGTCGTCATCGTCGGGAGCCATTGAAGTGGTGACCTCCACGAATGTTTACGGAGACGTCGTGAAGGCCATTGGCGGGGACAAGGTCAACGTGAATGCGATCATCACCAAGACGAGCCAGGACCCGCATTCCTACGAAGCCAGTGCGCAAGACAAGCTGGTCATCTCCAAAGCCAAGCTCGTGGTGGAGAACGGCGGAGGCTATGACGAATTCCTCCACAAAATCGCCGATGAGACCAACGTCGGCCACGAAAATATGATCAGCGCCGTTGAGGTCTCGGGGTTGGCTCCGGAAGAGGAAAGCCACAGCGAAGCTGCGTCCTCCGAAGAGGGCCACAACCATGACCACGGCGAGTTCAACGAGCACGTCTGGTACAGCCTGGACACGATGGGCAAATTCGCTGACGCGGTTGCCAGCAAGCTCGGCAGCCTGGACGGTGCATCTGCTTCGACCTTTACTGCCAACGCCAACACGTTCAAGGCGAAGCTGACAGAGCTCAACGGGAAGCTTGCGGCCCTCAAGGAAGGCAACGACCACACCCCTGTGGCGATCACCGAACCCGTTCCTTTGTACCTGCTGGCAGCGGCCGGACTGGAGAACAAGACTCCGGAGGCCTACAGCGCAGCGATTGAAGAGGGAACCGACGTCCCGGCGTCGGTCCTGAAAGAAACGACAGACCTGGTGGGCTCCGGAGGTGTCCGGCTGCTGGCATACAACGAACAGACGGAAGGTCCGCAGACCGAGTCCGTAAAGCGGGCTGCCGAGGCTGCGGGCGTGCCCGTACTGAACTTCACCGAAACCTTGCCGGAGGGCAAGGACTACGTGCAGTGGATGACAGAGAACGTGGAATCCATCACGGCAGCGCTCAAGAAGTAGATTTCCTGACAACCCATTGCGGTGGGGGCCCCGTCGGCGTCCTAAGATATTCAGGATGGCTGCGGGGCCCTCTGTCTCTGACCAGCACAGAATCCTGTACCAGCACAGGCGCCACTGTAAGGTGCCACCACTAGTTGCGTTCGCCAGCAACGCATGAATCGAGGACAACTTTTGACACCCGTAGTGAGCCTCCGCGGAGCGAGCCTTCAGTTCGGCAAGAGGACACTCTGGCGCGATCTTGATCTCGACATACATCCGGGGGAGTTCTTTGCCGTCCTCGGACCCAACGGCAGCGGTAAGACCAGTTTCCTGAAGGTCCTCCTGGGGCTTCAGGAATTGAAATCAGGAACGGTTGCCTTGGGCGGGCATCCGGTGGAGCGGGGAAGCAAGCGGATCGGTTACATTCCCCAACAAAAGTCCTTCGCGCCGGATACGCCTTTGCGTGCACGTGACCTGGTAGGGCTAGGCATTGACGGCCACCGCTGGGGTATGCGGCTGGCCTCAAGGAAGGTAAACCAGCGGATCGATGAACTGCTGGAGCTGGTGGGAGCCTCGGACTACGCGAAAGTTCCTGTGGGGCAGTTGTCTGGTGGAGAGCAACAACGGCTTCGCGTGGCCCAAGCCCTGGCCACGGAACCCCAGGTACTCCTTTGTGATGAACCGTTGCTGTCCTTGGACCTGCATCATCAGCAGGGCGTCAGTTCACTCATCAACGAGCAATGCCATACCCGGAACAGTGCGGTTGTTTTCGTAACCCACGAAATCAATCCCGTGATCGACTACGTTGATCGCGTGCTCTACCTGGCCGGCGGCCATTTCCGTGTGGGGACGCCCCAGGAAGTGATGACCACCGAAGTCTTGTCCGAGCTGTACAACAGCCACGTGGAAGTCATCCACACCAACGGAAGGATCGTCGTCGTCGGGCTTCCGGACGCGACCACGCACTTCCACGACGACGCGCACGCCACGGCTGGGCAGGAGTTCTAAATGGACCTCAATGGAATCCTGCAGACCATCTTCAACTTTGAGAACTACGGCGAATTGCTGGCACTCGTTCAAAACTCCATTTGGGCCGGGGCTGTCCTGGGACTTCTCGGCGGACTCGTCGGCACGTTCGTGATGAAGCGGGACCTGGCCTTCGCCGTCCACGGCATCTCTGAACTGTCCTTTGCAGGTGCCGCTTTTGCCCTGCTGATCGGTGCCGATATCATTTTCGGCTCGCTGATCGGCTCAGTGGCTGCGGCACTGCTGCTGGGACTCATGGGTGTGAGGGCCCGGGACAAGAACTCGATCATCGGCGTGATCATGCCGTTCGGGCTTGGCCTGGGCATCTTGTTCCTTGCCTTGTACGAGGGCCGTGCCGCGAATAAATTCGGCTTGCTCACCGGCCAGATCGTTTCCGTGGACACTGTCCAGCTTCAGGCACTCGCTGGAACGGCGGTCCTGGTGATGCTCGCCCTCGCGGCGATCTGGCGCCCGCTCAGTTTTGCCAGCGTGGACCCTGAAATGGCTGAAGCGCGTGGTGTTCCCGTTCGCGGCCTGGCGATCGGCTTCATGGTGCTGCTGGGGGTCAGTGTGGCTTTGTCCATCCAAATTGTGGGCGCACTGCTGGTTTTGGCGCTGCTCATCACACCGGCCGCTGCCGCACTCCGGGTCACCACTTCGCCACGCCTGGTGGTGCTTTTGAGTGTTGTGTTTGCGACCGCTGCCACCGTGGGTGGAATTCTGCTTGCCCTTGGCAGCCGGATACCCATCAGCCCCTATGTCACCACGTTGTCATTCCTTATTTACGTAGTGTGCCGTGTGATCGGGCGGGTGCGGGCCAATCGTGGCCTCAACGGCCGCGTATCACGGGAGCAGCCTGCCGGCGCTCTTTAGAGCTTTCCAGCGGCCTTCCTGGCTGTGCATTCAGGGCACAGTCCGAAGATCTCCACGGTGTGCGCCACCTCGGTGAAACCATGCTCAGCGGCTGTGCGGGCCGCCCAGGTCTCAACCGCGGGGGCCTCAACTTCCACAGCCTTGCCGCAGTTCCGGCAAAGCAAGTGGTGGTGGTGTCCAGTGACGGTGCAGCGGCGGTAGACGGCTTCGCCCTCCCCGTTGCGCAGGACATCAATGAGGCCGTCGTCGGCAAGTGACTGCAGGATGCGGTAGGCCGTGGCAAGGGATACGGAGATGCCCTTGTTCTGCAGGAGGCGGTACAGTTCCTGGGTGCTGACGAAGTCGTCCAATTCATCCAGCGCGGCGCTGACAGCCAGGCGTTGCTTGGTGACGCGCTGCTCCTTGACGCCTGTTACCGCCGGCGAGGCCGGACCGGTCGTGGCGGAATTGGTGCCTTGTGGCATTGAAAGACTCACTTCCCTGGAAACGCTGGCAAACCCCAATTTTACCAGTAGGGGAGGCTTGGAAACTCTCGGCGGCCGCCCCTAGGCTGTCACCATGAAGCTCACCAAGTTCACGCATGCCTGTGTCCGGTTGGAGAAGGACCGGCGGGTCCTGGTCATCGATCCCGGCACATTCTCTGAGTCCGAAGAGGCGTTGGCAGGTGCGCACGCTGTCCTTGTAACGCATGAGCACAACGATCATATTGATCGGTCGGCCGTGCTGGCGGCCCTGCGCAGCAACGCTTCGCTTGAGGTCTATGCGCCAGCAGGTGTTGCAAAGTCCCTCACCGAGGATGCAGGGGTGGACGCAGCTGGATCCGACGCTGGATCGGACACCGTGGCCAATCGCATCCATACGGTCGAACCGGGGTCCGATTTCGAGGCAGCGGGGTTCCCGGTGCGAACCTTCGGCGGCCAGCATGCCGTTATCCATGCCCAGATTCCCGTGGTGTCCAACATCGGCTACCTGGTGGATGGGAACGTCTTCCACCCCGGTGATTCATTCGTGGTTCCGGACGGAATCAACGTCCAGACGCTCCTGGTGCCCATCCATGCGCCATGGTCCAAAGTGGGGGAAGTGGTGGATTTTGTTATCTCTGTGCGCGCGCCCAAAGCGTTCCCCGTCCATGATGGTCTGCTTAACGAGCTGGGCCGGGGGATCGTGGAAGGCCACGTCACACGGATCGGTGCCCGTTATGGAACCACCTACACGCGACTCGCACCGCGTGAGTCAGTAGAGGTTTAACCGGTCCACGCACCGGTTTCGTGGAATCGCTCCAAGACCGCTTCGTACGGCGCAGGGTCCAGTCCTTTGCTGGCCAGCCAAGCGGCGTCGTTATAGCTGCCGACATAGCGGTCGCCGCCGTCGCACATGAGCGAGACGATGCTTCCCTTTCGCCCTTCCGAGACCATCTGGGCCACGAGTTGCCAGACGCCCCAAAGGTTGGTGCCCGTAGAGGGCCCTGCATGCAATCCGGTGAGCTTGCGCAGGTGTCGCATGGCCGCCACAGAGGCTGCGTCCGGGACCTGGATCATGTGGTCGATGACAGCCGGGACGAAGCTCGGCTCCGCGCGGGGACGGCCGATGCCTTCGATGCGGGACGGCAAACCCGTGGCGGCGGCAGCATCGCCATCGCGCCATGCCGGGTAGAACGCAGAGTTCTCCGGGTCCACCACTGCCAGGCAAGTGCGGTGCCTGTTGTATCGCAGGTAGCGACCGATGGTCGCGCTCGTGCCGCCGGTTCCCGCGCCCACCACGATCCACTCGGGAACCGGATGCTCTTCGAGGGAGAGCTGCTGGAAGATTGATTCAGCGATGTTGTTGTTGCCCCTCCAGTCCGTGGCGCGCTCGGCGAAGGTGAATTGGTCCATGTAGTAGCCGCCGGACGTTTTCGCCGTCTCCTCCGCCACGGCGTATACCTCTGAAGCGTGGTCCACCAAGAGGCAGGCGCCCCCGAATTCCTCGATGAGGGCGATCTTTTCCGGGCTGGTGGTCTTGGTCATGACAGCGATAAACGGCAGGCCAATGAGCCGGGCGAAGTAAGCTTCGGAGACCGCGGTGCTGCCACTGGAGGCTTCCACGATAGTGGTGCCCTCCGTGATCCAGCCGTTGACCAGGCCGTAGAGGAACAGTGAACGGGCCAGGCGATGTTTGAGGCTGCCTGATCGGTGCGTCGACTCATCCTTCAGATAGAGGTGGACTCCCCAATGTTCGGGCAGTGGGACTGCGTAGAGGTGCGTATCTGCCGAACGGTTGTTCTCAGCTTCGATCTTGCGGATGGCCTCGCTGGCCCAAACCCTGTCCTGAATGCATGAATTGCTCACCGGACAAGCGTACCGGCGGGGTGTGGAACACAAGACTAGGCTGGAAGACTGGCATGGGTAGCAGAGCGCCCACGCAGGCTTAGCTGAAGGAGAGCAGATGACCATTCTGATGGACGCGTCCGAAGTACACCGGCGGCTCGCGGCGGGGGAGCGCACCGTGCTCCTGGACGTGCGTTGGGTCCTGGGCAGGACGGATGGGCACAGCCAATACTTGGAAGGCCACCTGCCAGGAGCGGTTTTCGTGGACCTGCCCAGCGAACTCGCGGACCACGCACAGCCTGCCCTGGGCCGACATCCCCTTCCCTCTATTGAGCGCTTCCAGCTTGCCGCGCGACGCTGGGGGATCAACGACGGCGACACCGTGGTTGCTTACGACAACAGCGGCACTATGGCCGCGGCCCGCGCTTGGTGGATGCTGAGGAATGCAGGCGTGGAAGCCGTTTACCTGCTCGACGGCGGACTGGCCGCCTGGCGTGCGGCAGGTCACCCTGTGGAGGCAGGCGAGGTGACGCCCGCCGTCGGGAATGTCACCCTGACCGAGGGCAAAATGCCCACGATCACCCAGGAGGAAGCCGCGCACTGGCATGAGCAGGGCGTACTGCTGGATGCGCGCGCCGGGGAACGTTACAGGGGCGAAATCGAACCGATCGACCCCCGTGCCGGCCACATTCCGGGCGCTGTCAGCGCACCGACCACCGAAAACCTCACGGCGGAAGGAACGTTCCTGTCAGCGGAGGAACTGCGCAGGCGCTTCGCTGGATTGGGAGCGGATGGCCCGGGCAACGTTGCAGTCTATTGCGGGTCCGGCGTCACGGCTGCGCACCAGGTTGCCGCCCTGGAAATTGCCGGACACACTGCGGCACTCTTCCCTGGGTCGTTCTCGCAATGGTCAAACAATGCCGCGAATCCCGTGGCCGTTGGCAGTGCACCATTCGAGGACGACTATGTGGGGAGCGCTGGGGATACTCCTAACACCCACGGCCAAAGTGGCAAGAGCAACGCTGCCGGGAGTAGCGTCGGATCATGACCCCTGGACGTCCCGTGCCCCCGCCCCTGGCGAAGCCAATTCCCATGGACACAGCGAAGCCTGTTCCTGCGCAGTCATCGGATCCGGCAGGTTCCACACTCGCGGCCGCGTTTGGCGCCACTTCCCCGGACAGCGGGTTGGTACCGCTGACTGTCGCGCGCCGTGCGCCGAAGGAAGACGATGTGGAGATTGCGATCGAGTTTTGCGGTCTTTGCCACTCCGATGTTCATGCGACACGTGGCGAATGGCGTTTGCCACCCTATCCGCTGGTTCCGGGCCATGAGATCGTCGGCCGTGTAACGCGGGTGGGTTCTGCTGTGCAGAATTTTGCTCCGGGTGACCGTGTCGGTGTTGGCTGCCTTGTGGATTCCTGCCGGGAGTGCGAGAGCTGCCTGGATGGGCTGGAACAGTATTGCGAGCGGGGCAATGTTGGCACCTATGGAGTGGCGGACCCGCGCAATGGCGACGCAATAACCCAAGGCGGATATTCGACGTCGGTGGTGGTTGACCGGCGCTTCGTGCTGCGTATTCCTGAGGCCCTGGACGCCGCAGCAGCCGCTCCTCTGCTGTGCGCCGGAATCACCACATATTCGCCGTTGAGATATTTCGACGTCGAAGAGGGAGATTCGGTGGGAGTAGTGGGGCTGGGCGGGTTGGGCCACATGGCCGTCAAGATCGCCAAGGCCATGGGCGCGGAGGTTACCGTGTTCACTACCTCTGAAGCGAAGTTCGACGCCGCACGGGAACTCGGAGCGGACCACGTGGTGTTGTCCAAGGACGCTGAGGCCATGGCGGGTGCGAACCGCAGTATCGATGTCATCATTGACACCGTTGCCGCGCCGCACGATCTCAACCCCTACTTCCGCACGCTGCGGCTTGATGGGGCGCTTTTCCAGCTTGGGCTCCCGGCCGATGACATGCCGTCCGTCAGCCCGGGGCTGCTCATACGCCGTCGCCTGGCCTATGCAGGTTCGCTGATTGGCGGGATCGAGGAAACCCAGGAGCTGCTTGATTTCTGCGCCGCGCATGGAGTTGCCAGCGACATTGAGATCGTAGGGGCCGAACAACTCAACGAAGCCTATGACCGTATGGTGGCCGGCGACGTAAAGTACCGATTTGTACTGGACACCGCAACACTTCAGGAACCGTCAGAAAGGGCAGATGCATGAGCACGCTGTTCACCAAAATCATCAACGGGGAAATCCCGGGCCGTTTCGTGTGGAAGGACGAGGACGTTGTGGCCTTCCTGACAATCGCTCCGATCACGCCGGGACACACACTGGTGGTGCCTCGTGAGGAAGTGGATTCCTGGACGCACGCCAGCCCGGAGCTTTTGGCCAAGGTCATGGACGTTGCCCAGAGGATCGGCAAGGTCCAGGAGGAGATTTTCAGCGCCAGGCGCGTGGGTGTCCTGATGGAAGGCTTCGAGGTGGACCACTTGCACGTGCACATCTGGCCCGCCTATTCGATGGCGGACTTTGAGGTACACAACGTGGACCATAATCCGGATCCTGCCGTCATGGATGCCACGGCTGTGAAGCTGCGCGGGGCCTTGCGGGCTGCCGGCCACGGGGACTTCGTACCTGAGGACTAACCCTCAGGCCGGTGCCAAGGCCTGGTTCAGCACCGTTCGGATGCGCTTCTCGGAGACAGAGTAGGCCGTGCCCAACTCGACGGCGAAGAGACTTACACGCAGTTCTTCGATCATCCAGCGCACCCGGGTTAATTCCGTACCTGCCCGGCGTCCTGGGAGCAACGCTGATACGGCGTCGTCGTAGTCGTCCTCCAGGGCCTGAATGATGGCCATATTCAATCCGTCGCGCTGAACGTTGCCCGGGAGCTTCTCCAGCCGCTTCTCGATAGCCTGCAAGTACCGCGGAAGCTGGCTCAGCTGCGCGTAGCCCGTCTGTGCCACAAAGCCCGGAAAGACCAACTGCTCCAGCTGGCTTTTCATGTCATTGAGGGCGCTGATGAGCGGCAGGCTGGCACTGGACTTCAGCTGCTTCTGGATCCGGCGCGTGCTCGCCAGGATGCGTTCGACGACGGCCGTCACCGTAAATACAGTATCGATCAGCTCAGCGCGGACTACTTCATACAACGCATCGAAGGCTTCCTTATCCCAAGGCAGTGCCTCGGGCGTCAGTTTGTCGATGGCGGCAAGGGCGCAGTCAGCGATCAGGGCACTTACCGAGCCGTGCGGGTTCTGGCTGAACGTCAGCTTTTCGGTGTTGCTGAGATGCTCCAGCACGTACCGGTCCGGTGAGGGAATCCGAAGTGCCAGGAGCCGGATCACGCCACCACGCATGGCCGCCTCCTGCTCCTGCTGGCTTTGGAACACGCGCAGGGCTACAGACGTACCCTCATACACGATCGCCGGGTAGCCGGTGACGGCGTGGCCCTTGACCGTTCGGGTGACCTGGCGTTGCACGGTCCCGAAGTCCCATTCGGTGATACCAGTGCGTTCGGCCACCACTCCTTGAGCAGGATGGACGTCAGGGTGGGCACCGGCACGGACATCAGGACTGCTGACCGTCCCGGCCGCGGAACCAGCGGTCTTGCCGTTTGAGGCGCCTGGCGCTCCGGCTCTTGTGCCAGCCTTGCCTGGGGCCGTCGTCGCAGGTGTAGCACCGAGCGATTCGGCGATTGCCCGACGTGTGGCCGGGGCCATTTTTTCCTGCAGTTGGGCGAGGTCCTTGCCTTCGTCGAGGACCTTGCCCTTGCTGTCCACCACCTTAAAGCTCACGCGAAGGTGGGGAGGCACGGCTTCCCAGTTCCATGATCCCGGTGGGATGACGTGTCCGCGGAGCCGCCGAAGAACCAGTTCCAAGGAGGGCTCGAGCTCGTCAGTGGCGGGATCGAAGTCTCTTTCCAAGGCCTCCGTAGCCTGCCGGGCGACGTCAGGGGCAGGCACAAAGTTCTTCCGAACCTGCTTGGGGAGGGATTTGATAAGCGCTGTGACCAGTTCTACGCGTTGTCCCGGAATCTGCCACCGGAACGGTGCGTCGTCGAGTTGGTTCAGGAACAACACGGGAACTTCGGCGGTGACACCGTCCGAAGGATTCGGAGCAGACCCAGGAGCCACGGGATGGAACTCGTAGCTCAGTGGAAGTTCGAAGCCCTTGTGCAGCCACGTTTTGGGGTAGGCGGAGTCATCGAGGGCCTCGGCGTCCTCGCTCATCAAAAGCGACTGATCGAAGTCCAGCAGGGTTGGATCGGCTTGGCGGGCCTCCTTCCACCACTTGTCGAAATGCCGTTCAGACACGACGTCCTTGCCCACCCGGGCGTCATAGAACTCGAACAGGGTCTGGTCATCCACCAGGATGTCCCGCCGGCGCATCCTGGTTTCAAGCTCCTCGATCTCCTGCAGGAGCGCGCGGTTGCGGTGGAAGAACTTGTGATGGGTCTTCCACTCGCCTTCCACCAGCGCGTGGCGGATGAAGAGTTCACGGGACAATTCCGGATCGATGCGGCCGTAGTTGACCCGACGGTTCGGGATGATGGGCACGCCGTACAGCGTGACTTTCTCGTGGGCCATGACGGCCCCTTGCCGGGAGGACCAATGGGGCTCGCTGTAAGAGCGTTTCACGAGGTCCGGGGCTACCTGCTCCACCCACAAGGGATCGAACCTGGCAGCGACCCGGGCCCACAAGCGGCTGGTTTCCACCAACTCGGCGGCCATGACGAATGCAGGCGATTTTTTGAACAAGGCAGAACCGGGGAAGATCGCGAAGCGGCTGCCGCGGGCGCCGGCGTATTCGCGCTTGCGCTCATCAAGCAGGCCGATGTGGCTCAGCAACCCTGACAGCAGGCTGATGTGGATTCCCTCGTGGTTGCCTACGGGATCAGCTTCACGCTTATCGTCCAGCGTGATACCCAAGGGCTTGGCGAGTTGGCGGAGTTGGGTGAAAAGGTCCTGCCACTCCCGGACGCGAAGATAGTTGATGAATTCGTTGCGGCAAAGACGGCGGAACTGCGTCGAGGACAGCTCGCGTTGCTTTTCCTGGATGTAGTTCCAGAGGTTAAGGAACCCAGTGAAGTCCGAGTTCTCATCGCGGAACCGCGTATGCTTCTCGGCAGCGAGTTGCTGCTTGTCGGTGGGCCGTTCGCGCGGATCCTGGATGGTAAGGGCTGCTGCCAGGATCATCACTTCGCGGACACAACCGCGTTTGCCGGCTTCGACAATCATGCGGCCCAGCCGTGGGTCAACCGGCAACTGGGCCAGTTTCTGCCCGACGGCGGTCAGGCCACTGCCGCTTCGACGGTTACCGCGGGGATCCTTGGACGCAGGCGTGCTCGAAGTTGCCGGGCTGAGGGCGCCGAGCTCGCGAAGGAGGGTGACGCCGTCGTTAATGGCGCGTGAATCAGGCGGTTCGACGAACGGGAAGTTCTCAACATCCTTGGGACCGCGGGCAACGCCCATGGCCGTCATCTGCAGAATGACGGCGGCCAGGTTGGTCCGCAGGATTTCCGGGTCCGTGAACTGCGGACGGGACTCAAAGTCTTCCTCTGAGTAGAGACGGATGGCGATGCCCTCGGAAACGCGGCCACACCGTCCGGATCGCTGGTTGGCTGAGGCCTGGGATACACGTTCGATGGGCAGGCGCTGGACCTTGGTCCGGTGCGAATACCGCGAGATACGGGCCGTGCCGGTGTCGATCACGTATTTGATGCCGGGGACAGTCAGCGAGGTTTCCGCCACGTTGGTGGCGAGGATGATACGCCGCTTTCCACCGGGATTGAATACGCGGTGCTGCTCCTGCAGGCTCAACCTGGCAAAGAGGGGCAGGACTTCCGTGCCGGCGAGGCGTCCGTTGGTCTGGATGCGCCCATTGATGGCCTCGGCAGCGTCACGGATTTCCCGTTCGCCGGAGAAGAACACGAGGATATCGCCCGGTGCTTCCTTTGCCAGTTCGTCCACGGCGTCACAGACCGCATCCAGCGGGTCCCGGTCCTCTTCCAGTTCGTCATCGGACCCGTCTTCGTCGGCGCCGGCAGGCTGTGACAAGGGCCGGTATCGGATCTCTACCGGGTAGGTGCGGCCGGAAACCTCGATGATGGGGGCGGGGGATTCCTCCGTGCCAAAGTGCTTGGCGAAGCGTTCAGGATCGATCGTGGCCGAGGTGATGATAATTTTCAGGTCCGGGCGCTGGGGGAGTACCCGTTTCAGATAGCCCAGGATGAAGTCGATGTTGAGGCTGCGCTCGTGGGCCTCGTCAATGATGATGGTGCTGTACTTGCGCAGGAGTTTATCCCGTTGGATCTCTGCCAGGAGGATGCCATCGGTCATGAGTTTGATCTTGGTCGATGCGCTGACCTCGCCAGTGAACCGGACCTGGAAGCCGACTTCCTGGCCGATCTCGACGTCCAGCTCGGACGCGATGCGCTCCGCAACAGTCCTGGCCGCCAGTCGGCGCGGCTGCGTGTGGCCGATCAGGCCTGTGTCGCCCAGACCCAGTTCCAAGCACATCTTGGGGATCTGGGTAGTTTTGCCCGAGCCGGTTTCGCCGGCAATGATGGTCACCTGGTTTGCGGCGATCGCCGCCATCAGATCCTCGCGGCGCTCGGATACCGGCAGCTCAGCGGGGTAGGAAATATGTAGTGTCATGGCTGCTGCCAGTCTACTGTGGCTTCCCGTCAACGTCCGCTGTCCCTGTCACATGCCCGGCAGCTCACCTGTCCGGCAGCTCACAAATTCGGCGGCCTCGACGCTGCCCGCCAGGCGAAATACTGCAAGCAGGGCGCATAGGGACGCCCGTCGTTCAGGAAATCCTGGTGAATTCCGTGAAGGACGGGCGTCGGATGGACAGGCCCTGGCTGACTGCTTTCAGTGGGCTGGCGGGCGGCTAGTAGATGCGAGGGTTCCAGTAGGGAGTACTGGGAGCGTCGAAGGCGCTCCAGGGTTCCTTGGAGTTGATGGGTGGGTTGTGGCCGCGTCCGTCCTTCAGGAGGGCGGTAACGGTGGCTGCGACGGCGGTGATAAGGACGATGAAGAGGATGATTCCGAAAATTTCCATGCCTTCAGTCTTCTCTTGCCGGCAGCCAAGAAACAGTGGCAGAAATGCCCCATTTAGACAATTTTCTGCCACACTGGAGATATGTTGAAATCAGTGGCCGTGATAGTTGTCCCCGACTTCTCGATCTTCGAGTTCGGCACCGCGTTTGAGGTCTTCGGCATCGATAGATCCGACCGCGGCGCAGGCGTACCTGCTTTCGACTTCAGGGTGTGCGCGCCCGAGCCGGGAGACATCCGCATGAAGTCCGGGCTCTCGCTGCATGTCAACAACGGCCTGGAAGCCGCGGCTGATGCGGACCTGGTGATCATGGCGCCCTTCGGGAGGGACCAGGAGATGCCGGAATCTGTCCTGGATGCGCTCCGGGCGGCCCACGCCCGGGGCGCATGGGTGATGTCCATTTGCTCAGGCGCCTACGCGTTGGCCCGGGCCGGGCTGCTTGATGGGCGCCGATGCACCACCCATTGGCATTACTCACAGGATCTGGCTAGCCGCTATCCTGCAGCGGTGGTGGATGAGAACGTCCTCTATGTCCAGGACGGGACCATCATTACCAGCGCAGGAACAGCCGCCGGAATCGATGCCTGCCTCCATCTTGTGCGTGTGGAGCTGGGAGCCAACGTAGCTGCTGCGATCGCGCGCGACATGGTAGTTCCGCCCCATCGCGACGGCGGCCAAGCCCAGTTTATTGACCGGCCAATGCCTCGCTGTGGTTCAGCGCCCATGGAGGAACTCCTGCGATGGATGGTTGAACACCTCGACGAAGAACACAGCGTCAACGAGCTGGCTGCGCGCCTGCATATGTCGCCCAGAACTTTCGCACGCCGCTTCAGGGCGGAAACGGGGACTACGCCGGCGGCTTGGTTGAACTCCCAGCGGGTGCTGCGGGCCCAGGAACTCCTGGAGTCCACAGAGTTGAATATCGATGAGATTGCGCGGGAAGCAGGATTCGGGCATTCCGTCCTGCTTCGCCACCACTTCACGAAGGTGTTGGATACGAGTCCCCAGAGCTACCGACGGGCCTTCCGCGGGCAGCTGGCCGAGGCGATCTAGCGGCGGACCCCCAGGCGGCCATGGGACTCGGAACCTTCAGCCTTGGCACACTCCACCAGTTCCTGCCAAGGCCCGGTGACCGCGCGCTCGGGTA
Organism: Arthrobacter sp. 2762; assembly: GCF_040548745.1. Classification (NCBI taxonomy): domain Bacteria; kingdom Bacillati; phylum Actinomycetota; class Actinomycetes; order Micrococcales; family Micrococcaceae; genus Arthrobacter; species Arthrobacter sp. 2762. The sequence goes on from NZ_JBEPSI010000004.1 coordinate 211,245, forward strand.
GCGTCGCCCGCCGTTGGCCTGCCCTGATGGAGTACATGAACCGATCCGGTTCGTTCACCGTCCTGGCTTGGCTCTTCGCCTCGTCCCAGGGACATGCCTCAACGATCGGCATCCAGCGCTCTTTGTCATCATCAGACACTGCCTCCACGCTCCAGACGCGTGTCATCGCGGCTATGCCCCCACTGCGCTGGACGGTGATTTTCATGACCGGCTACTTCTCGTTTGACGTACTGGTGGCAAGCCAACGACGGCGGGACTACCCGGGGCCGGACGGTCCCGCCGGCTGGTCTAAACCTTGACCTTCACAGTCTCCCACGCCTTCAGGACGGCGTCATGCTCTACTGAGCCAACGCCAAAAAGTTCTTCCGCGGTGGCCGCAGTGGTCTTGGCGAACTTGCCAAAAGTGCAAGCTGGCGTCAGCGCCCCGCTGGTGAGTGTCCCATACCAGATCTGCCCTGGCACACCCCATGCGTTGCCACCCAGCTCGGAGGCAACAAGGTAGAACGCCCTGTTGGGGATGCCCGAATTGATGTGCACTCCGCCGTTGTCTGCACTGGTCCGAACATACGTGTCCATGGAGTCCGGCTGCGGGTCCTTGCCCAGGATGTCGTCGTCGTAGGCGGTGCCCGGGGCCTTCATCGAGCGCAAGGCCGCACCTTGGACCTTGTCGGTAAAAAGGCCCTCGCCGATCAGCCAGCTTGCTTGCTCGGTAGTTTCGTTCTTCAGGTACTGCTCCACAAGGACACCGAAGACGTCTGACATGGACTCGTTCAGGGCACCTGCCTGGTTGCGGTAATTGAGCCCTGCCGTAAATTGCGTGACCCCATGAGCCAGTTCGTGGCCGATGACGCTGACGGACTTGGTGAAGCGCTGGAAAATCTCCCCGTCGCCATCCCCGAAGACCATCTGGTTGCCATCCCAAAAGGCATTGTCGTACAGATTGCCGTAGTGAACGGTAGCGTCCAGGGCCAGGCCGGCGCCATCGATGGAGTCCCGGCCGAAGATCTCGGCATATAGTCGGTGCGTGCTGCCCAAACCGTCATAGGCCTCATCGGCAGCGGCGTCCCCAATAGGAGCAGTGCCTTCCTTGCGGACCACCCGGCCGGGCAGGTTTTCCGAGGTGTCGGCATCGTAGATAGTGCGCTTTGGTGGGCCGGGCTTTGCCGCCACTGCACTGGGGGGAGCAGAGGGCGCAGGGGCGGCACGAACCGCCTGGAGGTCCTTGATGTGCAGGAGTGATTCCTTGGCTGCACGGGCAACAGCCCAAAGCCGCGGTTCACTCTGGGCGGCAATCCTTCGAAGCATATAAGGCGGAACGATTGAACAAATCACGGCAACCCCTTTGGCTCTTGGCGACTGGCAACTGTGATCAGCCTAGGAGCGGGGGCTGACAATTTTGGGGTGTTCGCCCGGCAAGCCCTGAACTGATAGCGGCGACCCGGGTTGCAGTGACGGGAGTGGGAGCCGGAACGCAAAAAATACCCCGCCAGTTGGACTGGCGGGGTACCGTGTGTGCCCTCGATAGGATTCGAACCTACGGCCTTCTGCTCCGGAGGCAGACGCTCTATCCCCTGAGCTACGAGGGCATCCGGGGTTCCCTCCGTTGCCGGTGGGACGTCCTAGAGCTTAGCAGCCACCGAGCCCCAAAAGAAAACGCGGCCATGATCTTTAGCGCCCTGCACCGTACGGCCCAGCGGTACCCGCGGCTCAGTACCCCGCAAACGAGTCAACATGTACCCGCCGCGCACCTGCACCGCGCGCCGCGGCACGAAGGGAATCCACGCTCGCCGGGGAACCGGAGACATAAACCTCGCGGGCCCCGATGTCCGGTACCAGCTCCTTCAGGCGCTGTGCATCGATCCTGGAGGTGCCGGCGTCGTGCATGAAATCGGGGGGATTTGAGCCATCCGCGAGCCGGGCGATCACCTTTGCCCGGGATGCCTCCAATTGCTCACAAGCGGCGAGTTCATCGCGCCCTTGGGCAAGGTAAAGGACCACGGTGTCGCGGGATGCGGCGTCGGATGCAAGGTGGGAAAGGAAAGGCGTGATGCCGATACCTGCGGCAATCAGCAGGACCGGTGTGGCGGCGTCGCGCGGGAGCACGAAGTCTCCGCCAACGGCTGTGGCGGAAATCATGTCACCGGGCTTTAGCGCCAACAACGTCTTCTTGGCAGTGGACAGGGGCTCGGCAGTTCCGACGCCGAAGGTCACTTCTGGAGCACCCGGGGCGCTGGTGATGCTGAAGACGCGGCGGCGGCCCTTCCCGTCGGACCCCGAATGCGGAAGGTTCAGCTCCATGAATTGCCCGGCCGCATAGCGGACGGGGCGCCGTGGCTCGAAGCGGAACTCTTTGGTCCCCGGGGTCAGGGCCCGGGATCCCTTGAATGTCAGTTCCACGCGGCCCCGCTGGCCCAGGAAGAAAGCGATGAGGTTCCCCACCAGGAGCGCGAGTTCAGGGGAATTGGCCACGAAGCCCAGGTTGTAAGGAACCGCAAAGACAACGCCGACGACGCCGGCAAGCGCCAATTGCTGCCAACGGCGTGGAGGGAGCGTGAGCGGCTCGGTAAGCATGAAGCCGACAAAGAAGAGCAGGGGACGCTGGGCCAACGGCTGCCACAGGGCCTGGCCGAAGGTCATGCCGCGGCCCAACAATTCGACACAGACGATGCTGGTGGCCACCAGCAGGAAAACTGTTGCCATCAGCATTTTCCGTGTTCGGTACAAGACCGCCAGGACGCCAGGAACGAGAAGCCACAACATGGCAGGCGTTGCGGCCCACCACGTGGCTATGTTCAGTCCGGTCAAGCCCGTGATGAAAGCCCCCGCAGCCGCCGGGTTGAAAATGTGGCGCCCACGGAAAGCCAAAGCATACTTCGACGCACTGGCCAGGACACACGCCAGTGCAACACCCACCATGTCAGTGGGGACGAATGTGGGCCAGAACAGGAAATACAGAAGCAAGCCGGTAATGAGTGAAGACTCCGAATGTGGCGTGGTCCGAAAAAGCAAGGCCAGCAGGCGGTTCGATCCATAGGTAAGCCCCAGGCACACGCATAAGTGGACCAGCATCTGTGACAGGCCGAACGTCAGCCACCCCAAGACGTTCAGGAGCAGGCTGTAGGCCACCAGCACCCCGAGAACCCACAAAATCAAGCGGTACATGGTGAAGCGGCCCAACCAGGTGTCCAATCGCGACTTCATGGCATTCATGTGAACAGTCTCCCCTCAAAACCAGCCGAAAATGTGGCAGTCCCATTCGAAAACACCCGTAGCCAGGAAAAATCGAATTCAGCCTCAAGGGCGGCCGGTTCCACCATGAAGAGTGCCGTGGCCAAGGCATCTGCCACCATCGCGCTCGCGGCCATGGTCCAGGTGGCCACTGTGGTTTGGATGGGTTGCCCCGTGATTCCGTCCAGTACATGGTGCAGCCCGTCGCCCCAGGCCCGGCGGTTGGAGGCGGAGGCGCAGAGGGCGGAATTGTCCAATTCCACAGTGCCGATTGCCTGCTTCGGGTTATAAGGATGCTCCAAGGCCACAGTGATGGGCATGCTTCCGGCATGCAGCATGTCCCCGCTGCCATCCACCAGGAAGTCCAGGTAGCCAGCTGAATGGAGGACCTCACCGAGCAGGTCCACGAGCTGTCCTTTTCCGGCGGCGCCAACGTCCAATACCAGCGGAACCTTGCCCGATACCGTGGTTCCCGACCATTCCAGGACGTCTTCCCACTTGGCAGCACCCTCTGGGGCGTCTGAAGGAACCAGGGTGTAGCCCGCATCATAACCAAGACGGTTCAAGCTACTGCCGATCAGGGGCGTCATGGAGCCGCCACTGATCCGGTACAGCGCCTCGTAGACGTCATGGAGGGCCACAGAGTGCCCGGGCAAGGAAATGCTGCCGGGACCGCGCTCCAGAGCGGAAACCAGGGAATCCGGCCTGAACCGCGAATACGTTTGGTCGTAATCCGCCACTGTTGCAAGCAGTTGGCGCTGCACATCCGGCGCAAGCGTCGACGACGTCGAAATTTCCCAGTGCGTACCGATCCCTTCGAAGCTAAAGCGGCTCCAGCCCGGATGCGGCATGGCTGCTACTTTGCCTGGGACTTGATCTGTGCCACGGCATCGTTGAAGCCGCCGGAGGTCAAGGAGGAACCGGCCACCTTGGAAACGTTGAGTTCGTCGATGTCTTTGCCAACGATCTGTGCCGCGATACCGCTGGCAAACTCGCCCTGGAACTTCTTGGTATTGGGGTTGGAGGGGTGGACGGTGATATTCACTGCCTCCACCTTGTCCCCGGCCAGCGTGAGCTCAACGCCAACCGTCTCCTGGCCGTTCGGCGATGTATACGTTCCATCGGCGTTGTACGTGCCGTCCTTGTACGTGGAGTCACCCTTTCCAGCCGAAGTGGAGGAAGAAGGACTGCCAGTGGAAGCCTGGCCACCATTCTGGGTAGCGGGTGTCTGGGTTGACGGGGCTTCCGTTGTGGGGGCACAGCCAGCGGCGGTCCCGATAATGGAGACGCTGGCGAACCCGACGTAGAGGCTCTTGCGGAGTGGCGTAGTCATGTTCTGCTCGTTTCAACTGGACAAGATGTGATCAACATGCGGTCAACGGATGGTTTCGGTCTCTGGATGACCGATAAAAGCCACCTCTTACGTCTTCACAACGTTGAAATCAGCGTAATGGTTCAGTCTGTGAGTGCCGCCAGCCGTTCATGTACAGGTGCTGTGTCCCAGATATCCACATAAACGAGCCTTAATTCCTCGAGTTCGCGGGCCCCCGGTAGGCTGGATGGGTGACTCCCGAAGAACTCTCTGCTGCCATATCCACCTGCCTTAAGGATGCCGTCTCCGCCGGCGAAATCGCCTTGGCGGAATCTGCTGTCCCCGACGACGTCCGGGTGGAGCGCCCCAAGAACAGGGACCACGGAGACTGGGCCACCAATATTGCCCTGCAATTGGCTAAGCAAGCCGGTACGAATCCGCGCGATTTCGCGGGAATCCTCAGCCACCGCCTGCAGGAAATCGCCGGCGTGACCGGAGTGGAAATCGCAGGTCCGGGCTTCCTGAACATCACCGTTGACGCTGCAACGGCAGGCGCGCTCGCCAAGGCAATCGTTGAGGCCGGTTCCACCTACGGAACCAACCAGGCGCTCGCAGGACATGTTGTGAACATGGAATTCGTTTCCGCCAACCCCACGGGTCCCCTTCACATCGGCCATACCCGGTGGGCCGCCCTGGGCGACGCGATCGCACGCGTGCTGCGGGCTTCGGGCGCCGACGTCACCGCGGAGTATTACATCAACGACGCCGGTTCGCAGATGAACGTCTTCGCCAACTCAGTCCTTTCCCGGCTCCACGGCCGGGGCGTCCCCGAGGGCGGCTACCCCGGTGAGTACATTCGCGAACTCGGCGATGAAGTACTCAAGGCGCACCCGGATATCCGTGAACTCACAGACGAGGCTGCCCTGCCGGTCATCCGTGCTGCTGCCTACGAGGCACAGATGGCGGATATCAAAGCAACGCTGGCAGATTTCGGCGTGGAGTTCGACGTCTTCTTCTCCGAGAAGGAACTGCACGACGCCGGTGCCATTGAATCTGCCGTTGCCCGCCTCCGCGAACAGGGGCATGTGTTCGACGACGGCGGCGCCGTTTGGTTGCGCACCACTGACTTCGGCGACGACAAAGACCGCGTCATGATCCGCGCGAACGGAGAACCGACTTATTTCGCCGCCGATGCCGCGTACTACCTCTCCAAGAAGGACCGCGGTTTCTCCGAGAAGATTTACCTTCTTGGCGCCGACCACCACGGCTACATCAATCGCCTCAAGGCTATTGCAGCGTGCGCGGGCGACGATCCCGAAGTAAACATTGAGGTTCTCATTGGACAGTTGGTGTCCGTCAACGGCGCCAAGTTGTCCAAGCGCGCGGGCAACATCATTGAGCTCAAGGACCTCATTTCCTGGTTGGGCAAGGACGCAGTGCGCTACTCCCTTGCCCGGTTCCCTGCCGACTCGCCGCTGACGCTGGACCCGGAACTGCTCAAGAAGAACAGCAACGAGAACCCCGTGTTCTATGTGCAATACGCCCATGCCCGCTCCAGGGGAACCGCGCGCAACGCCGCCGAGGCCGGGGTGGACCGATCTGTGTTCGACGCATCGCTGCTGGATCACGCCACGGAGAACGAGCTGCTCTCCTATTTGGGCAGCTACCCCTCCATCGTGGCCAAAGCAGCCGAGCTCCGCGAACCGCACCGCGTTGCCCGCCATCTTGAGGTCATCGCCGGTGCATACCACCGCTGGTACGACGCCTGCCGTGTCTCCCCGCAGGGCGAGGAACCGGTGCTGGACGTGAACAGGACCCGTCTGTGGCTGAACGACGCCACCAGCCAGGTGCTGGCCAACGGACTCGGACTGCTGGGCGTTTCCGCGCCGGAACGGATGTAAGGCCATGACCACAAACACCGCACCAAATTCACCCCAGGCCTCTCCGCTTGCCCCTGAATGGCTGGCCGTCCCCGAGGACCTTAACGTCCTTCAGGCACCGATGTGGGCAGCCGGCGTGGAGAAGAACGACGCCGGTGAGGTCACCATTGACGGGATTTCAGTCAGCGACCTCAAGGCGCAATTCGGCACTCCTCTCTTTGTGATGAGCGAATCTGACTTCCGCGCGCGTGCCCGTGCTTTCAAGGACGCCTTCGACGACGCTTTCGCCGACATCTGCGGGGGAGTGGATGTCTACTACGCGGGCAAGTCCTTTCTGTGCACATCAGTAGCACGGTGGGTGACCGAGGAAGGCCTTCGCCTGGACACCTGCTCCGGAGGTGAACTGGCTGTTGCCGCCCGCGCCGGAATCCCCGGGGCCAATCTGGGCCTGCACGGTAACAACAAGTCCGACGCCGAGATCAACCGGGCGCTGGATATGAGGGTGGGCCGCATCGTGGTGGACAGCCTCGATGAATTGGAACGGGTAGCCAAGATTGCGTCCAGCCGCGGCGAAACCGCCAAGGTCATGCTGCGCCTCACGCCAGGGGTGCATGCCCACACCCACGAATTCATCGCCACAGCGCACGAGGACCAGAAGTTTGGCCTCTCCATGGCTGAGGACTCCACCGAGGAAGCCGGCCTGTCTGCCGCTGAGGAAGCCGTTGCAGCCGCGACGTCGTACCCGAGCGTGGAACTCCTGGGGTTGCACTGTCACATCGGTTCCCAGATCTTCGAGGCGGACGGATTCGCGCTGGCTGCGGAAAAGCTCCTCGGCTTTCAGGCAGCGATGCAGGCCAAATACTCCGTCATCCTGCCGGAATTGGACCTCGGGGGCGGCTACGGTATCGCCTATACGCCAGTGGACACCCCCCGCCCTGCAGCGGAAATCGCGCAGGCGATGGCCGCCGTCGTGCGTTCAAAGTGCGCGGAACTCGGCATCGAAGCGCCCCGTGTTTCCATCGAACCCGGACGCGCGATCGTCGGGAGCACCACGTTCACTTTGTATGAGGTAGGCACGCTTAAAACTGTTCGCGTGGACGTTCCGGGCACCGAAACAGGTCCTGAGAACGTTACGTATCCGCGTCGGTATGTGTCGGTGGACGGAGGAATGAGCGACAACGCCCGTCCGGTGCTTTACGACGCGGATTATTCGGCGATTTTGGCTTCCCGTGACTCAGATGCAGCTCCGCAGCTGTCCCGCGTAGTGGGCAAACATTGCGAGAGCGGCGACATAGTTGTTAGAGATGTATATCTGCCCGCGGATGTGGCAGCCGGTGATTTGCTCGCAGTACCGGGTACCGGCGCCTATTGCTGGGCCCTCTCCAGCAACTACAACTACCTGGCCCGGCCTGGCGTTGTCGCTGTGCGCGACGGAGCCGCCAGGCTCATTGTCCGCGGGGAAACCGAAGAAGATCTCTTGAACCGCGACATGGGAGTGGCGAATGTCTGAAGTGCGAACCCTGAAGGTGGCCCTGCTGGGCTGTGGCAATGTAGGGGCCCAGGTCGCGCGCATTCTTATTGACGACGCCGAGGCTCTGGCCGCCCGCAGTGGTGCCCGCCTCGAGCTGTCCGGTATTGCCGTGCGCAACATCGACTCGCCGCGCGACGTCGAACTGCCCCGTGAACTCTTTACCACGGACGCCGAGACCCTCGTCAAGGACGCAGACCTCGTCATCGAGCTCATGGGCGGCATTGAACCCGCACGTACGCTCATCGTCACCGCCATCCAGAATGGCGCCTGCGTTGTCACCGGTAACAAGGCGCTGCTCGCGCAGGACGGCCCCACTCTCTACGAAGAGGCTGACAAGGCCGGCGTTCAGCTGTCCTACGAAGCCGCCGTTGCCGGTGCCATTCCCATTCTGCGCCCGATCCGCGACAGCCTCTCCGGCGATCGCATTACGAGGGTTCTCGGGATCGTGAACGGGACCACCAACTTCATCCTTGACCAGATGGACAGCACTGGCGCGCAGTTTGCAGACGCCCTTGCCGAAGCCCAGCGCCTCGGTTACGCCGAAGCTGACCCCACTGCCGACGTTGAGGGCCATGACGCAGCTGCCAAGGCTGCGATCCTGGCATCGTTGTCCTTCCATACAAGGTTCTCCCTGGACGACGTCTACTGCGAGGGGATCACCAAGGTCAGTGCCGCGGACATCGCTTCGGCCAAGGAAGCCGGCTTCGTCATCAAGCTTTTGGCCATCGCCGAGAAAATCGAAGCCTCAGAGAACGGCAGCGGAATCTCGGTGCGCGTGCACCCCACCCTCCTGCCACGCGAACACCCGCTGGCAGCAGTCCGCGGTGCGTTCAACGCGGTCTTCATCGAAGCCGAAAACGCTGGTGAACTGATGTTCTATGGCCAGGGGGCCGGGGGGACTCCCACTGCCTCTGCTGTGTTGGGTGACCTTGTCTCCGCTGCCAGGCGCTTGGTCCTCGGCGGTCCCGGCCGCACGGAAACAACTACCGGGCATGTTCCGGCACTTTCCATTGATGCCTCCAACACCAGCTATTACATCGGTCTGGATGTAGCAGACCAAGCAGGTGTGCTGGCTCGCATCGCCCATATTTTTGCGGAGAACGGCGTATCCATCGAGATCATGCGTCAAACGATCCACCGCGACTCCGCCTCGAATGTTGAGTCGGCTGAGCTGAAAATCGTGACGCACCGTGCATCCGAAGCTGCACTCGCAGCAACCGTCGAGGCCATCAAGGGCCTGGACGTCATCAATTCTGTGACATCCGTACTGCGGGTAGAAGGGGTCTAAGTGGCTCACCAATGGCGCGGAGTAATCCGCGAATACGCTGATCGTTTGCCTGTAACGGAAGCCACCAAGGTCATCACCCTCGGCGAGGGCGGCACCCCGCTCGTCCACGCACAGAAGCTTTCCGAGCTGACCGGCTCGCAGGTGTACCTGAAGGTCGAGGGCATGAACCCCACGGGTTCCTTCAAGGACCGCGGCATGACCATGGCTATGACGGCGGCCGTCGAAGCCGGCGCCAAAGCTGTTGTATGTGCTTCCACCGGAAACACCTCGGCCTCGGCCGCGGCATACGCAACGGCCGCAGGCCTCAAGTGCGCTGTGCTGGTCCCCGAAGGCAAGATCTCCATGGGCAAGCTCAGCCAGGCGATTGCGCACGGCGCCACGCTGCTGCAGGTGGACGGCAACTTCGACAACTGCCTGGACATCGCCCGCAAGCTTGGGGAGTCCTACCCGGTCTTCCTGGTGAACTCGGTCAACCCTGCCCGTATCCAGGGCCAGAAGACGGGTGCCTTCGAAGTTGTGGACTCCCTGGGCGATGCCCCGGATATCCATGTTCTGCCTGTCGGCAACGCCGGTAACATCACTGCCTACTGGAAGGGATACAAGGAGTACTCCGCTCCCTTCGAGACCGCCAACGGCACGCTGCCGGCCGTCTCCACCAAGACACCCATCATGTGGGGTTTCCAGGCTGCGGGTGCAGCGCCGTTCGTTGCAGGGCACCCGATCACTGAACCGGACACTATCGCCACTGCCATCCGCATCGGCAACCCGGCATCATGGGACACGGCGATCGCTGCCCGCGACGAATCCGGTGGCCTGATTGAAGCTGTCACGGATGAGGAAATCCTGGACGCCCACCGTTGGCTCTCTTCCAAGGAAGGCGTCTTTGTCGAGCCCGGCTCTGCTGCCGGCGTGGCAGGCCTGATCAAGAAGCACGCTGCTGGTGAGGTTCCGTCCGGCAAGACCATCGTCATCACCGTTACCGGCCACGGACTGAAGGACCCCCAGTGGGCCCTCCGCACGGAGGACGGCAGCGATGTGCAGCCGGTCAAGGTCTCCAATGACGTCGTCACCGTTGCCGCGGAACTGGGACTGGAAGAAAAATAAGAGTGGAACAAACGCAGCCCACCGCGACCGATCGTCAACTCGTCGCGGCAGGCCAGCGGCTGACCGTCAAGGTCCCCGGTACGAGCGCCAACCTGGGTCCCGGCTACGACAGCCTCGGCTTGGCCCTATCCATTTATGACACCTTGACGGTGGAAACGCTCACCACCGGAGAGCTCGAATTCGAGCTCTCCGGTGAGGGCGCCGATACCCTTCCGCGCGACTCCAGCCACTTGGTGGTGCGTGCGATCGACCTTGCCTTGGAACGTTTGGGTTTCCGGCACTCCGGCCTAAGGATCACGGCTGACAACGTTAATCCGCATGGACGCGGGCTGGGTTCTTCAGCCTCCGCAGTTGTAGCGGCCGTTACTGCCGCCAATTCCTTGGTTCCAAAAGAGGCGCAGCAGGATCTCGACTGGATCCTGCAGCTGACCAGCGAAATGGAAGGCCACCCGGACAACGTCGCCCCCGCCATTTTCGGCGGACTGGCGCTGTCATGGCAGGACAGCGAGCAGTACAGCAGTACGCGTGCTGAAGTAGCCCGATCCGTGGTTCCCGTGGTGGCGGTTCCAGATTATGAACTCTCCACCGAAACCGCCCGCGGACTTTTGCCCGCGTCTGTGGGTCACCATGCTGCTGCGATGAACTCCGGACGTGCAGCGTTGCTTATCCACGCGTTGACAAAGCAGCCGGAATTCCTGCTGCCCGGTACCGAAGACTACCTGCACCAGAGCTACCGGGCCGAAGCGATGCGGCCCAGCGCGGACCTTATTGCGGCGCTGCGGACGGCCGGTCACGCTGCCGTGGTTTCCGGTGCCGGTCCCACTGTCATGGTCCTGGCCAACGGGCCCGGCGAAGCAGCAACCGTTGCCGAATTCATCGAGGCGTTTACTGCCGCCAACACACCCAACGTCGGTTGGCGTGTGATGACGCTGGCTGTGGACGTTGAAGGTGCTAGAGTGGAAGTGCACCGGCGGTAAAGCCGCGGGCAGTTCCCTGATTTTGGATCTTGGCGGTTTCGCTGTTCCTTTCGTCAACTGTGCCAACGTCTGGCGGTGCCGTCTCCTTCCGGCCTGTCTCAGGTGCCGCAGAACTCTCTCTGTTCCCTGAATATTCAGTCGGCTGTCCGGGCAACTGGGTTCAGTGAAGACGATCAGTATCCGGCCCTGTTGGCCACAATCCATCAGGCACGGCCGAAATCACCGGCTGCAGATCTGAACTGCAGCCCAGAACAAATCATCGCGTCCAGCTCTCGCTCTGGACGCCGTCGAGGGGGAAGGATCCTTCGTGACAGAAACCACTGAGCTGGCTTCAGCTGTGGACACAACAACTTCTGCTGCTGAGTCGTCAACAGCAGCAACCACCAAGAGCAGCGGCCTTGCAGGCCTTAAGCTCGCCCAGCTCCAGGCTCTTGCCAGCCAGCTGGGGATTTCCGGTGGGTCCCGTATGCGTAAGGGGGACTTGGTAACAGCCATTTCCGCCCATCGTGCCGGGACTTCTACCGCCAAGGCCCCGGCCAAGGCATCGACGAAGGCTGCCACCGCGCCCAAGGCAGCGCCGGCTCCCGAGGTCAAGGTTGCGGAGAAGAGCGCTCCTGCCGCTGACGTGAGCACGGAAGCGCCGGCCCAGGAAGCCCCTCGTGGACGTGGACGTGGCCGTAGCCGCCGCGCCACCAGCGACGGCGTAGTTGCCGCGGCAGAGGCCGCTGCACCTGCTGAAGCGCCGGCTGCGCCGGTTGCAGAGCCCGAGGCGGCGCCGGAAGCCAGCGAAGCCGTCACCGAGCGTCGCCAGCCCCGCACCCGTAACCGTCGCCGCAGCGAGACTGCTGCAGCTCCGGAGGAAACCGCAGAAGCCCCGGCCGCTGAGCAGCGTCCCGAGCGCAGTGACCAGCGCAGTGACCAGCGTGAACAGCGCGGCGAACGGACCGAGCAGCGTGAACAGCGTGCCGAGCGCACTGAACAGCGTGCCGAGCGGACCGAGCAGCGTGAACAACGTGCCGAGCGGACCGAGCAGCGTGAACAGCGCGAACAGGCCGACTCCGGCGATCAGTCGCGTGAACGTCGTGACTCCCGCGGCCGCCGCGAGGACAACAACGACCTCGAAGATACGGGCAATCGTCGCAACCGCAGGAACCGCCGTGATCGCAACGATCAGAACGAGCGCAGCGACCGTCGTGGCGGTCAGGACAGCCGGGACGGCAACACCCGCAGCGACCGCTTCCGCGACCGCAACGAACGCCGCCGTGGCCGCGCGCAGGGGCCGGATGTTGACGACATCGAGGTTACCGAAGACGACGTCCTGCTCCCCGTAGCGGGCATCCTGGACGTCCTGGAGAACTACGCATTCATCCGGACTTCCGGCTACCTCCCCGGCGCGAACGACGTCTACGTTTCGCTGGCACAGGTCAAGAAGTACAACCTCCGCAAGGGCGACGCCGTCGTTGGCGCCATCCGTGCGCCACGCGAAGGTGAAGACCGCAACCAGCAGTCTTCGCGCCAGAAGTTCAATGCCCTCGTTCGTGTTACTTCGGTCAACGGCAAGACTCCTGAAGAGCTCAAGGACCGCGTCGAGTTCGCCAAACTCGTACCGCTGTACCCGTCCGAGCGCCTGCGCCTGGAAACAGACCCCAAGAAGATCGGTCCGCGTGTCATCGACCTCGTGGCTCCGATCGGCAAGGGCCAGCGTGGCCTGATCGTCTCCCCGCCCAAGGCCGGAAAGACGCTCATCCTGCAGTCCATTGCGAACGCGATCACCACCAACAATCCTGAGGTCCACCTCATGATGGTGTTGGTTGACGAACGTCCCGAAGAAGTCACGGACATGCAGCGCACCGTCAAGGGTGAGGTCATTGCCTCCACCTTCGACCGCCCCGCAGACGACCACACCACGGTTGCTGAGCTCTCCATCGAACGCGCGAAGCGCCTCGTTGAAATGGGCATGGACGTGGTGGTCCTCCTGGACTCCATGACCCGCCTGGGCCGCGCCTACAACCTGGCAGCACCGGCCTCCGGCCGCATCCTGTCCGGTGGTGTCGACTCCGCAGCGCTCTACCCGCCGAAGCGCTTCTTCGGTGCCGCCCGCAACATCGAAAACGGTGGCTCGCTCACCATCCTGGCAACGGCTCTCGTCGAGACCGGCTCCAAGATGGACGAGGTTATCTTCGAGGAGTTCAAGGGCACCGGCAACATGGAGCTCCGCCTGTCCCGCCAGCTGGCAGACAAGCGCATCTTCCCGGCCGTGGACGTCAACGCGTCCGGCACACGCCGCGAAGAGAACCTGCTCTCGCCGGAAGAAGTCAAGATCATGTGGAAGCTGCGCCGGGTCCTTTCAGGCCTTGAGCAGCAGCAGAGCCTTGAGCTGCTGACCAACAAGATCCGGGAGACGCAAAGCAACGTCGAGTTCCTCATGCAGGTTCAGAAGACGACGCTTGGAGCGAAGTCGGACAACGACAAATAGCGTTACGTGGGGTGGGGCCGTCGAGTAATTTTGCCGGCCCCGCCCCTTCGCGTTGCTGCTGACATACTGCGTAAGTCAGCAGCAACGCTGCGACAGGCCCGATGCCACTCCCGGGCCGGCAAAATTACCCGACGGCGGACTCGTCACCTTTGCGTCCGGCCGTCACCTCCCCGGGGCGGGAATTCGTGCGGCCTACGGAATCGTTGGCGCAAATTAGACTTGGATACGAGTCGAAAGAGGTTTGAAAATGTTTGAGTCCGTACAGGGATTGCTTGATGAGCATGCTGCTATCCAGGCGCAGTTGAGTGATCCTGCCGTTTATGCCGATCAGTCTGCTGCCCGGAAATTGGGGCGGCGTTCTGCCCAGCTCCAGGGCATTGTGGAGGCGTATAACAAATGGCGCGGACTCAATGATGATTTGGAAGCTGCCAAAGAGATGGCTGACGAGGACCCCGAATTCGCTGCAGAAGTTGTGCAGCTGGAGGAGCAGATTCCCGCGGCACAGGAGCGGCTGCGCCGTCTGCTGATCCCTCGTGATCCGGACGATGCCCGCAACGTGATCCTTGAAGTCAAGGGCGGCGAAGGCGGCGACGAAGCTGCGTTGTTCGCTGGCGACCTTCTGCGGATGTACATGCGGTACGCCGAGTCGCGGGGCTGGAAGACTGAGATGATCTCCGCTACCGAATCCGATCTTGGTGGATACAAGGACGTTGCCGTGGCCATCAAGGGCAACTCGAACGACCCCGCGGAGGGCGTCTTTGCGCGCTTGAAGTTCGAAGGCGGTGTGCACCGGGTGCAGCGCGTTCCGGTTACAGAGTCGCAGGGCCGTATCCACACATCCGCGGCCGGTGTCCTGGTGCTTCCCGAAGTGGATGAACCCGAAGAACTTGAAATCAACCAGAACGACCTCAAGATCGACGTCTACCGTTCCTCCGGTCCCGGTGGCCAGTCCGTAAACACCACTGACTCCGCAGTTCGCATCACCCACTTGCCTACGGGCATCGTGGTGGCCATGCAGAACGAAAAGTCGCAGCTGCAGAACCGCGAAGCCGGTATGCGCGTGCTCCGTGCCCGGCTCCTGGCCCACCAGCAGGAACAGATCGACGCCGCCAACTCCGAACAGCGCAAGTCGCAGATCCGTACGATGGACCGCTCGGAGCGCATCCGCACCTACAACTTCCCGGAAAACCGCATTGCGGACCACCGCACCGGGTATAAGGCCTACAACCTCGACGCCGTGATGAATGGTGATCTGGAACCCGTCATCCAGTCGGCGATTGAAGCGGACGAGCAGTCGCGCCTGGACGCCCTGGGCGAATAGCAGAGCACCACAAGCCTGCCGATTTCCAGCTGTCAGGGTAAAGATATGACGTTTTTCACAGGCCAGAGCCTCGCGGACGCCGTTCGCGAGGCCACTGCCGTTTTGTCCGACGCCGGAGTCCCCACCCCGCGCGTCGATGCCGAACTTCTTGCGGAGCACCTGCTGGGCGTGGGGCTGGGCCGGTTGCGGGCAATGCTCCTGGGTGATTCCCCTGCCCCCGAAGGCTACGCCGAACTGGTGGCTGAGCGTGCCGGACGCGTACCGCTTCAGCACATCACCGGCGTCGCATATTTCCGCCATCTTGAGTTGCAGGTGGGGCCGGGTGTGTTCATTCCCCGACCCGAAACGGAATCCGTTGTCCAGCTTGTCATCGACCACGTGGCCGGCGTGTCCCACCCTAAGATCGTGGACCTCGGAACCGGTTCGGGAGCCATTGCCGGTTCAATCGCGCACGAGGTTCCAGGAGCTGAAGTCCATGCCGTGGAATTCAGCACTTTTGCCCATGCCTGGGCCAGAAGGAACCTTGAACCGCTGGGTGTCTCGCTGATTCAGGGCGATCTTAGGGATGCCTTGCCTGAACACAACGGCTCCTTTGACGTCGTGGTGTCCAATCCTCCGTACATCCCTGCCGAAGCCATCCCGAACGAGCCCGAAGTTGCGCTGCATGATCCGCCCGAAGCACTGTACGGTGGGGGAGCGGATGGGATGGAACTCCCGACGGCGGCAGCAGCCAGTGCGGGCCGTCTCCTGAAACCTGGCGGCTACTTCGTGATGGAACACGCAGAAGTCCAGGCGGATTGGATCAGCGGCATGTTGCGTCGAGCGGGACGTTGGCAGGACATCACCACGCACTTTGACCTCAATGGCAAGGAACGTGCCACGAGCGCGGTGCTGGCAAACAAGGCTCTTGATGAGTGAAAGAATAGCGCTGTGACCACAACCTACAATTGCACTTCCGATGACCAGCGGGCTGAAGGACTTCAACACGCGCAGCGTGCCATCAGCGAAAAGAAGTGCATCGTGCTGCCGACGGACACCGTGTACGGCATTGCAGCTGACGCCTTTTCCCCCTTGGCCGTGACAATGTTGTTGGCTTCGAAGGGCCGTAGCCGGCAAATGCCCCCACCGGTCCTGATTCCGCGCATCAACGCCCTGGACGGACTCGCGAGCGATGTATCCGCCGACGCCAGGGCCTTGGCACAGGCGTTCTGGCCCGGTGGCCTGACGCTCATCCTTCACGCCCAGCCGTCTTTGGATTGGGACCTGGGTGATACCAAGGGCACTGTGGCCCTGCGGATGCCTGACGACGAACTCGCACTGGAACTTCTGGGCCTTACCGGGCCGCTGGCTGTGTCATCGGCCAACCGCACGGGGCAGGAAGCAGCGCAGACTGCTTCAGAGGCGCGGCTCCAGCTGGCAGATTCCGTGGAGGTTTACCTGGAAGGCGGCTTCCGGCCCGTCAAGGGTACTGCTGCATTGCCTTCTACCATCGTGGATGCGACTTCCGAACCCTTCCGGGTGGTACGTCAGGGCGCCATCTCCCTGGAACGCCTGCGTGAGGTTGTTCCTTCCATCCTCGGTGTTGACGAGCCTGTACCTTCCGTTGCTCCGGCAGCAGAAACCGAAGCAGCAGCGCAGGAAGAACCTGTCTCCGAGGCCGCCGTGGCGCAAGACGCACCCATCGAAGTAACGCAAGCACCCGCCGTCGAGGATCCGGCGCCTGCTGTATCAGCATCGGCACCCGACGCCCCACGTGAAGCCAAACCCGAATGATTCCGGACCGCCAGCGCGTCCCCGTCCTTGACGTCGACGCGACTCCGCTGCGCGTCAATGAATTGATCGATGCCCTGGACGGACTCATCTCCACCGGAACCACCCGTACTGTGCTCGGCCACAATCTTCACAGCATTACGCTGTTCCACTCGTGTGCAGATTTCCGTTCACTTTACGATCAAAGCTCGATCGTCCTCCTTGACGGCGCTCCAGTAGCCATGCTTTGGGGATTGGCCCACAAACGGCAACTGAAGCCCTTGGGACAAGGCCCCATGGCGTACCGGCTTGGATCCATGGACTGGATCCCGGCTCTTGGGGGAGTGAAGGGGCTGGAACGGGTGGCCGTGATCGGTGCCGGACGGGCTGCAAATACGCAAGCGGTGGCCCAACTGCGCACGATTATTCCGGACGCGAGGGTAGATGGCATGCCCGGCGAAGGATGGGACGAGGCGCTGGAAATGGCTGTCGTGGAGTGGTTGGACCGCTTCCGTCCTCAACTGGTGCTGCTGGGCCTTGGCATGCCGCTGCAGGAGACGGTCCTGCATCGACGACTCACTCAGTTTCCGCCCGCTGTGTATTGTGCCGTTGGCGGTGCCATTGAACAGGTGGCCGGTGTCCAGAAGCTTGCGCCACGGTGGCTCGGGCGCCTTGGGCTCGAATGGGCATGGCGCCTGGTTCTCCATCCGGGCCGCGTTGCCTACAGAGTTTTTGTTGAACCGTGGAAGTTGGCGGGCCTGCTGATTCGGCGCCACTTCCAGCCATCCCAGACCAAAGGCAAGTAAATGACGTCCAAACCCGTTGTGGTCGCCGTTGTGGTGACCTTTAACCGGCGTGAACTCCTTGAGACCACCCTGGCCGGCATTACCGCCGGCACCGAGGTGCCGGACGCCGTCGTCGTCGTGGACAATGCCTCCACGGACGAAACCGCCGAATTCCTCAGGACCTACCGTGGCCCTGTTCCTACGGATGTTGTTACGCTCAATGCCAACGTGGGCGGTGCCGGGGGATTTGTTGTGGGTATGGAGCGTGCAGTCCTGGACCACGGTGCTGACCACGTCTGGATCATGGACGACGACACCGAGCCACAGCCGGGCGCACTTCGCGAGGCACTGGATGTATCCGAGGCCTATCAACAGGAAGCGGGGGAAGCTCCGGCGTTCATCGCCAGCCGGGTGGTGTGGACGGATGGGCGCGACCACCCAATGAATCGCATGCGTCCACGCATTGGAGCCAGCGAAGCGGCGCGGAGCATGGCTACCCGGCTCGGGGCGGTTCAGATCCGCAGCGCATCGTTCGTTTCTGTTCTGATCCGCGCAGACGAGATCCGGCGTCACGGACTGCCCATCGCGGATTACTTCATCTGGAACGACGACCTCGAATACACGGCAAGGGTTTCGCGCCGCGGAATTGCGTTGGCTACCAACGCGTCGGTAGCCAACCACCACACGAAAGTATTCGGAGATGCAGGCGCGGACCCCGGCCCTCGTTTCTATTACGAAGTTCGTAACAAGCTCTGGGTTTACACCAGGTCCAACGCCCTGACCCCTTGGGAAAAGGTCCTCTTTACCGGGGCTTCGCTGCGCAATTGGACCAAGACCATTGCTGCGTCGTCAAACCGCAAAGTTCTGCTTGATGGCTTGTTCAAGGGCTTGCGCCACAGTTTGAAGGCGCCCCGGTCCAACGCCGAAGTGCTCAAGGGGATCTACGCCCTGCGCAACGTCCAGGAGCCGGCCAAGTAAAAGCCTGCCGCTTGACTACAGCGCATCAGCTGTAGCTTTGCGGCTGCGTCACGCCGGTGGTCACGACCGTTGGCATTAGTATCGTGACTAGAGTCCACAGAAATCCCAGCATCATTTGGCACAGCCGGTGCAGGCATGGCGACGGAGTAGTTCCATTTATCGACAGACAGAAATCCACACCTTGACCTGCCCAGAACTACACGGCTTTTCAGCGATGCACCGGCTGCATACGTTGGTCCGTGTACCTCTTTCCGGCATTGGGCTGCCTTCCGGAGCCGCGTCATGATTATGTACCTGCTGATGGCGCTCACGGCTGCACTGGTGTCCTATGCCGCAACGTGGGGAGCCCGCGTACTCGGGAACAAATTACGGCTTTACCGTCCCATCCGCAGCAGGGACATGCACTCCGCACTCATCTCAAAACTGGGCGGGCTTGGCATCTTTGCAGGCTTTTTTGTTGCGCTTGTGGTGGCAAGCAACTCGTTCTTCGTCAAGGACATTTTCAGGCATAACGATGCTCCGTGGGGCATATTGGCCGGAGCAGTAGTGATCGTCGCAGTGGGGGTCGCGGACGATATCCTCGACATCCGCTGGTGGATCAAGCTCCTGGGGCAGGCAGCAGCGGCTTTCATCGTCGCGATTTGGGGCGTGCGGATGTCTGTGGTTCCGTTCATCCCCGAACCGATCCTGATTCAATCCGAGCTCGTCCAGATTGTCCTGACAGCCGGGCTGATTGTTACCACCATGAACGCAGTCAACTTCATTGATGGCTTGGATGGACTGGCCGCAGGTGTAGCCACCATAGGCGGCGGCGCCTTCTTCCTCACGGCGTACTGGGTGCACCGAAACAACCCATCCACTGACAATTCAGACCTTGCGACACTCCTGATGGCGATCCTGGTGGGTGGCTGCATCGGCTTCCTGCCGCATAACTGGTTTCCAGCCAAGATCTTCATGGGGGACTCCGGTGCCATGCTCATCGGACTCCTCATGGCCTCAGCCGGCGTAGTGGCCACGGGGCAAATCGGATCCGGGCTCTACGACCGCGCCAACGGCATTCCGACGATCATCCCGATCCTCCTGCCGTTCGCCGTCCTGTCCCTTCCGCTCCTGGATTTCGGGATGGCTGTGGTTCGCAGGACCGCGCGGGGACAGTCTCCTTGGTCCGCAGACCGTGGGCACCTCCACCACAAACTGGTGGACCTCGGCTACTCGCACCGCACCGCCGTCGTGATGCTTTATGTCTGGACGTGCATCCTGGCGTTTGGAGGTGTGGCGTTCGCCGTCTTCCCTTGGCAGATTGTGTTGATCGTGGTGGTTGTAGCTGCTCTCGTCATGGCCGCTGTTACCGCATGGCCGTACTTCACGCGGAATACCGCGGGACCGGGGGAGCGCTCATGACTTCCGGTTATGGTCACAGTTCTATCTCATGTAGAATTCTTTCTGCGGACAGTCACTCGCCCGTAACCCCACTTTGAGAACATGGCACCTGTGCCACGAGGATTGGTATCCCCATGACATCCAACGCCGATTCCGGACGCCCGTCCGGTAAACGTGTTGTTGGAGTTTCCGGGGAGACATCCAACCTGTGGCTCCGCTTGCTGCTCTTGAGTTCCGCTGCTGCTCTGGCCGGATTGATCGTGACGAGTATCGTCGCAGCGTTCATGAATGGTGGCCAGGGCGCGCTTTCAGCAGCATTCGGGGCCGCGCTGGTCATGCTCTTCTTTGCGATCAGCCTTCTGATCGGTCATTTTGTTGGCCGCAATAATCCTTCCGGCGCTGTCGGCCTCTTCGTGGCGACGTACTTCGTAAAAGTCGTCGGATTTGCCGTGGTCCTCTTTGTTATCGGAACTCCCGCCTGGTTGCACGGCCGATGGTTCATCATCGGTGCAGTTGTGGCCGTCGTCCTTTGGCAGGCTGCAGAGATCTACGGTTTCAGCAAAGCCCGCCTGCAGATCTACAACGATCCTGCGGATGAGAAGGGCGGTACGGATGTCGCTGCGTAAGCGTAATTCCCAGCTGTCGAGCCACACTCCATCCCAAGGCGCAGCCAACGATTCTGCCGACGCCGGAAACGACGGTGGATACAACGCCGGCATCGCCGTCTTCAGCTACATCGTTGGCGGGATCATTGTCTGGAGTTTGATAGGCTGGGGTCTGGATAATCTGTGGGGGACCCGCTGGATTGTGCTCCTTGGCGCTCTGCTGGGAGCCGCAGGAGGGTTCTATCTTTCCCATATGCACGGCCTCACCAGGCAAAGCTCTTCTTCTGGCGAGAGCAACGCAGACAGCGGTCCGTCCACGGACGGGGACAGTAATGCCAAATAATTTCACACGGAATATGGATGCGTCGAGCGCGTCCGGCTTCCAACCAATGCCCAATGATGGACACAGCAGAGAGGAAACGCGTTGATCGCGCTTGCGCTCCCCGCCCAGGATTCGGGGTCATTCACCCCACCCGGAATCGACGAAATGCACCTGCCGGCAATCCTGCCTTGGGGTGCGCACGATGGCTTCTCCAAGCAGATGCTGCTGGTGATCCTTTCGGTCGTCATTATCGCTACATTCTTCATCCTCGCTGCACGTAAGCAGCAGCTGGTTCCCGGCAAGCTGCAGTTCGCAGGCGAAATGGCCTACGGCTTCGTCCGCAACAGCATCGCCAAGGACATCATCGGCGGCAAGGACTTCATCAAGTACGTCCCGCTGTTGTTCAGCTTGTTCTTCTTCATCCTGGTGAACAACATCTACGGCGCTATCCCCGTGATCCAGCTCCCGAGCTTCTCCCACGTTGGCGGCGCGTATGTGCTGGCCGGCATCGTGTACTTCACCTGGATCATCATCGGAATCAAGAAGAACGGGCTGAAGTATTTCAAGCTCGCAACCGTTCCCTCCGGTGTGCCCTGGTACATCCTGCCGATCGTTGTTCCGATCGAAATCATCTCCAACTTCCTGGTCCGCCCCGTTACGCACAGCCTCCGTCTGTTTGCGACCATGCTGGCCGGCCACCTGATCGTCATGCTCGCCGGTTCCGGGATTGAGTTCCTGATCATGCAGGAGAACGTCCTTTTGAAGGGCACCTCGGTTCTCGTCCTTGTCGGCGCTATTGCCATGTACATGCTCGAGGCCCTGATCATGGCTCTGCAGGCTTACGTGTTCACCTTGCTGACCGCGATCTACATTGAAGGCGCCCTGCACGCCGACAGCCACTAGGCTCAAAAACTTCCCCTTGAGGGGATTGAAGTAAACCAAACAACCTGCCACATGGGTGGCATCTTGAAAGGAAAAAAATGGAAGGCAATCTCAACCTCGTAGGTTACGGTCTGTCCGCAATCGGCGGTGGTATCGGTGTGGGTCTCGTATTCGCGGCTTACATCAACGGTGTTGCTCGTCAGCCGGAAGCTCAGCGCGTGCTGCAGCCGATCGCATTCCTTGGTCTGGCACTGACCGAAGCTCTTGCCATCCTCGGCCTCGTCTTCGCTTTCGTTCTCTAGTCTTCGACTTTCGAACAAAGCGAATTCCGCAACCGAGTAGATAGGACGGGTGAAATATGAATCAGCTGATCATCTCAGCCGCCACTGAAGGCGAAGAGGCCACTAACCCTCTCGTTCCCAATGTTTGGGAAATGGGCGTCGTCCTCGTCGGCTTTGCTGTCCTCCTGTACATCGTGGTCAAGTTCATTGTCCCGATGTTCGAGAAGACCTTCGCAGAGCGCGCCGAAGCGATTGAAGGTGGCATCGCAAAGGCAGAAAAGGCACAG
Organism: Arthrobacter sp. 2762; assembly: GCF_040548745.1. Taxonomy (NCBI): domain Bacteria; kingdom Bacillati; phylum Actinomycetota; class Actinomycetes; order Micrococcales; family Micrococcaceae; genus Arthrobacter; species Arthrobacter sp. 2762. The sequence goes on from NZ_JBEPSI010000004.1 coordinate 233,631, forward strand.
GCCGAAGCTTCTGCAGCTCTTGAAGAGTACAAGCAGCAGCTCACCGATGCCCGCGCCGAAGCCAACCGGATCCGCGAAGAAGCACGCGCTGAAGGCGCCCAGATCCTCGCGGACCTCAAGGCCAAGGCTGCTGCCGAGTCTGCCCGCATCACCGAGCAGGCACACGCTGCCATTGAGTCCGAGCGTCAGGCAGCTGTTGTCTCGCTTCGCTCAGAGGTTGGCACTTTGGCTACCACGTTGGCTGGCCGCATCGTTGGTGAAGCACTCACTGATGATGAGCGTGCCGCACGCGTTGTGGACCGCTTCCTGGCAGATCTGGAGACCCAGAACGCAGGTGCAGCTAAGTAATGGCAGGTATATCGAGCGAATCGCTGACCACGGCGCTGGCGCAATTGGAAGCAAAGCTTCCTTTTGCCTCGCTGCAGTTGGCAAAGGACCTCTTCGGAATCCTGGGAACGGTGGACAGCTCGGCTGGCTTGCGCCGCGCCCTGACTGACCCGTCCCGTAGTGGAGACGAGAAGTCGGCGCTGGTCAAGCAGCTGGTTAGCGGAAAAGTCTCCGCTGATGCTGCTGAAATCGCAGGCGGACTGGCTAGCTTACGCTGGGCATCTGCACGCGATATCGGCGATGCACTCGAGACTCTTGCCGCCACGGTTGTCATTGCCGTAGCTGAAAACAAGTCGGCCGTTTCTGCCTCTGGTATTACGGGGCTGGAAGAGCTGGAAAACGATCTGTTTGCTTTCAACCAGGCCGTCGCTTCCAGCCACGAAGTACAACGTGCTCTGTCTGAGCCGCAGGCATCCGGCGCGGCCAAGGTTGTCCTGGCCGAGAAACTTGTTCCTGGCATCAGCGAGGAAGCAAAGGTTCTCATTGGCCAGGCCGTAACTCAGCCGCGCGGTGTCAAGCCGAGCAAGCTCGTCGAGTCCTTCGCCAAGCTTGCAGCCAAGCGTCAGCAGCGCTGGATTGCTACTGTCAGCGTTACCCGTCCGTTGACGGAAACGCAGGCCAGCCGTCTGCAGGCCGGGCTGAATGCCCTGTACGGCCGCGAGCTGAAGGTCAACGTCAATGTTGACCCCCGCCTGATTGGTGGAATCCGGGTGCAGGTGGGCGATGAAGTGCTTGACGCTTCTGTTATCGGCCGCCTGACCGACCTCCGCCGTCAGCTCGCTGTCTAGCGAAGACAAAGCACAACTTAACTGATATAAAACCCGGTCATCGTGAGCAACGATGATCACGAAAACAGGAGAGCAGGGACTGCAGATGGCCGAATTGACCATCAACGCCGACGACGTCCGTAATGCGTTGAACGAGTTCGCGGCGTCCTACGAACCCGGAAACGCAGAGCGCGTAGAGGTTGGTCGTGTGACCACCGCAAGTGACGGCATCGCCCGTGTTGAGGGTCTTCCCTCGGTCATGGCGAACGAGCTGCTTCGCTTCGAAGATGGCACGCTGGGCCTCGCCCAGAACCTTGACGTCCGCGAGATCGGTGTCATTATCCTCGGTGACTTCACCGGTATCGAAGAGGGCCAGGAAGTTCACCGCACCGGTGAGATCCTGTCCGTTCCGGTTGGCGATGCCTTCCTCGGTCGCGTAGTCGACCCGCTGGGCCAGCCGATCGACGACCTCGGCGAGATCAAGGCTGAGACCACCCGCGCACTGGAACTCCAGGCGCCGGGCGTCACCGAGCGCAAGTCGGTTCACGAACCGATGCAGACCGGCCTCAAGGCTATTGACGCCATGATTCCGATCGGCCGTGGCCAGCGTCAGCTGATCATTGGTGACCGCCAGACCGGCAAGACCGCAATCGCTGTGGACACCATCATCAACCAGAAGGCCAACTGGGCTTCGGGCGATGTCACCAAGCAGGTTCGTTGCGTTTACGTTGGTGTTGGCCAGAAGGCTTCCACCATTGCCGCAGTGCGCCAGACCCTCGAGGACCATGGCGCGCTGGAGTACACCACCATCGTGGCTTCCCCGGCCTCGGACCCCGCCGGCTTCAAGTACCTGGCACCGTACGCAGGCTCGGCCATCGGCCAGCACTGGATGTACGGTGGCAAGCACGTTCTGGTGATCTTCGATGACCTTTCCAAGCAGGCCGAAGCGTACCGCGCGGTTTCCCTGCTGCTGCGTCGTCCGCCGGGACGCGAAGCTTACCCGGGCGACGTCTTCTACTTGCACTCCCGTCTGCTGGAGCGTTGTGCAAAGCTCTCCGACGAGCTCGGCGCAGGCTCGATGACCGGTCTTCCGATTGTCGAAACCAAGGCCAACGACGTTTCCGCCTACATCCCCACCAACGTGATCTCCATTACTGATGGCCAGATCTTCCTTCAGTCCGACCTCTTCAACGCCAACCAGCGCCCTGCTGTTGACGTTGGTGTGTCGGTCTCCCGCGTCGGTGGCGCTGCCCAGGTCAAGTCCATGAAGAAGGTCTCCGGTACCTTGAAGCTGGACCTCGCGCAGTACCGTGACATGCAGGCATTCGCCATGTTCGCTTCGGACCTGGATGCTGCTTCCCGCCAGCAGCTGACCCGTGGTGCACGTCTGATGGAACTGCTCAAGCAGGGCCAGTACTCACCGTTCCCGGTTGAGGACCAGGTTGTCTCCATCTGGGCTGGTACCAACGGTTACCTGGACGATGTTCCGGTTGAAGACATCAGCCGCTTCGAGTCCGAGTTCCTGGAACACCTGAAGCACAAGTCCTCCATCCTGACCACGCTGGCTCAGACCAACGTCCTGGATGACGACACCGCTGCAGCCCTGAAGGAAGCCATCGTTTCCTTCAAGAAGGGCTTCTTCGGCGAGGGCGACAACCACCTGGTTGGCGCCGGACACGAAGAGCACGCACCGATCTCCGGTGGCGACGTCGACCAGGAAAAGATCGTCAAGCAGAAGCGCTAGTTTCGATGACCTGCTCTGCCGGGGTCCGCAAGGGCCCCGGCAGGGCAGTACGTCGGGAACTTAGGAAAGGATAAGTATGGGAGCCCAGATTCGGGTCTACCGTCAGAAGATCAGCTCGACGACGTCGATGCGCAAGATCTTCAAGGCGATGGAACTGATCGCTACCTCGCGCATCGGTAAGGCCCGCGCCCGCGTAGCAGCTTCACTGCCTTACGCGAACGCGATTACCCGTGCCGTTTCTGCTGTCGCAACTCAGAGCGAAATCGACCACCCGCTGACCACCGAGCCGGAGCAGATCCGCCGTGCCGCAGTCCTGATCATTACTTCGGACCGTGGCCTTGCTGGATCTTACTCTGCGAGTGTGCTCAAGCAGGCTGAAGGTCTCACCGAGCTTCTTCATGCAGAAGGCAAGGAAGTCAAGGCGTACCTGGTGGGCCGCAAGGCGCAGGCGTACTTCGATTTCCGCAACCGTGACTACGCCCGCGTATGGACTGGCGGCACGGATGCACCGGAATTCGAAACCGCGCAGGAAGTCGGAGCTGCACTTCTCGAAGACTTCGCCAATGACTTCGAAGAGGGTGGCGTGGACGAAATCCACGTCGTCTACACCCGCTTCAAGTCCATGGTGACCCAGGAGCCGACGGTTATCCGTTTGCTTCCCTTGGAGGTCGTCGAAGAGGAAGCAGCCTCGGAGTCAGAACTGCTGCCGTTGTACGAGTTTGAACCGGAAACCGAGCAGGTCCTTGACGCCCTGCTTCCGCGTTACATCGAGTCCCGCATCTTCGCAGCCATGCTGCAGGCTGCAGCTTCCGAGCTCGCTGCCCGCCAGCGTGCCATGAAGTCGGCCGGTGACAACGCTACGGACCTGATCAAGAAGTACACGCGCCTTCGCAACACGGCCCGTCAGGCCGAGATTACGCAGGAGCTTTCCGAGATCGTGGCCGGCGCCGACGCCCTGGCGTCCTAGCCGGTACGGATTCGGCTCGAAGCCGCACCTGCACCAAACAGATAAACTTAACCCCACGCCATCTACTGAGTGAAGTGAGAGAGATGACTGCCACTGCTACCGAACACGTAGCAACGGCCGGTGCCACCGGCCGCATTGCCCGTGTTATTGGTCCGGTTGTCGACGTCGAATTCCCGGCTGACGCAATCCCCTCGATTTACAACGCTCTGACCACTGAGATCACTCTCAATGGCCAGACCAAGACGATCACGTTCGAGACCTCCCAGCACCTGGGTGACAACCTCGTTCGCGCCATCTCCCTGCAGGCTACCGACGGACTCGTCCGCGGTACCACTGTGCGGGACTCCGGCGCTCCGATCTCGGTGCCCGTCGGCGACGGCGTCAAGGGCCACATCTTCAACGTCCTCGGTAAGCCGCTGGACGTCGAAGAGTCCGAGATCAAGGCTGACGCCTACTGGCCGATCCACCGCAAGGCACCGTCCTTTGCCTCCCTCGAGGGCTCCACGGAGATGCTCGAGACCGGCATCAAGGTTATCGACCTCCTCACCCCGTACATCAAGGGCGGAAAGATCGGCCTGTTCGGTGGCGCTGGCGTTGGCAAGACCGTTCTGATCCAGGAAATGATCACGCGTGTTGCCCGCAACTTCGGTGGTACCTCCGTATTCGCCGGTGTTGGCGAGCGTACCCGTGAAGGTAACGACCTCTGGGTTGAAATGGAAGAGGCCGGAGTTCTCAAGGACACCGCCCTTGTCTTCGGCCAGATGGATGAGCCGCCGGGAACGCGTTTGCGTGTTGCCCTGTCTGCATTGACTATGGCGGAGTACTTCCGCGATGTTCAGAACCAGGACGTGTTGCTCTTCATTGACAACATCTTCCGCTTCACGCAGGCAGGTTCGGAAGTTTCCACGCTGCTCGGTCGTATGCCGTCTGCAGTGGGTTACCAGCCGAACCTTGCTGACGAGATGGGTCTCCTCCAGGAGCGCATCACCTCCACCAAGGGCCACTCCATCACGTCGATGCAGGCTATTTACGTGCCTGCTGATGACTACACCGACCCGGCTCCGGCAACGACGTTCGCACACCTCGACGCGACCACGGAACTTTCCCGTGAAATCGCCTCCCGTGGTCTGTACCCGGCCGTTGACCCGCTGACGTCGACCTCCCGCATCCTGGACCCCCAGTACATCGGCAAGGACCACTACAACACGGCTGTCCGTGTAAAGCAGATCCTGCAGAAGAACAAGGAACTCCAGGACATCATCGCCATCCTCGGCGTTGACGAACTGTCTGAAGAAGACAAGATCGTCGTGTCCCGTGCACGTCGTATCCAGCAGTTCCTGTCCCAGAACACCTACACCGCCAAGCAGTTCACCGGCGTCGAAGGCTCCACCGTGTCCATCAAGGACACCGTGGAAGGCTTCACCGCTATCTGCGACGGCGAGCTGGACCACATCGCAGAGCAGGCGTTCTTCAACGTCGGTGGCCTGGATGACGTCGAGCGCCAATGGGCCAAGATCCAGGAACAGACCAAGTAGTATGGCTGAGCTCGAGGTTGAGATTGTCGCAGCGGACCACTTTGTGTGGTCCGGCGCGGCCAAGATGGTGAAGGCCCGCACCAGCGATGGTGAAATCGGAATCCTGCCGGGCCACTCGCCCCTCCTGGCCATCCTGGCTGAGGGTGAGCTGGCAATCCAGCCGGTTTCCGGTGACCGTATTGCGGTAGTTGTTGACGGTGGATTCTTCTCCGTCGACAACGATCGCGTGGTCATTGTTGCTGACAACGCCCAACTGGGCGAAGCGGCTACAGCGGGGATCCGATAGCACGACCTTGATGGACGATTCCCTTATTCCGTTCATCGCCCTGGCAACGGCGTTTGCGTTGCTGATTTTTTCACTGTGCCTTTTCGGGGTGCGCCGCTTCAATCTGCGGCGCGCCCTGGGCACGGTTGACGCCTCCATTTGCACGGCTGGAAACAGCTGGCAGATGGGGGTTTGTCGTTATCAGGACAATGAACTTGAGTGGTTCCGCTTGATGTCCCTGAGCGTGATCCCGAAACATAGATACAAACGCAGTTCGTTGGAGCTGCTTGGCCGGCGCCAACCTACAGAGGATGAGCTCGTCAAGGTGCAGCCTGGCGTCGTCGTGGTTGAACTCCAATATGAAGGTAAGAAGTTCATGCTTGCCATGAACTTCGATGCCTACGCCGGCCTTTCCTCCTGGCTAGAGGCCGGACCTGTCATCGGCGTCGGAACCTGGCGTTAGGCCCCATGGATTTTCTTCTGGACATCAGCCTTGTTGATGGACCATTCCTGTGGTTGAGCATTATCGGCGGTGTGGCGGGAGCGGCGTACCTTCTGTGGAGGCGTCAGCGTTTCTGGCCACTGGCCGTCGCAGCCTGCGTGGCGGGTGGCGTTGTGGTCGTGGCGCTGGCCCACTGGGTCCTGGTTGATCTGATGGCCATCTTCTCGGAAAATCTTCCCTTTGAGACCCTGGCGTGGTCGGTTCCGGCTGTGGCGGCAGCTTTGCTGTTCGCGACGCGATTTCCCCGCGCCACCTGGAAAAGTCGTGCCGGCGGTCTGGCAGCGATGCTGGGCGTAGTTCTCTTGAGCGTCGTCCAAGTCAATGTGTACTTCGGACTGAACAACACAGTGGCGGACCTTCTTGGTACGGCCGTCGCCCGTATCCAGCCATTGGAGGGCAGCCTTCAACGCGCTCCGGACAGCAAGCCGGGACCTGCGCCGTCGGCTTGGAAAGCTCCTGAGTCAATGCCGCGGGGCGGCATCCTCCGGAAGGCTCAAATCCCGGGAAACGCATCGGGCTTCACAGCACGTGAAGCCTACATCTACCTGCCTCCGGCCTATCAAACCGCAGCACGGCCAAGCTTGCCGGTGCTGGTGCTCTTCTCAGGCCAACCCGGTGGCCCCGCCGACTGGTTAACCGGGGGCCAACTCCGTGCGCAACTGGACAGGTTCGCTGAAGCCCACGGCGGCATCGCCCCCGTCGCGGTCGTGGTGGACCCAAACGGCTCGGGAAGCGCCAACACCCTATGCATGGACAGCCGCATCGCGCAGGCTGACACCTACCTCTCCGAGGACGTACCTGCCTGGATCAGCTCCACCTTGGAAGTTTCAAACGATCACCGACTGTGGGCAGTTGGTGGTTTTTCGTTCGGCGGTACATGCGCGGTACAGATGGGAACAAAGCATCCCGAATTGTTCACTTCGATAGTGGGTTTTTCCGCTGAGCGGGAGCCGTCGCTGGCGAAGGACCGGAATAAGACGATCGCAGACTCGTTCGACGGCGACGTGGCCGCTTTCGAGTCAAGGACCCCATTGTTTTTGATGCAGCAGCGGGATTACGCAGGCAATGGCCTGTACTTGGCGGCAGGCGCCACGGACACCGAGTTCACCGACTACATGCACGTTCTTGCTGACGCTGGAACCGCAGCGGGATTTACCACCCAGGCACACTCCATCCAGCGCGCCGGCCACTCGTGGGATGCTGTGGTCCGGGGTATGCCTGATGCCCTGGATTTCTTGTCTTCCCGATGGGGAGTAGTCCAGTGAGCCTTGCCCTGAAAGGCGTCGTGCAGCCCGTCTTGAGGCAAACGGCCAAACATCTCCGTGCAACTCCCTTCACCACCCTCGTGCTTGCGTTGTTCGTAGCCGTGTCCATTGCGTCCGGAAGCATCCTTGGGGGTCCTGCAGAATCATTGCTGCCTGTGGCGGGCGTGACCCTGGCCGGGCTGCGGTCGGGGGAGTGGTGGTCTATCTGGACGTCATTGTTCTTCACTACCAACTTGCTGGCGTTCGTCACCGCAGCGCTCATGATCCTGTTCCTGTTGGGGCTCGCAGAGCGGCGCTTCGGCTTCTTCCGGACGGCCGGAGTCTTCCTGGGCAGCCAGTTTGCATGCGTTGCGGCCTTCCTCCTGGTCACCCAGGTGGCGCGGTACCTGGATGACGGTTGGATTTCCAGGATGGTGGATACCCGGCTGATAGGACCCTATGGTGCCTTGATCGCCACAGCGCTTGCAGCCAGTGCCTTGCTGCCAACGCTTTGGCAACGACGATTGAGGACCGTGGTCCTCTCCCTTTCCCTGCTGCTGGTGCTGTACATCGGACACGCCGAGACCCTGATGGGGCTTGTGGGAGCCTTGTTGGGCCTGGGGGCTGCGTGGTGGACCCAGAGCAGCCAGGGACACCTTCACTTGCACCGCTCCACGGGCCGTGAGGTCCGGAACCTGCTGGCCCTCACCATGGCCATTTTCGCTGCCGGCCCCATTCTGACCGCTGCGGCCAAGAGCCCTTCGGGACCTCTGGCCTTGCTGCGGGATGTCATCCTGAACCCGCTCCCCACGCTGAGTCAACTGGAAAGCAATTGCGGCGGGACCATTGACGTGGTTTGCCTCGAGCTAAGCCGTCAGGGCTACACGGGGCCCTTTGGCCTGGCACTTGCTGTTGTGCCCGTGGTGTTGCTGCTCATTTGTGCCGACGGCATGCGACGTGGACGGCGCCTGGCACTGGGGATAGCGATCGGTGTCCAGTTGGTTGTCGTGGCCCTTTCGACCGTCTACTTGAGCCTTTTCGCGGGCATTCCCATGCCCCCGGGGCGTCAAGCGGCGATGTTGAACCCGGCAGTTGTGCATCTGATCCCCTTGGTCTTGGTTCCGCTGACCCTGGCGGTCCTCTTGTTCGCTTATCGTGGACACTTCCGTGTCGAATCCTCTGCCCGTTTGCGGCGGCGTGTCTTTTGGCTGGTTGGCCTCACAGGCGGGTCCCTGGCGCTTGCATACACCGCCGTGTGGCTGGCTTCGGGCGGCATGACGCGCGACGGCGGCTTGCTGGGTTTGGGTGCAGAGCTCGCCCGGCAGTACCTGCCGGTTCCGTTGCCCAGCGTGTACCGCAAGGTGTTTGCTGAGCGCGACGCTTTTGAAGTCTTTCTGTTCTCCTACTCCGGGACCGTCTTCTGGCTTGTGGCGTTGATTGGAGTCTGGATACTCCTCATCCGAGGCCATCATGCCGCTGGCCTGGATCATCAAGGGCGGGACCGCGCACGTGAGCTGGTGAAAGCCGGAGGTGATTCGTTGTCGTGGATGGCGCTGTGGGAGCCGAACAAATATTGGTTCAATCCTGGCGGCACGGGGGCAGTGGCATACCAGCAGCACGGCCATGTGGCCCTGACATTGGCGGGTCCTGTGGGGGCAGGGGAGCACCATGCAGTGACTGCTGGAGGATTCCTTGATTTCTGCTCCCAGCATGCCTTGATACCTTGCCTCTACTCATGCACAGATGAGTTGTGGCCCATGCTTCAGGCCCGCGGTTTTCGAAGGGTTGCTGTCGCGCAGGAAACCCGGCTGAGGGTCAGGGGTTTGGAGTTCCGCGGCAAGGAGTGGCAGAACGTCAGGACATCCCTCAACCGGGCAGCAAAGATGGGCATCACCGCCACATGGGGCCGGTATGACGGACTGCCCCATGCTCTGCGTGCGCAGGTGGGCGAGGTGTCCGAAGAGTGGGCTGCGCAAAAACGCGTACCTGAAATGGGATTCACGTTGGGTGGTCTGGATGAGCTTGAAGATCCTGACGTGTTGTGCTGCGTGGCCACTGATGCAGAAGGGTTCGTTTATGGGGTCACCAGCTGGCTTCCTGTCTACCGGAACGGCAGTGTTGTCAGCTGGACTTTGGACTTCATGCGTCGCCGCGGCGATGCCTTCCCGGGAGTGATGGAATTCCTGATTGCCTCGGCCATCCTCCATCTCAGGGAGTCGGTGGAGGTTATCTCGCTCTCCGGTTCGCCGTTGGCGCGGGAGAAGGACGAGATTGATCAGCAGGCCGAGGGACTTGCCGGCATGCTGGACCTGGTTGGACAGGCCCTGGAGCCTGTCTATGGTTTCCGATCCCTGGCTTCCTTTAAGTCACGTTTCCAACCCGACTACCGAACTTTGTACATGTATTACCAGGAGCCGTTGCACCTGCCGGCAATAGGCAGGGCGCTGAGCCGCGCATACCTTCCGGGATTGTCTGTGCGACAATCTGCCAGACTACTGCGAACACTGGTTGCTTGAATTGACAACGCCTATTCTCAGAAGCCGTTTAGCATTTCTTCACGGTTTGTAACAAGAGTTGTCGAAATATCAGACATTTCATCCAGCATTCTGGCTGTTAAACACGTTGATCCCGGCTGGAAAGCCGGGACCAACGCATTTGTTGAAACTGCAACAAACAAAATCAACAGGTAAGACTAGACGACCGTAACGCCGGTTGCCTGGGGGCCCTTGGCGCCCTGACCGATCTCGAACTGAACGCGCTGGTTCTCATCGAGGGTCTTGAAACCACCGGTCTGGATCTCAGAGTAGTGAACGAAAACATCCCCATCCGAGTCATCCGGGGTGATGAAGCCGAAGCCCTTTTCAGCGTTGAACCACTTGACGGTTCCCAGTGCCATGTATTTCTCCTCATTATGGAACATCAGTCCGATACACCTCGTACCGGCCCTTGTTACTCCGCGAGAAGATCCGGATTCCGTCCAGGCTTGGCCTGTCCGGTTTCGCAGGAGCTTCACGCTCGCAACTCGTCTTGCGAGCATGAAAACCACCTACACAAAGACTGCTACAACACTTTCATGTGCCGTCCCGGAGGTCAACGGTCTTTAAGGCAATTCGGGAAAATTTTCGGTAAAAAGAAGGTAACGCGGACAACCGCAATTCACCGTGGTCTGATTGTCCTAAGCCAGCCACTGTCCGTTACGCATGACTGCAGTAAGGCCGAGTTCCTGATCGGTAGTAACAACGTCAGCGCGAAGGCCGCGACGCAATCCACCGACCTCGTCAGAGAGTCCAAGAATGGCTGCGGGCACTGCAGTCGCCGAACAAATGGCGTCCGGAAGGGCGACGCCGGCCGCCACTGTCTTGCGGACCACTTCCAGGAGCGTGGCGGTGCCCCCTGCAATGGAACCAGTGGCATCCAGGGTTGCCACGCCATTGCTGACGGTCACCGGCGAAGGCCCGAGCATATAGTTTCCGTCCGAAAGCCCCGCAGCGGCCATTGAATCGGTGACCAGGAGAATGTTGCCGGCGCCCACCAACTGAAAGACAGTAGCCACGGTGCTGGGGTCCAAATGGGTGTCGTCGGCGATGAGTTCCACTACCGCTTTTCCCGCCTGGGCGGCCCGCAAGCAAGCAGCAACGGGGCCTGGCGCGCGGTGGTGCATTGGTGGCATCCCATTGAAAAGGTGCGTCACCGTCGGCAGCGAGCTGACGCCGTCGAACCCTGCTGATTCCAGTCCCTCGCGGGCGGCGGCCAACGAAGCAGCGGCAGTGGCGTCGTCGCAATCGGTGTGACCCAACGATGGCGTCACGCCGTGGAAGGTCATTAAGTCCACCAAGGCAGCGGCCCCCGGCAATTCCGGGGCATACGTCATAGTGGCAAGTTTGCCGGCGGCAGCGCCCACGAGTTCGTTCATGAGGTCCAGGTCCGGCTCCAGCAGGTAGTCCGGGTTCTGCGCGCCGCATCGTGCATGGGAGAGGAAGGGTCCCTCCAAGTGGATGCCGGCCACAAGACCTTCGTCGACGAGCTTCACATAGAGTTCGATCCCGCGAAGGAGGTCCTCGCGGGGCGCCGTAACCATGCTCGCGAGGAAAGTTGTGGTGCCGGAGCGGTGCAGGAACTCGACTGCTCTACGGGCCGAGGCCTCCTCCCCGCCTGGAAAGTCACCACCATTTCCGCCGTGGCAGTGGACGTCTACCAAACCGGGGAAGATGAAGTGGCCGCTGGGCGCGCCGATGCGTATGGCGTGCCCGAAGCCTTCAAACTCATCCGCGTCAAAGCCGTCCGCCGGCCCTGCGTAGGCGATGCGGTCGCCGTCGATGGCCAGGAGGCCGTCTTCCACCACCACGCCGTCACTTACGAGTGTTCCCGTGAGGATTTGTTGGCTGGGCGCGGAAGAATGGGCGAAATGGTCTGCGGCAGTCATGACTCTGATTCTAGTGGCCTGCGGTTCCCCCAGAGGGAGAGAGCGAGAACAGGAAAGAATCAGAAGAGTCGGGACTCGCTGTCATCCACGCCGCGCATGGCGTCATAGTCCAGCGTTATGCAGTCAATTCCGCGGTCGTTGGCCAGGACCTTGGCTTGGGGCTTGATCTGCTGGGCTGCAAAAATCCCACGGACCGGCGCCAGCAGTGGATCCCGGTTCAGCAGTTCCAGATACCGCGTCAGCTGCTCGACGCCGTCGATGTCGCCGCGCCGCTTCAGCTCAATCGCCACCGTGGCGCCGGTTGCGTCCCGGGCAAGGATGTCTACGGGGCCGATGGCGGTGAAGTACTCCCGGCGGATGAGTGAGTATCCGGTCCCGAGGGTCTCGATCTGTTCTGCCAGCAGGCGTTGCAGGTCAGCTTCCACGCCGTCCTTGATCAATCCGGGATCAACACCCAGATCATGCGAGGTGTCATGCAGTTGCTCGTAGATGTTGATAATGAGCCGGTCATCGGTCTTGGCCGACTGCACGGTCCACTGCTCAACCACGCCCTCTTCCACTTCGGTTTCCTCAGGGGAAGTTACGCGCAGCGTGGCCGGTGGGCTCATCCAGTTCAACGGCTTGTACGAGCCGCCGTCGGAGTGCACCAGCACCGAGCCGTCGGCCTTGACCAGCAAGAGCCTGGTGGCGAGGGGGAGGTGGGCCTTGAGACGGCCAACATAATCAACAGAACAACGGGCTATGACGAGTCGCACCCGCCTTACCTTACCCGGTGGCGGCCGGTCGCTGGGGCAGAATGGAATCATGCCCCGTTCGAACCGCCCTCGTCGCAACGCCGCCAGCACACGTTCGAACAAACCTGCCGGCAAGTGGGCAGACGAGGCCCCGGAACTGGATCTGGAAAGGGCAAGGGCGGGGATTGCGCGCAGGGAAAGCGCCCCGGATGGTGACTGGATGGTGCGTACCATGACGGCGCGGAAGGCGGAGAAGCAGTACATCTGCCCAGGCTGCTCGACAGCCATCCTCCCGGGTATCGCACATCTGGTGGTGTGGTCGGACAATCACCTCTTTGGCGAAGCCGCCGGACTGGCCGAGCGCAGGCATTGGCACACCAACTGCTGGACGTCACGAACCTACCGGTATCGCTGACCAGTCCCGCTGGTTCCCTTAGGCTTGGAGGCATGACTTTCGACCCCGCCTCGTTCGTTTTCACTGCGCAGGATGCTCCCTCGGCGATCCGGGCCTCCACCGTCCTTCCCGCGCGTCGGGAGAATGTGGAATTCACCACGGAAGACGGAAAACTCCTGCTGGGCGAACTCGCCTTACCGGAGTCGGGGGAGATTACCGCAACGTTGATCACCCTCCATCCGCTGCCGACCCATGGCGGCTTCATGGACTCCCATGTCTACCGCAAGGCTTCCTACAGGCTGCCGGCGCTGGCAGGTGTGGCGGTCCTGAGGTTCAATACCCGTGGCACGCACTCGCCGCGCGGTACCAGCCAGGGCCAGTTTGAAGAGGGCATCGGTGAGCGTTACGACGTCGAAGCAGCCGTCCGTTTCGCCGTTGAGCGCGGCCTGCCGAACCGGTGGTTGGTGGGTTGGTCGTTCGGGACGGAACTGGCGCTGATGTACGGCGCAGTTGAACCTGTGGCGTCGCAGATCGAGGGCGCGATCCTCCTGTCTCCTCCACTCCACCGCGCAACGGACGTCCACCTCAAGGAGTGGGCAGCCTCCGGCAAACCGCTGACCGTGTTGGTTCCGGAACACGACGATTACCTTCGACCCGCGGAGGCAGCCCAACGCTTCAGCCTGGTACCTCAAGCCCGGCTGGTGGGCGTCGATGGCGCCAAGCACCTGTGGGTGGGGGAGAAGTACGCAGCGCGTGTCCTGGACGAAATCGTCGACGACGTCACTCCGGCAGGTGCCGGCGTGGACGGTCTGCCACGTGAGTGGGCGGGCCCGGTCGCCAACGCGGCATGAGTAGACGGGGAAAATCAGTGCCTGTCTTGGCGCATAATGAAGACTTCCTTGATCAGCAGCATGATGGCCGCCGCTGTCGGAATGGCAATCAACGCACCCAGGACACCCAGCAGGCTTCCGCCGGCGATAACTGAGATCACGGCCACCGCGCCCGGCACGGCCACTGCCCGCTGCATGATACGGGGCGAGATGAAATAGGCCTCGAACTGCAGGTAGGCAAAGTAGGCGATCGCGTAGATCACGGCTGTTTGCCAACCGGCTGTGAGCGCCACGAGGATAACCACCACGGCGGCGATCATGCCGCCAACCAGCGGGATGAAGGCCAACAGAGCCACCACGAAGGCAAGCAGGACGCTGAACGGAATGCCGAGGATGCTCATGACGATGAAGGCAAAGAATGCGTTCAGCAGGGCGACGCAGGCCTGGCCAATCACGTAGTTGCCTACTGAGTCGGTAATCGCTTCCGAAAGTGCCTCGACGCGGGGGCGGCGCGACCTCGGTGCCAGGCGGTAGGCCCATTTCTTCATGGATGGCAGGGCAGCCAGGAAGTACAGGCTAAGCACCAGCACAATCAGCGTGCCGAACAATCCGTTGGCCACAGTGGAACCGAAGCCCACCACGCCGCCGAAGATGCCACCCATGGCTTCGGGATCCTTGACGAACTTGTCCAGCTCGGTAGTGATGCGGTCGCGAATGCCGAACTGGCTGTCCACGGTCCGGAAGAAATCCGAGTCGAGGAAGCCCCGTATCCAGTCCGGCGCCTGCCTTACGATCTCGGAAACCTGTTCCACGATGGTGGGAATCAACGTTGCAAAGAACCCGGCAACCGCAAGGACCAGGACAGAGACAGATATCAGGATGCCGCCAGGGCGCGGGACCTTTCGGCTCTCAAGCCATCGGACTACCGGATCCAGCCCGAGGGCGATGAAGAGCGCGGCAACAATCCATAGGATCAGCTGGGTGGTATTGCTTGCGATGTAAAAGACCAGCAGGGCCACGCCGACCCCGGCCGTGCCCATGAAGCCCACATATAACGGGTGCTGGGATGACATACGGGGACCAGGAGCACCGAAATCGTTGTCCTCGTCGGCCTGGATGCCCTCCGCTGCGGCAACGGCCTCGTCCTCGGGCGGCATCTCAAAACGGACCCGGGTGCGGGCTCCCGGAATGGGTTGCCTCAGCTTGCGGGCTATTGCGGCCAGGCGTCCGGTGCGTACCGGAACAGTAGCGGAGGTCCCATCCGCGGGGGCGTCCACCACAGTTGACCCTGACTCATCGATGGGACGGGGCTCCAAGTGGTCTTTCACGCGGTTCTGCTGCCTTTTCTACGATGTTGCACTTTTTGTCTACGTTATTGGTTAAATGCGGTGGTGACGCTGCGATTACAGACGCTGGTGGCCCGGTTATCATGATCATCGCCACACTATCAGGAGCCCGGAATCCGGCCTTAGCGGCGCCATTGCAGGGAAGAAGACGTCTCCGTCGGGATGGGCCGATCTGACTCTTTGATAACAAAACGGTTACCCTTGAAGTTCAACGACCGCTGATGATAGGTGATCCTGTGCGTTTGAAGACTGCAGCCTTGCTGGTGCTGCTGGGCCTGCTGACGATGCTGGCCGGCATTGGCCAGCTGACTTTCTGGGCCCCCGCCGAGACCGTGACGGCCTCGGTTCCCAGTGGCACAAAAGCTGCCCCGCTGACCGTGATCGACCAAAAGTTGATCGCCCTCCATGACGGGCCGGTGAAGATCAAGATCCAGGGTGAAGGCAACTTCATCGTCGCTACGGGCCGCCCGGACGACGTCGAAGCCTGGGTTGGGAAAACTGCCCACAACACCCTGACTGGAGTCTCCCAGGACCAGAAGTCCCTTGAGGTGGCCTCCACTGACGGCGAGGCAACTGCTCCCTCTCCTGTTGGTTCGGATTTGTGGGTTAACACAGAAGACGCCAGCGGAGAGCTGGACTACACCTGGAACCCGCCTGCTGGAGGCGAGTGGTCCCTCCTGGTAGCCAGCGACGGAACCAAGCCTGCGCCGTCGTCAATCTCGATGACTTTCCCCAATAACGCAACCACGCCATGGGCTGTGCCGCTCATCGTGCTTGGCATTATCATCATGCTTGCCGGAGTAGCCCTCCCGTTCATTACCAAGGCCATCAGCAACCGCCGCAAGGGCGATGAGCACCGCGAGGATGATGACTTCGGTGGACCGCATAGTGGCGGGGAAACCACCTCCCTGCCCGTTCAGGCGCCGCCCGGCAAAGCTGATGGTCGCCGGGGCGCTGGAGCAGAAGGCACAAGCCTGCGCATTACTGCCGTTGCCGCGGCGCTCGCTGCCGCGCTTGTGGGAAGTTCGGCGATCGCTGCCCAGGCAACGTCCACCCCTACGCCTTCGAACACTTCCAGCCCCTCTTCTTCCGCTTCGACGGAAGGGGACGCAGCACCTGTGATGCTCGAATCGCAACTGCAGCGCATCCTGGAGCAGGTTGCCAGCACTGTGGACGCAGCGGATGCCGCCAAGGATGCTGTAAAGCTCGCGCCGCGGGTGGACAAGATGGAACTCCAGGTCCGCACCCAGAACTACAAGATCCGCTCCACGGTGTCTGCTTACGAGCCCCGCATGCCGGTTCGTGCCACCAAGCTCCAGAGCAGCGTCATCAGTACCAAGCGCGACTGGCCCCGTACCGTCTTTGCCTTGACCCAGGGCGAGGGTAACGTTGTGCCCCAGGTCCTGACGTTGGTTCAGCTCTCACCGCGGGAAAACTACAAGCTCTGGGGCAGCGCTCCGTTGCAGCCGGGCACCAACTTCCCGTCGTTCCCCGTTCCCCGTGACGGAACCGCTCCTGCAGCAGCTGATGATAAGACCGGGCTGGCATACAGCGGCAACGAAGCCTTGGGAATCCTTGGCGAGATGCTGACAACTCCTGACTCGCCCAACAGGAGCAAGCTGGCTGATGGTCAATCCTCGCCGTACATCGCCGGTGCCCTTGCCTACCAGGCAGACACCGTGAAGAACGGGACCAGTGCCAACTTCAAGTTCTCCCACACCCCCGTGAACAACCAGACCGTGGTGCTGCGGACAGCTGATGGCGGCGCCCTGGTTGTGGGACGCCTGGACTTCGCGTTCGAAGGGACGCCGAAAGCGGCAGGGGACAAACTCATTCTTGAGGACGACTCCGCTGTCTTCGCCGGCGGCAAGGAAACCACCACCGGCATGGTCCTGAACTTCGCCGAGTCCGTGGCGGTTTACATTCCGCCGGCAGGTTCGGCTGATCCCATGAAGCTTGTAGCGGCTACCCGGGGACTCGTGGGAGCCAGCTTCAAGTAGGACATGCCCTTGGCAAGGCAGCGGCTAGAGTGGACGGTATGAGTTCGCCCGGATACCGACCCACTCCAGCCGCTGCCAGCCAGCTCAACCTGCGCGGCGCCGTAGACCTCTCGTCGTTGCGCCGGCCCGCCGCCCCGCCCCAGTCGCCGCCCACAGGCGTGCCGACCGATTCCGGTAGTCCGGAATCGGGTGAATCAGGCGGTGCCGAATCGGGACGTGCGCCCCTTCGCGTGGACGCCACCGAAACCAATTTCCAGGATCTGGTGCAGTTGTCCGCCCAGATACCTGTGCTCTTCCTTCTCTGGTCACGCTATGCAGCCGAATCTCCGGCCGTCCTTGACGCCGCCCAACGCGTGGTCGAAAGCTACGGCGGCCGGTTGGTTCTTGCTGCCGCTGACGTGGATACGTTCCCTCAACTGGCACAGGCCTTCCAGGTCCAGGCTGTACCTGCGGCAGTCGCCGTCGTCAAAGGCCAGCCCGTCCCGCTTTTCCAGGGTCCTGCCGACGACGAGCAGATCCGTAGCCTCGTTGATGAACTGCTCAAGGTGGCAGCGGCCAATGGCGTCACCGGGAGCATCGGCGATGCTGCGCCGGAGGGCGAAGCGGAACCAGCACCGCTACCTCCCCTCCACCAAGCAGCCATCGATGCTATCGATGCCGGAGACTACGCGGGGGCTGCCGCGGCCTATAAGCAGGCACTACTGGAAATGCCTGCAGACGCCGACGCCAAGGCAGGCTTGGCCCAGGTGGAGCTGATGGCCCGGCTTGAGAAGATCTCAGCTGCCGAAGCTGAAAACCTCCGGGAGCTGGCCGCCCAGGAGCCCGATAATGTGCAGGCCCAGTTGGGCGTGGCCGACCTCGACATCTCCGGTGGGCACATCGAGGATGGATTCAACCGCATCATTGCCTTCATCGGCCGGAATTTCGGTCCCGAGCGCGAGACCGCCCGTCTACGCCTGCTTGAACTTTTCGAGGTAGTGGGCACGTCGGATGAGCGGGTGGCCAAAGCCCGTCAAGGACTTGCGAGGGTTCTGTTCTAGTGCCCTCGGCGCTGTTTACGCCCCTGCAGCTCCGTTCGCTGAGCATCGCGCACCGTGGGTGGGTTTCACCCATGTGCCAGTACAGTTGCACCCCGGAAACGGGTGAAGGCGTACCCAACGACTGGCATTTGATGCACCTCGGATCCTTTGCCGCCGGTGGTGCTGCATTGATCCTGAGTGAAGCTGCTGCGGTGAATGCCTCCGGCCGGATCAGCCCCAGGGACGCCGGACTGTACTCCGATGAGCAGGCAGCTGGCTGGGAGCGGATTGTCCACTTCGTTCACCAGCACGGCGCCGTCGACTGCAGGATCGGCGCCCAGCTCGCGCACGCCGGGCGTAAAGCGTCGACTTACTGGCCGTTCTCGGACCGGAACGGTTCCGTTCCAGCATCCGACGGCGGCTGGGTCACTTTTGGTCCTGCCCAGCAGCCCTACGACGGTTATGCAGCGCCGGAAGCCATGAGCGAAGAAGACATCCAGGGAGTCATTGCAGACTTTGCAGCTGCGGCCGCCCGGGCTGTGGCGATCGGGTTTGACACCGTGGAAATCCACGGTGCACACGGGTATCTGCTTCACCAGTTCCAAAGCCCCCTTATCAACACCCGAACGGACAAGTGGGGTGGCACAGAGAATGGGCGGAACCGGTTGATGCTCGCGGTCGTGGACGCCGTGAGGGAGGTCATTCCGGATTCCATGCCACTGTTGTTGCGGATTTCCGCAACTGATTGGGCTGAAGGGGGAGTGGATGTTGATGCCTCTGTCCGCCTGGCCAAGGCCGCATCCGAACGCGGTGTCGATCTCGTGGACGTCTCCAGCGGTGGGGCTGTAGCCCATCAGCAGATCAGGCCCGCTCCCGGGTACCAGGCTGGATTCGCGGAACAAGTAAAACGCGACGCCGGTGTACTCACCGGTGCGGTGGGCCTGCTCACAAGTGCCACCCAGGCCGAGGATATCGTGGCGAATGGACGTGCGGATGCGGTCTTCATGGCACGGGCAGCGCTGCGCGATCCGCACTGGTGGCTCAGGGCGGCTTATGAGCTCGGACACGAAATTTCCTGGGTTCCGCAGTACCAGAGAGCCATACCCCGCCACGGCTTCTAGCACGTCCCGGCACCACTGGAAGCCGGGGCTAGGCTGGAGCCATGACGGAACCGCGCCATGAACCACTTTCCCAGCCATCCCACATTCGCCAGCCAGCACCGCAAGAATCTGCGGTTGAACCCGGGCTGTCAGCAGACCCGCACACGGACCTGCCAGTATCGGCTCTGTCCATCCGCGGCCTGGCCAAGCGGTTCGGTGGAAAGATCGCCGTCGATGGCGTGAGCCTTGAGGTTCCTGTGGGTTCTTTCTATGGAATGGTGGGCCCGAACGGTGCCGGCAAGACCACCACATTGTCGATGGCCACTGGACTGCTGCGGCCGGACTTTGGCACGGCGTTGGTCCACGGGGTGGATGTTTGGGCACGGCCGCTGGAGGCCAAGAAGCTTATGGGTGTGTTGCCGGATGGTGTCCGTTTGTTTGACCGGCTGACCGGGGAACAGCTGGTCACCTACGCGGGCCTGCTCCGTGGCATGGACCGGGACGTGGTTCGCCCGCGGGTATCCGAACTGTTGGCCGCCTTGGACCTTGAAGCCGATGCCGGATCTCTGGTGGTCGATTATTCGGCAGGTATGACCAAGAAGATTGCGTTGGCTTCGGCGTTGATCCATGCTCCCCGGCTGCTGGTCTTGGACGAGCCCTTTGAATCGGTGGACCCTGTATCGGCGGCTAACATCAGGGGCATCCTTGAGAGCTACGTATCTTCCGGAGGTACGGTCATCGTCTCCAGCCACGTCATGGACCTCGTGCAGCGCATGTGCAGCCATGTGGCAGTTGTGGCAGCAGGACGCGTCCTCGCAGCGGGGTCCGTGGATGAAGTCCGGAACGGTTCCACACTGGAGGAACGTTTTGTGCAATTGGTAGGCGGCGGGCACCGGACGGAGGGGCTGGAGTGGTTGCGCACCTTCTAAGCCTTAAATGGCGGTTGCTCCTCAATGGCTTCAAGCGCAGCCCGGCGCAGCTCGTCGGGATGGGCATCGGGTTGTTGTACGCGCTGGGAATCATGGTCCTGTTGATTGGAGCCTTGATTGCCCTGCGTTGGGCGGACGCTGAAATCGCCCATACCGTGGTGGTGTTGGGCGGTGCTGCAGCGCTGCTTGGCTGGGCAGTGGTTCCCCTTCTTGCATCCGCAGCCGACATGACGCTGGATCCCGCCCGCTTCACCACGTCTGCGATCCCACCCCGCCAGCTTCTCACCGGCCTTGCCCTGGCAGGTTTCATCGGGATCCCGGGCCTCGCCACAGCCCTTACCGCGCTTGCCACAGTTGGCACGTGGTGGCGCAGTTTTCCAGCGGTGGCGGGTGCGTTGCTGGGCGCCGTTCTTGGGGCCTTGACCTGCATCGTGTTGTCCAAAGTAGTGACGACGGCGACTGCCGGCCTGGCGTCGTCCCGCCGTTTCAAGGACGTCAGCAGCCTCGTCTTTTTCATCCCGCTCATGCTGATGGGTCCCATCATCGTGGGTATAGTCGACGGAGTTCGTGGCACGGCGGATTATCTCCCTGCGCTTGCCCGTACAGTCTCTTGGACCCCTCTTGGCGCGGCCTGGTCCCTGGGTGGTGACCTTGAGGCTGGAGACGTTGCTTCCGCCGGACTTAAACTCCTCATTGCCGCGGCAACTGTTTCCGGATTGCTGCTTTGCTGGCACATGTTGCTGCAACATGCTTTGGTGACGCCGCCGTACGCCGGAGGTTCGGCCAAGAAGGGCGGAAAGCGTGGGCTGTTCGATGTCTTGCCAGGAACCCCGGCTGGCGCGGTTGCTGCCCGCGCCTTGATTTATTGGATGAAAGACCCCCGTTACGCGGGCTCGCTGGTGGTGGTTCCACTGTTTCCTGTGATCTTCTTCTTCAGCGGGAGCCAAAGCGGCGATTACGGCATGCTCATGCTTCTTGGGCCGCTGACGGCGTTTGTCATGGCGTGGTCCATCTGCGCTGATGTTTCCTATGACAACACCGCTTTTGCCCTCCACCTGGCATCCGGTGTAAGGGGTGTGGATGACCGACTGGGGCGTGCCATCGCGTGCCTGACCATTTCCCTGCCTCTTGTGCTTCTCTTTTCCATCGGTCCGTTCTTCGTTACTGGTGCCTGGGCGTGGGCTCCGAACCTGATCGGCCTGTCGCTGGGTACGTTGTTCACTGGCTTGGGGTTGTCCTCCGTGATCTCCGCGCGATACAACATCGCCGTGCCCTTGCCCGGTGACAGCCCGTTCAAGAAGCCTCCGGGCAACGTTGCCCAGACACTTGCCGTGCAGATGATAGGCATGGGTGTCCTTGTTCTTTTGCTCCTCCCGCAGCTTGCGCTCATGGGAGCCCAACTGTTTACCGGCAGCGTTGTCCCCGGCTGGATTAATCTGGTGGTGGGTCCACTTGTGGGCATGACTCTTTTCGTTGTCGGGGTGCGCCTGGGCGGTAAATGGTTGGATGCGCGGGGCCCGGAGATGTTCGCACAGCTCAGTGTGAACCGCTAACCCCGTAACAACCATGGCAAGCTCATGGGACATGGGATAACCTCGTCTCAATACCGCGCAATTCCTACACAAGAAAGGCAGTGACGATGGAAGTTGTCATTCTCCCTGGCACCAAACAGATTGGCGCACTGGCGGCAGATGCCATCGAAGCCCTTGTGCGCCGCAAGCCGAACGCCGTGTTGGGTTTGGCCACGGGCTCGTCTCCGCTGCCGATCTACGACGAATTGGCCCGGCGCTACGAAGCCGGGAGCGTGGACTTCAGCGAGGCACATGGATTTGCCTTGGACGAATACGTCGGACTTGAGGCCGGGCATCCGGAGTCCTACCGCGAGGTGATCCGGCGCGAGTTTACCAACCGGGTGAATATTAAGCCTGAGAATGTGCATGGCCCGGACGGTGCCGCCGAGGATCTGGAAGCAGCCTGCCAGGCCTACGAGGATGCAATCAAGGATGCCGGCGGCGTGGACCTCCAGATTCTGGGCGTGGGCACAGACGGCCACATTGGATTCAATGAACCCGGTTCATCGCTGGCGTCCCGCACCCGGATCAAAACGCTGATCGAGCAGACGCGCAAGGACAACGCCCGCTTTTTCAACAGCATCGACGACGTCCCGCACCATGTAGTCACCCAGGGTTTGGGCACCATCATGGATGCCCGCCACGTCATCCTGGTGGCTACGGGCGCACAAAAAGCCCAGGCAGTGCGGGACTTCGTCGAAGGACCGGTAGCCGCCATTTGCGCTGCATCCGTCCTCCAGATGCATCCTCACGCCACAATATTGGTGGACGAAGCCGCGGCGTCGTCGCTGAAATTGGCCGATTACTACCGCCACACCTATGACAACAAGCCGGAGTGGCAGGGTCTGTAGACGGTAAGATGGATGCCATGACTACGCTTCCTCCGGATCCATTCGAAAACGACCCCATGCGCGAGCTTTCCGGAGCCGGAACGTCCACATCCACCATTGAGCGCGAGGAAACGCGCCAGGAAGTGGAGCCCGGCGACCGCGAGCGGTTCTCGCACTATGTTCGCAAGGAAAAGATCATGGAGTCGGCAATGACCGGCGAGCCCGTCATTGCCCTCTGCGGCAAAGTCTGGACGCCGGGGCGCGATCCCCAGAAGTTCCCGGTCTGCCCGGAGTGCAAGGAGATCTATGAGGGTCTCCGTCCCGGCAAAGACGGTGGAGACAGCGGCCCGGGCAACTCCAAGTAGTGGCTGGGAAGAGAACACAGGTCCCTTCCGATCGTGACCGCAATGCGGTCCGCTGCCGCGTGCCCGGAGAACCGGGGCTAATTTTCGCTGCCATCAGGCCGGGGGAGTCCGCATGACAGAAACATTATTTGGTGGTCCGTCCCTGCCTCCCGCGTACCCTGAACGCGCCGCGTGGGGCACAGCCCCCAAGCTGCGCGCCTGGCAGCAGGAAGCCCTGGACCTCTACATGGCCAGGCATCCAAAGGATTTCCTGGCCGTGGCTACGCCTGGCGCCGGTAAGACTACCTTTGCCTTGCGGATTGCCACCACGCTGCTGGACAGCGGCGTTGTTAACAGGATCACTATCGTGGCGCCCACGGATCACTTGAAGCGGCAGTGGGCTGACGCTGCTGCCCGGGTGGGCATTGCCATTGACCCCAATTTCAAGAATTCCGATGGCCAGCATGGCCGTGGATTCGTTGGTGTCGCTGTGACATATGCCCAGGTGGCGAGCAAGCCGATGCTGCACCGCGCCAAAACAGAAGCCGCCCGGACGCTGGTCATCCTGGACGAAATCCACCACGGTGGAGAGGCCCTGTCCTGGGGAGATGGCTTGCGCGAGGCCTTCGATCCAGCGGCAAGGCGCCTTTCCCTGACCGGAACGCCGTTCCGTTCAGATACCTCACCCATTCCGTTCGTGGAATACGCCGAGGACCGCGACGGTATTCGACGCTCCAAAGCCGATTACACGTATGGCTACGGCAATGCCCTCCGGGACCACGTGGTGCGTCCCGTGCTTTTCATGGCCTACTCAGGCCAGATGCGCTGGAGGACCAGTGCAGGTGACGAAATGGCCGCCTCCCTCGGGGAAGCGGCTGTGACCAAGGACATCACGTCACAGGCGTGGCGTACGGCGTTGAACCCTGCCGGCGAATGGATCCCGGCTGTCCTTGCCGCCGCGGATAAACGCCTTAGCGAGGTTCGCCGGACAGTCCCGGACGCCGGTGGGCTGGTTATCGCCACGGACCACGACGACGCCCGCGCGTACGCAGGGCAGCTAAAGAAGATCACCGGGCAATCGCCCACAGTCATTCTTTCTGATGACTCGAAGGCTTCCAGCAAGATCGAGGACTTCTCCGCGGGAGACAAGCGGTGGATGGTCGCCGTCCGAATGGTCTCCGAAGGCGTGGACGTTCCTCGCCTCTCGGTGGGCGTCTACGCTACGTCCACGTCCACGCCGCTGTTTTTTGCCCAGGCCGTAGGCCGGTTTGTGCGTGCCCGCAAAAGGGGCGAGACGGCGTCGGTCTTCCTGCCGTCAGTGCCACCCCTGATGGTGCTGGCCAACACCATGGAGGCCGAGCGCGACCACGCTCTTGACCGCCCGGAAAAGGATGAGGACGGACTTTTCAGCCCTGAAGAGAACCTCATGGCCGAGGCGAACCGCGAGGACAAGGCTTCGGACGAGCTCACCAAGGGCAAGTTCGAAGCTCTCGACTCGCAGGCTTCCTTTGACCGCGTCCTTTTCGACGGCGGTGAATTCGGTACGGGAGCGGACATCGGCTCTGATGACGAGTTGGACTTCCTCGGCATTCCCGGGCTTCTCGATGCCGAGCAAGTAGGTACGTTGCTGCGTCAGCGACAGCACGAGCAGCAATCGCGCAAGAAACGCAAGTCGCCCTTGGCTGCCGCAGCTTCACCGGCCGTACCCGACCACCGTATGCTCATGGACTTGCGCAACGAACTGGCCAAGAACGTAGCCGCCTGGTCTGCCCGGACAGGCACACCGCACGGGGTGGTGCACACCAAACTGCGCGAACTATGCGGTGGACCTGCTGTAGCCCAGGCGAACGAGGAACAACTTCAGGCGCGGCTGCGCAAGTTGCAGGATTGGTTCATCGGCCGAAAGTAGCCGGACCTAGCTGCGTTCGACCTCGACGCCGGCGGCTTCCATTTCGTCGAAGGTGTCAGTGAGGTCCTCGGCGATTCCCGCTGTCAGATCCGCAATGACCGTAGTGGCGTACCCGGCCTGCACGGCGTCAAGGGCCGTTGCCTTGACGCAGTAGTCCGTGGCGATGCCCACGACCACCACCTCTTCGACGTCGTGGCTTTGGAGCCAGTCATCGAGGCCGATGGCATCTTCATCCAGGACCTCGGAGACGGCGGAGCCGGCTTTGAGATCCCCGGAAGGGACGTCGTCTTCCGGGGCAAGGACGCCCTCAAAGCCGGAGTAGGCCGCTGTGTACTGTCCTTTACGGAAGTAAGCCTGGATGTATTCCGGGTCCAGGTCCTCGTGGAGTTCAGCTCCTTTGGTCCGGGCCCGGCAATGCGGCGGCCAGGAATCCACCATGTCCGGCTCATCGGAGAAGTGGCTTCCCGGTTCGATGTGCCAATCCTGGGTGGCCACGATGTGGTCGAAATGCTGTTGGTTTGCATCCACGTACTCGGTGATGGCGCCGGCAACTGCAGCGCCTCCTTCGACGGAGAGGCTACCGCCTTCGCAGAAGTCGTTCTGGACATCGACGATGATCAGGGCCCTGGACATCAGTTCTCCTCGTAGATGGTGGGGATGGCGGCCTCGCCGCGCTGCAGGCGGTTCACTACGGCAGGCAATTCGGCCATGCTGGCGGCGTGCCGTTCTTTGGCGCGGATCACGCCTTCGGGGCCCGTCCAGCCGGGCAGGAGTTCACCATTCTTGATGAACTGGTGCAACAACGAACGGTCGTTTCCGTCGTCCTCCGGTCGGCGACCTATTCCAACGATCTCCTGCGTTGCCCTTCCGTGTTCGTTGAGTTTGCGCAGGGCGTACTTGCGTCCACCCACGCTGGCCTTGTTCTTGGCTGCTTTCGCAACGGAGATGAACTCGCCGGCGTCATTTGTCCTGCTCACCAGTTTGTACACCATGCTGGCGGTGGGAGCGCCGGAGCCCGTCACCAAGGACGTGCCAACCCCGTAGGAGTCAACCGGGGCGGACTGGAGGGCGGCTATGGCGAATTCGTCGAGGTCCGAGGTCACAACTATTCGGGTGTTCACGTTTCCAAGGTCATCCAACAGTTGCCGGACCCACTGCGCCTGGGCAATCAGGTCGCCCGAGTCCAAGCGGACGGCGCCCAGTTTGTCCCCTGCGAGTTCGACGGCGGTCCGCACCGCTGTTTCGACGTCGTACGTGTCCACCAGCAGCGAGGTTCCCGGGCCGAATGCGGCGATTTGCGCTTCGAAGGCCTCGCGTTCGGTGTCGTGGAGGAGCGTGAAGGAGTGTGCCGCAGTGCCAACGGTTTTGATGCCGTAACGTCGTCCGGCCTCAAGGTTGGAGGTGCTGGCGAAGCCGGCGATCACGGCGGCGCGGGCAGCCGCCGTCGCGGATTCTTCCTGGGTGCGCCGGGAACCCATTTCGATGCATGGCCGGCTACCGGCCGCCGACGTCATCCTTGATGCGGCAGAAGCGATGGCGCTGTCGTGGTTCAGGACGGAGAGGATGTAGGTCTCCAGGATGCAGGCTTCGGCGAACGTGGATTCAACGATGAGGATGGGGGAGTTGGGGAAGTAGGCGTCGCCTTCCGCGTAGCCCCAGATGTCTCCATTGAATTTGTAGTTGGCCAGGTAGTCCAGTGTTTCCTGGTTGACCACCTTGTTCTGCTCAAGGAACGCGAGCTCGGCTTCGCCGAAGCTGAAGTCGGCGATTCCTTCCAGGAGGCGGCCGGTTCCGCCTACCACGCCGTAGCGGCGGCCGTCCGGCAGGCGCCGGGCGAACGCTTCAAACACTGAGCGGCGATGGGCAGCCCCGGAGTGCAGGGCGGCCTGGAGCATCGTCAACTCGTAGTGGTCGGTGTACAAGGAAGTGGCGGGATGGTCCCAAGACGTGGCTCTACTCACGAATTCACTCTAGTGCGAGCCGCCATAGAATGGACAGATGACCCCTAGCGTTGCATTTGGCACGGACATTGATGAGCGGACGGAAGCCGTAGAGCAGACGTCCACCGATGTCCTGACTGCCCCGGACATCCCTTGGAATTTGGTGATCTGGAATGATCCCGTCAACCTCATGAGTTACGTCAGCTATGTGTTCCAGAGTTACTTCGGCTACTCCGAGTCCAAGGCACACAAGCTCATGATGGAGGTCCACAGGAAGGGCCGCTCCATCGTGGCGCATGGCAGCAAGGAACAGGTTGAGCAGCACGCAGTAGCCATGCACGGCTTTGGCCTGTGGGCCACCGTGGAGAAAGCAGCAAGCGGAAACGAAGCACCCGGGAAGGGCGGCCGCCAGCGTGGCTAAGGCATTCAAATACGGACTCAAGGGAATCACCGGCTACCTCGAGCCTGCCGAACGGGATCTTTTACGGGGGC
This sequence comes from Arthrobacter sp. 2762, assembly GCF_040548745.1. NCBI lineage: Bacteria > Bacillati > Actinomycetota > Actinomycetes > Micrococcales > Micrococcaceae > Arthrobacter > Arthrobacter sp. 2762. The sequence continues at coordinate 260,903 of NZ_JBEPSI010000004.1, forward strand.
TGCTGGACGACGTCATCTCGATGCTGGAGTCCGATGCCAGGGAGAACGAGGACCCGCTGGCCGCCTTGATCGGCTTGGACATGGACGTGAAGCAACCGAGCGATCGCGCCTTGCTGCGGCTTTTGCCAAATGTCATGAAGGACGACGACGGCGGCTCGCTTGAGTTCCGGCAATTGACCGAACGCTCGGTGCGCGAAAACAAGATTGGCGCGTTGAAGGCCACAGCGATGGGTCTGGACAAGGACGATCTTGTACTGACCCCGGAGGACGCAACGCGCTGGTCCATGGCCTTGAATGATGTTCGCCTGGTATTGGCCGAACGCCTGGACATCCGTGACGAAGCGGACGCCGAGCACATCCACAGCATGCAGGACTGGAGCCAGGCGGAGGACGTGGAGAGTTACCTGGCGTTGGTCTACAACTTCACCACCTGGCTCCAGGAGTCGTTGGTGCAATCGATGATGGCGGCCAGGCAGGCAAAATCCTGATCAGGAAGGCCATCGCCGGGCCCGCCTATGTGACACATCAGACACGAGGCGGAGGCCACAGGTAATGGCCGCAACACAGGGGAAGCCTTATTCTCGAATAATCATGACTTCAGCATCTGGCAGTTCAAAGGGCGACAGTTCAACAGGCGCCGGATCACCAAGCGCTACAGGGGCCCCGGTTGCTGCCTCGCCCGGTGACCTGGGGGTCTCCAATGAGCTCATGGGATCCCGCCCGATTGGTGTCTTTGATTCCGGCGTGGGTGGGTTGACGGTAGCCCGCTCCATCATCGATCAACTCCCCAACGAATCGATCCTGTACGTGGGCGATACCGCCAATGGACCATATGGGCCGCTGCCCATCGCCGAAGTCCGGGCCAACGCCCTGGGTGTGATGGACGAGCTCGTGGATTCGGGTGTGAAGCTGCTGACCATTGCCTGCAACTCTGCATCGGCCGCAGTTCTCCGGGATGCGCGTGAACGCTACACAGCGCGATACGGGATACCCGTTATTGAGGTCATCCAACCCGCTGTGCGTAGAGCGGTCGCGGCCACCCGTTCCGGCAGGATCGGTGTTATTGGGACCTCCGCCACCGTGGGCTCGCGCGCCTATGAGGACACGTTCGCGGCGGCCCCGGATCTTGCCATTACCTCCGTGGCTTGCCCGGCCTTCGTGAGCTTCGTTGAAGCCGGCATCACCACGGGGGCGGACCTCCTGGCAGCGGCCAATGAGTATCTGGAGCCGCTGAAACACGCTGGTGTGGACACAGTGGTGCTCGGATGCACGCACTACCCCCTCTTGACCGGGGTGATCTCTTTCGTCATGGGCGAGGACGTGACCCTGGTGTCCAGTGCGGAGGAAACTGCCAAGGACGTCTACCGTGCGCTGGCCACTCACGGTATCCAGCGAACCGATACAAGTGCCCCCAGCCATGAGTTCATCGCAACGGGCGACGCCGTTCAATTTGAAACATTGGCCCGCCGTTTCCTGGGCCCGGAGGTCTTGTCCGTCAAACACGTCGACCACGTGGCTGCGCAATACCCCACTGGAAGCCTGGCCCGCATCACTCCGGAAATGCTCGAAGCAGCCAGGAGCGGCGCCGGACTGTCGCGCCGCTCCTACTTCGTACAACCGGACAACGGAGTCAGCCCTGATTCCAGTGCCATCCCAGGACGTGGCCTGTGAAACTGACCATCGTGGGCTGTACTGGTTCCTTTCCGGGTCCCGGCTCGCCGGCGTCGTGCTATCTGGTGACTGCGCATGACGGTGAGCGGGAATGGAAGATCGTGATGGACCTTGGGAGCGGAGCGTTGGGTGCCATCCAGCGTTACACGGATCTTGAGGACATCGACGCCATATTCCTCACGCACCTGCATCCGGACCATTGCATGGACTTGTGTGGCCTCCACGTAGCGGTCCGCTGGAAGCCCGGCGGTTGGGGACGGGACCGGATTCCCGTGTGGGGGCCGGCAGCAACTGCGGACAGGATGGCAACAGCCTATGGGCTGGACCTGGATCCGGGCATGCATGAGGAGTTCGACTTTACTCATTGGGCCGAACAGAAGCCCGTTACCGTCGGCCCCTTCACGGTGACTCCCTACGGCGTCAACCATCCCGTGGAAGAGGCATACGCATTGCGTGTCACTGCAACGGAACCAGGCAAGGACGGAACGCCCATAACCCGGGTACTGACATATTCGGGGGACACCGATTCGTGCCAGGGGCTGGAGGAGGCAGCCAGTGGCGCTGACTTGTTCCTGTGCGAGGCCGCGTTCGAAGAAGGCCGCGATGACGGCATCAAGGACGTGCACTTGACGGGCAAGCGCGCTGGGGAAGCCGCCATGAATGCCGGAGCCAAGCGCCTGCTTCTGACTCACATTCCCGTGTGGACTTCGCAGACCAAGGTAATGTCCGAGGCCAAACCGGTGTTTGCCGGGGACGTCGCTGTTGCCGTTGCCGGGGTCCATTACACGATCTAGGCCCCATCGAGCCAGGCCCCATCGAGGTGGTGCCGTGCGCGCCTGACCCACTGGGCGGCGTCGGGCGTTGTCCCATCGTCGCTAAGCTTGAAGCATGACTTCTGAAGCTACAGCCACACCCGTTATCCGCGCCGACGGCCGGACCCCCGATCAACTGCGTCCCATCAGCATTACCCGCGGCTGGTCCAAGCAGGCCGAGGGCTCGGCACTCATCGAGTTCGGAAACACCCGGGTACTGTGCACGGCTTCCCTGACCGAAGGCGTTCCACGCTGGCTCAAGGGCGAGGGCCGTGGCTGGGTTACCGCCGAATACGCCATGCTGCCGCGGGCAACGAATACCCGATCCGATCGTGAGTCCGTGAAAGGCAAGATCGGCGGACGTACGCACGAGATCTCCCGCCTCATTGGCCGTTCGCTGCGCTCCATCATCGATACCAAAGCGCTGGGCGAGAACACGATCGTCCTTGACTGCGATGTCCTGCAGGCCGACGGCGGTACCCGCACCGCGGCCATCACCGGCGCCTATGTGGCACTTGCCGAAGCGATTCGGTTTGCCCGCGAAAACAAGCTCATCGGCCGTAATGCCGAGCCGCTGGTGGACACGATTGCTGCCGTTTCGGTGGGCATCATCGATGGCGTGCCGATGCTGGACCTGCCGTACGTAGAGGATGTCCGGGCCGAAACAGACATGAACGTGGTGGTCACTGGATCCGGCAAGTTTGTGGAGGTCCAGGGCACGGCCGAGGGCGCCCCGTTCGACCGCGATGAACTCAACGCCTTGTTGGACCTCGCCCTGATCGGCACGGGCCAGCTTGCGGCTATCCAGCGCGAGACGCTGGCGGAAGCTCCGTGAGCGGCGACGGCGCCGCGGTTGCCGGTGCATCCGGTGGAGATTCAGCCAACGCAGCTTCAGCCAACGCAGATTCAGCCAGTGCTCCGCGACTCGTCCTCGCAACGCACAACCAGGGAAAGCTGAAGGAACTCCGGGAGCTGCTTCGCGGCCAGGTTCCAGGGCTCGACGTCGATACCCAGGTGGTGGATGCAGCTGCCGTTGGTGCACCGGACGTTGCGGAAACCGGGGTCACCTTTGCTGAGAACTCACTCCTGAAGGCGCGTGCCGTGGCTGGGGCAACGGGTTTGGTGGCCATCGCGGACGACTCGGGGCTTGCCGTTGATGTCCTGGGCGGCGCGCCGGGCATCTTCTCCGCCCGGTGGTCGGGAAAGCACGGGGACGACGCAGCGAACCTGCGATTGCTGCTCGCCCAGCTCTCCGATGTGCCGGACGCCTTCCGCGGGGCAGCTTTTGTCTGCGCGGCCGCCTTGGCAGTGCCCGGAGCAGATGGAATCACTCACGAAACGGTGGAGTACGGGCAGCTCGAAGGTACGCTGCTGCGCGAGCCACGGGGTGAGGGTGGGTTCGGGTATGACCCCGTGCTCCAGCCAGTGGGAATGGACCGGAGCTGTGCGGAGCTGACATCCGAGGAAAAGAACGCCATCAGCCATCGAGGCCAGGCGTTCCGGGCTTTGCTTCCCGCGATCGTTGCTGCGCTCTCGGGTGTTCATTCCAGCTAACACGGGAAACGGCTTTTAAAGGTTTCGCTTCCAGAGGTCAGGCTCTTAGAAGTCCAGCTTGAGACATACAACGTAAGAAGGCACCCCGCCTTTGCGGGGTGCCTTCTCCTGTATGGCATCAAGTGCGGTGAGGCCTACTTCTCGCGGTGCTTTCCAGCTTCGTGCTCCTCGATGAATTCCTCCACGGGGTTGCTGCCTTCCGCGGCGGCCTTACGCTTGGCCACGACGCCGCGGGCTACCTCGATAATGATGGGAATGACCGAGATCAGGACAATGACGATGAAGATGATGTCCAGGTTGCTGCTGACCCACGGAACGCGGTCACCCAAAAGGTATCCCAGCAAGGTGACACCGCCGCCCCAGAGGGTGGCGCCAATGACGTTGAAGAGGAAGAACTTGCGTTTGTCCATCTGGGCCACGCCGACGATCACCGGAACGAACGTACGGATGATGGGGACAAACCGGGCCAGAATCAGGGCTTTGCCGCCATGCTTCTCAAAGAAGGCGTGGGCGCTTTCGACGTTTTCTTTCTTGAACAGCCTGGAATCAGGGCGGTTGAAGATTGCAGGGCCGGCTTTTGAACCAATGAGGTACCCGGTCTGGTTGCCAATGATCGCAGAAACGATGATGAGGGCCGCCAAGGCCCAGACATTGAACTTGATGGTGTCTGTGGCCACAAGAAGGCCAGCAGTGAACAGCATGGAATCGCCGGGCAGGAAGAAGCCCACCAGCAGGCCGGTTTCGGCAAAGACAATGCCGCAAACCAGCAGCACTACCCACGGCGCCAAAGCTGGATCAGCCAGGAAGACCTGGGGGTTCAGCCAGTCCGGCAGGAACGAGGCCATGGGTGGACGCACCGGTCCCGCGCCCCCGAAAGTGGATACGGCTAAGTCGCTCATCGCAGTAAAGATCACCTATCAAGCCTACTGGACCGCCGTCGTCGGGCAGTCTCCTGCCTCCGCTGGTAACGGCGGCATTCCCGGGCACAAGCAGCTGAGTGAGTGCGAAACACCACGAGGTAACACTCGCCACAAAGCGGTCCGGAAACGCCGCCCCGCCGCGGAAACCGGCAAGAGGGCACCCTTTCCGCCTGTAACCTTGTCCAGTGGCATTGGACTTTACGGCGATCGACTTTGAAACAGCCAACGGCTTCAGGGGGTCGCCGTGTTCGGTTGGCCTCAGCAAAGTCCGCGGCGGTGTGGTGGTGGAAGAAGCCTCCTGGCTCATGCGGCCCCCGGAGAACCACGACCACTTCGAGTTTCACAACACCCGCATCCACGGCATCCGTGCCGAAGACGTTGCCGGCCGTCCCAGGTTCGGGGACCTCTTCCCTGAAATTGGCGCCTTCATCGGCAACGACGTACTTGCGGCCCACAACGCAGCCTTCGATCTGGGCGTTATCCGATCCGGCCTGGAGGTCTCCGGGCTTGCAGGCCCGGCCTACGAGTACGTTTGCACCGTGATGCTGTCCCGCCGCTGCTACTCATTGGTGTCCAACTCTCTGCCGTATGCAGCGGAGGAAGCCGGAGTACCCCTGGTCAACCACCACGACGCCGCCGAGGACGCACGCGCCTGTGCAGGAATCCTGGTGGACATCGCCCGTCGGAACAACGCCAACAGCATCGCGGAACTGTATCTTTCGCTGGGCCTCACGTTGCCCAGGCAACCTGCCTTCGATCCCATGAATGGCCTCTCCAAGCCCACCCTTGCCGCTCTCGCAGGCAAGGCGCTAGCAGGCACGGGGTCCGCGGGCAGGAAGGCAGGCAGCCCTGCGGAGCAAACCCTGGACGGCGCCTTGAACGGTTCGGGTCGCCCATTCTCGGCGTGGCCCGAGGAAGGCCCCAATCCGTTGCCGAATCCCACGGCCGAACCAGGGCATCCACTGTTCGGCCAGACGGTGGTCTTCACGGGCGACCTCATCATGACCCGTCCGGAGGCTAAGTCACGTGCTGCAGAGATGGGTGCACGGCCGGAAAGCAGGGTGACCGCACGCACCACTGTCCTTGTGGTGGGGGACGGGTTCGTGGCCGGAGACCTGCGCGCCGGACGGCTTACAGGGAAAGCGAAGCGGGTTTTGGAACTTCACGCGAAAGGTCAGCAGATCGAGGTTGTCTCGGAAGGGGAATTCCTGCAAATGGTGGGCGGGAACTGACTTCAGCCTGGCAGGCGGTCTGGCTCGGCGTGGGTCATAGTGCGAAACAATGCTTCCAGTCCGGGGAGCCGTGCTCCTAGCCTTGGTGCATGACCAAGGACAACCTGTCCCAGTCATCGGTACGCCAAGCCGTTGGCCCAGGGAAAGCCGGCGTTGATTGGCGCGTCGTCTTCGCCTTTCCCAACCCTGTCAATGAATACGCCGCCCGGATCACGGCCGGACTGGTTGTGCTGCTGGCTGTCGCAACACTGCTGACAGGCTCGTCCGTGGGCCTGGTTGCCGTGGCAATCGGTTTCTGGCTCCGTGTCCTTTTCGGCCCTCGGATTTCGCCGCTCGCCCTGCTCTCGGTCAAGGTTTTGGCCCCGCGCATCAGGCACGCCAAGTTGGTGGCCGGTCCTCCGAAGCGCTTCGCGCAAGGTTGGGGAACCGCTTTGAGCAGTGCCGCCGTCGTGCTTTTTTTCACGGGGTTGCAGCCTGCTGCGTGGATCCTTCTCGCACTGTTGATCGTTGCGGCCTCGCTTGAGGCGTTCCTCGGCTTTTGCCTTGGTTGCGCCATCTTTGGCATCCTCCAGCGTCGCGGATTGATTCCCGCGGAGGTTTGCGAAGCCTGCGAGAACATCGCGCTGCGACGCAGCTGACGTGCGGGCCGATCAGCCTGTAGTGACAGCGAGCAACCGGTCCGCCATGCCACGAATGACCTCCGTGCCTTCCAACGCCTCGAGCCATCGGCCGGGAAGGCATGCTTCGCCGTACCAGGCACCCAAAATGTTTCCCGCGATGGAACCGGTGGAATCGCTGTCCCCACTGTGGTTGATGGCCACCGCGATAGCCTTGCGGAAGTGCTCCGCCGGCTCACTGCCGTGCGTGGACAGGACGGCATAAAGCCCGACGGCGAGTGCCTCCTCTGCCACCCAGCCCTCGCCCAGTGTGGTTACCAGCTTTTCAGGGCCGAGGGGAGCAGGCTCCAACGACAACCTCAATGCCGCTTCCAGACGCTCAGGGAGTTCGGGAGCTTTGGTGGGCACGCCACTCACGTAGTCCAAGGCGGCGGAAGCTGCGGTGCGGACGTCACTGCCAGCCACAATATTCTGGATCAACAAGCTGAAGGCAGCCGCGCTTAACCGCGCTGACGGGTGTCCGTGCGTCAACGACGCAGCATCTGAACTGAGTTTGTACACGGCTTCGCGGGAGATATGGGGCACGAGTCCAAAAGGTGCTGAACGCATGACAGTGCCGCACCCCTTGGAATCGGGATTGACTGGCCTGGCCACAGTGCCCATTTCTCCTGAAGCCAATCCGCTGAGGCACGTGTTTCCCGGGGCCCGACGACGCCGGAGTACTTCCTGGCCGTCTATCCACCGCGGTTGTGGAACGGGGGCAGAAGGGGAAACGGCAACGTCCTGGGTTGCCAGCCAGCGAAGGTAGGCCAGCCAAAGGCAGGCGATCTCATCTGCTGCCACCCCATCATTGGCCCATTCGAGGGCGTCGACCAGACCGTCCACTGTGTACAGCGTCATCTGGGTGTCGTCCGAAAACTGGCCGACGGCGTCGAGCTGGTCAAAGGACGTGAGTCCGGCGGAACCGTAACGGGCACGAATGGCATCAAGGCGGTCGAACTCCACTGCGTAGCCAAGGGAATCACCCAATGCCCCTCCCAGCAGTGTCCCGTGGACGCGGGATTCAAACGATGGGGCGGCGGGGGAGGAGGCTTCAAAACTCATGCCATCAACTTACCGCGCCCTGCTATGCAACTGATGGGGTCCGCAACGGACGTGGGTACGCAACGGATGGCGTACGCAACTGATGTGAACGGCCGCTGATATGGTTGGGAGGCTGCCCAGCACTAGGAAAACTTGGAGAGACGACGTGCGTGAACCGGCTTGGCGACGGACAGGCAAGACACCTGACTACAGGTTCTCCTTGGCGAACGAACGCACCTTCCTTGCCTGGATCCGTACCTCCCTGGCATTACTGGCCGGATCGATTGCCATCGATCAGTTGGCTCCGAACATTGCCCCGCAGCCGGTAAGGATCGTCCTCTGTGTCCTTCTGTCCCTCATCGGGGCCGGCCTGGCGGCGCTGTCCTACCGCAGGTGGGGGCAAATGGAAGCTGCGATGCGCAACGATGAAGCCTTGCCGTTCTCCTGGGTGATGCTGCTCATGACGATCGTGGTGGCCGTGGCAGCATTCGCTTTCGCCGTGTTGATTTTGGTGGCGCGATGACCAGGTTTGCGCGATGACGAGGCTTGCGCGTTGAGCATGGACCTCCGTGATCCCGGCCTTCAGCCGGAACGGACCACGCTGGCGTGGCGGCGCACCCTCATTTCGCTTGTGGTGGTGGATCTGTTCATCTGGCGCAGTTGGCTTACCTCCGAGCCCTCTGCGGGCCGTCTGATTCCGGGCCTTCCCGGGCTGGATTACCAAGGCATCTGCGCCCTCATGGCTGCTGCCGCCACCATTGTCCTGGCTTGTGTTGTGTGGGTCCGCTCACGGCAGCTTCATGCTGGAAACGAAGCAGCTTCGGCACGACTCATCTTTGTCAGCACCCTTGCCGTGATAGGGCTGGGCGGAACTGCGATCGCGGCCATCGCCCTGGGCGGCTAAGCTCGGATCGGGAGTCAGCAGGGACTCAGCAACTGTTCAGACTCAACTGGCAGGATGCTCAAGGGCTCTCCCTCGTCCAGGGAGTTTTGGCGTTGCCGTCCGGCCTCGGAGTCATCGCCTCGAAGAGATCATCTTCGCCCAGCGCGCAACGAAGCCATCAGCGGGTCCACACCACCAATCGTTAGGAATCATTCGACATGACCTCTCCAGTGCAAGCCACGACCGACCACGAACCGGGGCTGTTCGCGCGGCTGTCGGCTGAAGCCGTCGGTTCGATGTTTGTTGTGCTCGTGGCCGTGGGTGTGTCGATCTTCTCGAACCCTTCATCAGCGCCCCTACCCGCCGCCCTTGCGACCGGCCTGACGGTGACAGTGGCCATGCTGGCCTTCGGTCATGTTTCCGGCGGTCACTTCAATCCGATAATCACTCTGGGCAACCTGATTGCCGGCCGCATCCGCGCGCTGGCAGCTGTGGCCTACCTTGCGGCCCAAATCATCGGCAGCGTGATCGGCGCAGCTCTTGCCTACGTTGTGGTTCTGACAGTTCCGGTCCTGACGGATGCGCGGGCGGCCTTCGGCTCTGTGGCGGCCGGCTATGGAGAGCATGCTGCTGCCCAAACCCAGATGGCAGGGGTCTTGATTGTTGAAGTGGTTGGCTCCGCCTTGCTGGTTGCGGTGTTCCTTGGAGCGACTGCCGGACGCCGTGCCTTTCCTGCCGTGGCTCCCTTTGCTGTAGGCCTTTGCGTCGCCGTGTTGCTGCAGTTTGGCCAGGTCCTTGGCAACCTTCCGTTTAATCCCGCACGCGCAACTGCGCTGGCTTTCTTCAGCCCTTCCTGGGCCTTGGAAGGATTGTGGCTCTTTTGGGTCGCTCCACTGATGGGGGCCGCACTGGCCGGACTGGCCTTCCGCGGCTTTGGCTACGCCTCCGCGGCCACCAGCCTTGGAGATGACGCGACGTTGGCGTCGGTCCCAAGCCGCGGGGACCAGCACCTGGATGTGGATGACACTAATGATTTCGAGGCAGAGGCAGAGGCAGACGCAGTGGAGACCGGGACTGTCCGGAAAGAAGCTGCCGCAGATGACGCCCGCAACTTCTTCGACGGAAAGAAGGGCTAGCAGCAGGAGAGGATCGACGCCGGACGGCCTGTCTGCGCTTTTTTGTCGGTGCCCACAGTTAGCTTGAAAATATGCGGTTACTCCATACCTCCGATTGGCATCTCGGCCGGTCATTCCACGGCGTTGGCATGCTTGAAGCCCAGCGCGGTTTTGTGGACCAGCTCGTGTCCTTCGTAGAAGCGATGTCTGTAGATGTTGTCCTCATTGCGGGTGACGTCTATGATCGCGCCCTGCCTGGACTCGATGTCGTCAAACTTCTCGACGACGCCTTGGTGCGTATTACCCAAGCCGGGGCCACCGTAGTGCTCACCAGCGGCAACCACGATTCCGCCATTCGGCTCGGATTCGCGTCCCGCTTGCTCGAACGCGGCGGCGTTCACCTCAGGACGAGGGTCGAGGACCTGGACGTTCCCGTGCTTGTTCCCTTCGGAAAAGATGGGGAGAGCAGCGCCACACTTGCGATCTATGGGATTCCCTATTTGGAACCGCGGCTTGTCGCGGAGCGGCTGGAAGTGGAGACTGCGAGTCATTTCGAGGTCACCCGTGAAGCAACCGAGCGGATTCGGCGCGACCTCCAGGACCGCCGTACAACAGGCGCAGTGCATCCGGTGGTCCTTGCACACACTTTTGCCAGTGGAGGTATCACTTCTGACAGTGAACGGGACTTGAGCATCGGAGGGTTGGGCGCAGTGCCCCTGGATCTCTTCGAGGACTTTGCGTACACGGCACTTGGTCACTTGCACGGCCGGCAGGAACTTGCCCCGAATGTCCGCTACTCCGGCTCCCCTCTGGCTTATTCGTTCTCCGAAGCCAAACATTGCAAGGGCGCGTGGTTGGTTGATATCGATGCCGATGGAAGCATCGGTGTCCAGGAAATTCTTTGGGAAGCTGCCAAGATCCTGGCCGTGTTGAGAGGCAAGCTGAACGATCTCCTTGAATCGGGCGAGCACGCCTGGGCTGAAGCTGCCTATTGCCAAATCACCCTCACGGATGCCGAGCGGCCCGCCCAGGCTATGGAGCAGCTCCGAACCCGCTTTCCTGACACCTTGGTTCTGTCCTTCGACCCCGAGGGTGCTGGAACCAAAGACAAAGTCAGTTACAGCAGCAGGCTTGCAGCCGCCCAGGACGACCTTGAGGTCTGCTGCGGATTCCTGGAACACGTTCGGGAGCGCAGTCCCGGATCTGCGGAAGAAGCTGCCCTGCGCGCCGCCCTCGAGGCCGTGCGCTTGGAGGAGGCTGAACTGTGAGAATCCATCGACTGGAAATTGAGGCTTTCGGGCCTTTTGCCACTGCGCAGCACATTGATTTTGATCAACTCAGTGCACAGGGGTTGTTTCTGCTCAACGGCGCCACCGGGGCCGGCAAAACCAGCATCCTCGACGCCATCTGTTTCGCCCTCTATGGCTCCGTTCCGGGTGCACGCCAGGAAGGTAAGCGTCTTCGCAGCGATCATGCAGCGCCGGGTGCCGAACCCCGTGTGGTGTGCGAATTCTCGGCCCGCGGCAGGCGTTTCGAAGTCAGCCGTTCCCCGGCATGGGAACGCCCCAGCGCGCGCGGCCGGAACGGCTTCACTACCCAACAAGCCAAGACACTGCTCCGCGAGTGGGTTTCCGGAGTCTGGGAGGAAAAATCTTCGCGTAATGACGAAGTCGGCGCCGAGCTCTCCGAGCTTTTGGGTATGGACCGGGACCAGTTCACGCGCGTTGTGATGCTTCCCCAGGGTGACTTTGCGGCGTTCCTTCGCTCCAAAGCCAATGATCGGCTCGAGCTCCTCCAAAAACTCTTTGGGACGCAGCGATTCGAGTCCGTGGAGAAGCAAATTGCGCGGCAGGCGGCCGAAGCCGCTCGCGCCGTCCAGGACAATGCGGCCGAACTGAAGATGCTGCTTGGCAGGGCAGCCGCGGAACGGGAGCAGCTTGGCCTTCCCGATGAGCTCTCAAATGCGGAGACAGCTGCCGAGGCGCCAGAGGCATGGCTGGCGGCCCTGGAGATGGAGTTGCTGGAAGAAGGTGGGCGACGTCAAGACGAGGCCACCGCAGCTGATGCCCAGGCCATACGGCTTGCGGAACAACTTCAGGAGGACCAGGAGAAGGCCCAACGGCATGCCAGGCTTGCTGCTGGGATGCAGCGGCGGGTTCTGCATGAACTAGCTGCTGCGCGGGCACTGGAAAACAAGGAAAAGCTGGGAGGACATCGCCGTGCGGCCGTCCTTGGGGGACAACTCGACGCCTTGGACGCCACGGAGCGTAAGTTCCGGTCTGCCTTGGTGGACAGGGACAGATCCCGGGAGCAGCTTGAATCCAAGGGCTTGGATGCGGCACATCCTGTTGCTGCGCTTGAGACAGTTAAGACCACCCTTGCCGTCCTCGAGGCCCGGCTTCCAGATGAGCGGCGCATGGAGGACGTGGCCACCCGACTCGCAGCCAAACGAAAAGAACACTCCAGCCACCTGGCGGCCGAGCAAGCAGCAGCAGAATCCCTGCAACACCTTCGGGCCGAGGAATCAGCGGTGAAGGCCGGGATGGCGGCACTGGAACCCTCGGCTGCCTGCGTCGAAGACCTCGAACGGGAGGCCGCCGCTGCCGCCGAACTAGTGTCGGTTGTGTCCCGTCATGAAGCTGCCGCCGCCGAGTTGAAGGACGTCACTGAGCGCCACGCCCGTGCCCGCAACAAAACGCAGGACCTCAGGCAAGCATGGCTTGACATGAGGGAGGCGCGCTTGGCCAATGCAGCCGGTGAGCTCGCGGCAGCCCTTGTGCCTGGGCAGCCTTGCGCCGTTTGTGGCAGCAACGAGCACCCGAATCCCGCCGCCGCAGCGCGTTCTGCACTTTCCATCGCCCAGGAAGAGGAAGAGGCCAGCAAACTATTTGAAGCGAGCGAAAAGGCTCTGGGACGCAGCGCGGAAGAGGTATCAAGAGCCGCACAGTTGCTGGCGGGCCTGGCTGCCCAGGGTGGCTCCGCAGATCCAGAGGAATCGGCCGCCCGCTTGGTCGCATCCGAAGCTGCGGCGATCGAAGCCCGAAAGGCCTCTGGCGCGTTGGAGAAGCTCGGCAAAGAGCATGAGGATCTCACTAAGCGCATTACCCTCCTGCAGGAGGAACATGCCGGGTCAACGAATGCCGCCTTGCAAGCAAGCTCTGCTGTCGAGTTGCTTCAGGAACAGTACCTTGCGCTTGAAGAGGAGCTAGTCGGCCTGAGACAGGGCTTCGCCAGCCTTCGTGAGCGGGCAGAAGCTCTCACCTCCCGGCGTTTGCTGCTTGAGGCTGCCGTGGATGCGGCGAACGAACTCGAACGTGCCGGGGCTGCGCGCCTGGAGGCGCTCGCTGCGCTGGAAAGGGCATTGCCCGGGTCCGGATTTTCATCGGTCGAGGATGTGCGTCGCGAGCTCATGTCACCCTCGGATGTTGTGGCATTGGAGAAAGCCCTCGCGGATTTCGAGGCCGAAGCTGCCCGGCTGGATGAACTGTTTGCCGGCGAGGAACTCGTCATGGCAGCGAAGGAAGTCAGCATCGGCGAACTTCCCCCGCCGGAGGACGAACTCAGGGCCGCCAAGACTGAGGCTGCCCACGCCATGGAAGCTGCAAAGGCATTGGCGCTTTCCGCGGGGCTCGCAAGCAAAGCTGTGCGGTCTGTGCAGAGGATCCGCGCGGACTATCAAAACCTTGCCGAGGCAGGAAGGGAACCGCGCGAGCATGCCAACTTGTTGGGTGGGCTGGCGGACACCCTTCGCGGCGCGGGAGATAACAACTACCGCATGAGCTTGAACAGCTATGTGCTGGCTGCCCGGCTGGAGCAAGTGGCAATCGCAGCTTCGGAGAGGCTCGTTGCCATGAGCGATGGCCGCTACACCTTGCAACACACTGACGCCCGGGCTGCACGTAACCAGAAATCCGGTCTCGGACTGGAAGTGGTGGATGAATGGACGGGCCAGCGACGTGACACATCCACGCTCTCCGGCGGGGAATCCTTCATGGCCTCCTTGTCGCTGGCCCTTGGCCTTGCGGATGTTGTACAGCAGGAGGCCGGCGGAGTGGACATTGAAACGCTCTTTGTCGATGAAGGGTTCGGAAGCCTGGACGAGCAAGCCTTGGAACAGGTGATGGATGCCTTGGAGGGTTTGCGCGACGGCGGCAGGGTTGTCGGGCTGGTCAGCCACGTCGCAGAAATGAAGCAGCGCATCAGCAGCCAAGTGCACGTGGTCAAGGGCCGCCATGGTTCCACGGTGGTTGTTGCCGAAGCAATGCCTGCCTGAGACCGGATCCGATAGACTGGATCCGTTACACCGGGTCGCGCGCATCGGGAGGAGGGACGATGCGCAGACTTTAGCGAACCCGGAACTATGGAAAAATCTTCTTTGGCTTCAAAGCCACTGCCTTCGCAACCGACCACAACGTCATCCAATCATCGATCCCGCCTGCCCGGGAGGTTCGCAAGGCTGCCTGAGCTCGCCGGGCCGGGGTTCCTGCCCCTCGGCCTCTTCGCAAGACTCCCGTTGGCTATGCTCACCGTGGGAACACTGACCTTGGTTACAGCGGTGAGTCATTCTTACGCAATCGGTGGCATGGCTGCCGGAGCAGTAGGTATCGGTTCAGCCGTCGGAGCTCCTGTCCTCGGCTCGCTGGCGGATCGCGCCGGCCAACGCATCGTGTTGCTTGTCGCGGCAGTTGTCAACACCCTGGCCGTCCTCGGCCTTCTTGCTGCCGCTTACGTGACCCCAAGTTATGTCTCCGTGCTCGACGCGACGGGCGTGCTCGTGGCAGGTTTCCTCGCCGGGGCGAGTTGCCCGCAGGTTGGCCCCATGGCCCGTGTTCGCTGGATGGCGCTGACCACCCGGAACCTGTCGTCAGCCCGCCAGGCCAGTGTTTCCACAAAAGATGTTGCTGGAAAGGAGGCGGGAGTTCCCGCGAGCGGTGGCCGGAGCGTCGCGGCCAGCCGTGCAGATCTGGACACCGCACTTTCCTATGAGGGCACGGCTGATGAGGTTACCTTCGTGCTCGGACCGGCCCTGGTTGGAATTCTGGCGAGCCTGATTGCACCTTGGCTTCCCCTCGCCATGGCAGCGGTCATGACCATCACGCTTGTACCAGCCTTCGCCGTCCACCCCAGCCAGCAGGCCGTGGTGCCGGCACCGCGTAAGGCTGCTGCCGCCGCCGTCGTGGGTAGTTCCAATCAACCCACAGCAAAGCGAGGGAACCGCTGGGTTGGCGCCGTCGTGGCCGTGCCGGTTGTGGCAATGGTGTGCATGGGCACCTTTTTTGGTGCTACGCAGAACGCCCTGAGCGCCTTTTCTGCCCAGTACGCTACCGCGGAAATTGCTGGCCTTCTCTACTCCGTGATGGGTTTGAGCTCAGCCGTGGCGGCGCTGTCCGTTGCGTTCTGGCCGCAGCGCTTTAGCCTTGCTGCCCGGTGGGTAGCTGCTGCCCTTGCGATGTCATTGTTCGCCTTGCTGCTGCTGGTTCCCGGTGGCATCTGGCCCATGGTGTTCGTGCTGCTGTTGCTGGGAATCCCGGTGGGGCCGGTCATGGTCACGGTGTTCAGCATCGGTGGCGTGGTGGCCCCTCCTGGCCGCATGGCTACGGTGATGACAGCCTTGGCCAGTGGGATCGTGGCTGGCACCGCACTGGGATCCTACCTTGCCGGGCAGTTGGCACAGACCCAGGGTCCCGGTGCAGCCTTCCTCGTATCCATGGCTGCCGCAGCGGGCTTGTTGGTGCTGGGAGTTCTGACTTATCTGGTCATGAAGCGTCGACCTCAGGCGTAGTCCAGTGCTCCGGCGAGGGAGCGGGCCATTAACTCCACCAGACGCATTGACCGTTCTTCGTCGGGGTCCGCCAGATGCTGCATGCTGATGCCGTCTATGCCGGAGATGAACAGGCGGGTGACGTCCTCCAGATTGTGGGGGATTGACTCACCGGCGGCATCTGCCGCGCCACGGAATAGCTCCAGGGTTGAACTGACCCAGCCGTCGTACATGGAGCGGTTCATCAGCAGGGCCTGGGGTTGGTCATCGGCCTCGACGCGGAATCGCCGGAGCAACAGTTCGAACGTGGTCACCTGCTCATGCGGGTTCTCCAGCATGCGCGTCCAAATGCGCCGCGCGTGGGCGCCGATCATATGGTGCAGGCCCAATCCGGGATCAGCGACTGGTTCCAATGCCTTCGCGTAATCCCGGCTGAGGAAGTTGTAGACCTCTTCCAGAAGCTCGTCCTTGCTTCGGAAGCAGTAGTGGAGTGCCGCAAGCGGCGCGTCGGCTTCACTGGCGATTCGACGCGTTGTAGCCGAGGCGAGCCCGTCCTGGGCAATGACCCGCGCCGCAGCCTCAACGAATTGCAGCCGCCTTGCTTCGGCGGGAACCCTGGCCATCCGCGCCCCTTCCTGTCCTCAGTCATTTCCGTGATCAGGCACGCTGATCATCGGTCTCATCGATCCTAGGCGTTCTGCGCCCAAGCTTGCTTTTGGCAATGCCGTAGAGCCTTGGAAAGACCCTTGAAAAGAATTTTACCGGAAAACCTAGTCAAGTGACCCAGTCAGACGACATACTTCTTTCTAGAACGTTGTCTGCATCACAGAGGATGCAGTGATCTGAGGAGAACCGATGCAAGAATTTGCCGATCTGGTGATCGTCAATGCCTCGGTCCACACGATGGACCCGGCAGAACCTGCCCGGATGTCTGACGCCGTAGCTGTCAGGGATGGACGCATTATGGCGCTGGGAAAAGAAGAAACTGAAAGAGCCATCGGGCCCGACACCGTGGTTGTGGATGCCGGCGGAGGCGCTGTCATTCCCGGGATCAACGATGCCCACCTGCATTTCGTATCGGCGGCAATGGCCGCGTGTGGCTATGTCCGGCTGGATCCATCAGTGGCTCCCGACTGGACGACCGTGGTCGACCTCGTCAACAGCGCGCCAACCGGCGAGGACGGCTGGGTTCGGGCGCATGGTTGGGACGAGGCCCTGCTTGGACCAGCAAGCGGATATTTGCTGGATTGCCGCCCGGATGCCCCTGTGGTTGCCTTCGACAGCACAGGCCATCAACTTCTCGCCAACCGTGAAGCGCTGCGTCGGGCCGGCGTCACTGCTGCTACGGCAGACATCGACGGTGGCACGCTGGTACGGACCGCCGAAGGCAGCCCAACAGGCCTTCTTCAGGACGGCGCCATGCAACTCGTCTCAAAGATGATGCCACCGGTGCCGGAGGCAACGCTTCGTCCCGCGCTGCTGCAGTTCCAAGAACAGCTGCACTCGCTGGGCATTACTTCGCTGACGGATCCGGGTCTGGGCCCTGCAAGTGCCGGACTCATGGACGGTGCGGGATCGACGGCGGCACTTGAGTTACTCGGCGACCTCGCCGCAGCTGGTGAACTGACACTGAGGATCAATGTCCTCATGCTGTTCGCGGGAACCGGGGGAGCCGATGCGAAGGCCATCGACGACGGCTTGCAAAGCGGACTGGCCGAGACCTACCTGAACAGGGGAATCGATCCGGAGCAGTTGCGGATTGCCGGCGTCAAAATCTTCGCCGACGGCATTCCGCGCAGCGGTACCGCATGGATGAGCGAACCGTATGGAAAATCCTGCACTCACGGCAGCTTGGTGATCCAAGGTGCCGATGACGCCCAAAGGGTTGCCGAACTCCACCAGATCCTTGGGCTCATCAACGACGCGGGACTGCAGGCAGGAGTCCACGCAACGGGAGACGCCGCCACATCCGCTGCCGTGGAAGCGATCGTGGCAGCGGCTGATGGAACCGCTGAAGCTGGCTCCAAGGTGGCAGGAAATCGCCATTACATCATCCATGGCGCCTTCACTGACACTGAAACCCTGGCAACCATGGCTTCCCACCGCATCGGCTACAGCACCAACCCGCTGATCCGCGAGGAAGCCGGAGACATGATGCGTCAGGTACTGGGCGAGGACCGGTTCTCCCGCCACCAGCCACTGCATTCTGCGCTGGAGGCCGGCGTGCACTTCAACCTGGCCTCTGATGCTCCCGTGACCAGTCCCGACTGGCGCCGCACTGTAGCGGCAGCTGTTCGTCGTTCCACCCGCTCCACGCCCGGCAACTCCGGCGATCCTGAACGGATTACCGGACTCCAAGCGCTCGCTGCCATGACCATTGGCGCAGCTTGGCAAGACCACGCAGAACATTTCAAAGGAGCACTGATACCGGGAATGGCAGCAGACATTTGCCTGCTCTCAAACCCTTGGCCGGACGACGCGGAGATCGAGAAGCTCCTCGACGCCGAGGTCAGGCTCACGCTCAGTGACGGCCGCCTGGTCCATCAGCTGGTCCATCAGTCCAACAGCTAGAACAACCCCCATCCGTACCAAACCATTCGCAAATTCAAGGAGCACCACATGCGACGCAGTATTCCTTTGGCACTGGCCGCAATCCTGTCCATGACACTTGCAGCCTGCGGCGGCGGGTCAGGCCCGGCTTCTACTCCTGCCGCTGACGGGACCACAACACTAAAGGTAGGTACCATCGGCATTGGTTCCGACGCCGCGATCCGGCTCGCCATCGACAAGGGCTACTTCAAGGAACAGGGTCTCAACGTCGAGACTTCTGTTATTGCCAACCCGCCCGCCGGTATTGCAGCTGCCCAGAGCGGCCAGATCGATCTCACCTACACACCCTCTATCCCACTGCTGAATGCGCTGAGCCAGAATGTGCCGCTCAAGATCATCGCTGCTGCGGACGGCTATAAAGACGGCGCAGGAGAATCCAGCGACCTCAACCGCGTCGATGACACAGGGCTCCTGGTCCAGAAGGCATCGTCGATCTCCCGGCCGAAGGACCTGGAAGGCAAGAACGTCAGCGTGCCGGCTCGCAAAGCACAGTTGGAAGTCACAGTCAGCAAACTCGTCAAGGACGACGGCGGCGATCCCGCGAAGGTGAACTGGATGGTTCTGGATCCTTCATCGGCCCTTCAATCCCTGAACTCGGGACGCGTCGATGCAGCGTCGCTCGTTGCACCGTTTACGTCCAAGGCAATGTCCGAGGGCAACAGGCTGCTGGCTTCGCCCGGCGTCGAATTTTTTGAACAGGGCGCAATCGGACTTTGGGTATCGGGTGCCAACACGGTGAAATCCAAGGAGAAGGCGCTGGCGGGTTTCAAGACGGCCATATATAAGGCCAACGCCTATGCCAACGGGCACATCGATGAGGCGCAGCAAGTCAGCGCCGAGATCACCAAGACCCCGCTGGACGTCGTCAAATCAGGCGCGGTCAATTACTGGCCTGAGGACGTCCGTATGGAGGACATCGAAAGGGCCAATAAGAATCTTGCCGATCTCGGTTTCCTCAGTGCACCTGTGAAGCTGCCGGGCGATCTCGTCTTCGGAAAGTAAGCGCTAAACCGAGCATGGGAGATTCATCATGAAAGGGTCCCTCCGCCCAATATCCTTCAGTGCGCTGGGCATTGCGGCAGCACTAATCATCTGGCAGGTCCTTGCCGAGGCAAAGGTGGCAGGAAATGCCCTGCCACCAGCCACGACAGTATTCAGCACCCTGGCAACCATTCTGGGGACGGACACGTTCTGGTCCTCGCTGGGAGCCACGATCGGGATCGCACTGCTGGCGCTGGCTTTGTCAGCGGTTGCGGGCGTCATCCTGGGCCTGCTTGTCGGAACTTTTGAGACCGTAAGGTTCGCTACCTTGGCGGTGCTGGAATTCCTGAAGCCCGTTCCGCCCATCGTCATCCTTCCCTTGGCGGTGCTGGTACTCGGCCCAACCGGGGAGATGTCCTTGTTCCTGGTGGTGTTTGGCTGCCTGCTCCCGATAGTCATGCAGACTGTCGACGGAGTCCAGAGCACCGATCCCGTTGCGAGGGACACTGCCCGGTCCTACGGCATGGGCGAGCCCGAAATCCTGGCCCGTGTGGTCCTGCCCAGCGCCATGCCGTACATCGGAACCGCCATGCGGGTTGCTGCCCCGGCAGCCTTGGTGGTCACCGTTGTGGCGGGTCTGCTCGGCGGTGGCCCGGGCCTGGGCCTAAGCATTTACCAAGCCCAGGCTGCCGGTGATTACGCCAGTCTCTACGGCTTGGTAATCGTCCTGGGCGTTCTGGGCCTGTTGTTCCAAGGTGCCACGCGGCTGGCCGAGCGCCGGATCCTGCACTGGCATGAGTCCTACCGTGAAGTGGTGCCGTGATGAGAAACCCCACAATGAGAAATTGGTTGATCGGCGCAGGCGCGCCCGTGCTGTTGTTGGTTGCATGGTGGCTCCTGTCCGAGAGCTCCCTTGACCCCTTCTTCCCGCCGTTGCGCACCATCCTTGGCCGGTTCCAGGAGCTCTGGCTCTTTGAGCATTTCCAGTCAGATGTGTTGCTGAGCCTGGGAAACCTGTTCCTGGGATTTGCCATCGCAGCCTTTGCGGGGATTGCCATCGGGTTTGTGACCGCCCTTGTTCCCCCGGTTCGCTGGATGGTGGATCCCTTGATCCACTTCCTACGGGGAATCCCACCGGTCGCTCTGGTGCCAATCTTCATCTCCCTCATTGGATTCGGCACCCAGATGCGTGTGACCAGCATCGCGCTGGCGGCGCTGTTCCCCACGATGATCGCGACCGTGGACGGTATCCGTGGGGTGGGCAACGACCTCATGGATGTGGCCAGGGTCTATAGGCTGACCCGGAAGGAACGGGTCCTGAATGTCCTCCTTCCCGCGGCCGCGCCGCAGATCTTCTCCGGCTTGCAGGTGAGCCTGCAAGTTGCCTTCATCGTGATGATCGCCAGCGAGATGCTGGGCAGTTCCCAGGGCATTGGAGCCATGACGCTGCTCGCGCAGCAGAGCTTCATGACAGCGGACATGTGGGCCGGGATCCTGCTCCTGGGCGTGATCGGATTCCTGGTCAATGTCCTCTTCAGCCTGCTCAAGCGCAAGGTCCTGTCCTGGTACATCGGCTCCCGGCGCATGGCGCGTGCAGCATGAGCCTCCGACAGGCCCCAAGCGTTTCCACCCGAAACAGAAAGTCCGCCATGGCACAGCAACCAGAAACCCGCATAAACGCGACCACCCCACGTTTGGACGTGGCTCACCTGGCCAAAAGCTACGGGAGTGGGGAAAAATCCCATGCAGTCATCGAAGACCTCACTTTTACCGTGGATGCCGGCGAGGTTGTCTGCATCGTCGGTCCCTCCGGCGTCGGCAAGACGACCCTCCTGAAATGCCTGGCCGGGCTTCATCCGGCCAGCAGCGGACGGGCAGCCATCGATGGCCGGACCATCAGCGGCCCACCGCCGGAAATGGCGCTGGTGTTCCAGGACTACAACCGTTCGCTCATGCCATGGCTCACGGTGCGCAAGAATCTCGTTCTTCCCTTACGGCACCTAAGGTTGCCCGCTGCAGAACTGAAGGAACGTTGCGACAGTGCACTGGCCGCCGTCGGGCTTTCCCACGCCGATAACCAATACCCCTGGCAGTTGTCCGGCGGTATGCAGCAGCGTGTGGCGATTGCCCGTGCGCTCGCATACCGACCGGAGATCCTTATCATGGACGAGCCCTTCGCTTCCGTGGACGCACAGACACGCTTCGACCTCGAAGACCTGTGCCTGAAGATCAGGAACGACTTCAACATGACCATTCTGGTGGTGACCCATGACATCGACGAGGCCGTCTACCTGGCAGACCGCGTTGTGGTCCTGGGCTCCAAACCGGCCCGCGTCCTGAAGATCGTCGACGTCGACCTGCCGGCTCCGCGGGACCAGATCACCACGCGCTCGCTTCCGGAGTTCGCACGCCAGCGGACCGAAGTGCTGTCCCTCATCAAGAGGCCAGCATGACGGGGGAGCGCCGCACTAGCGCCAAGGGCCGACCCAATGTCCTGTTCTTCATCGCAGACCAATTACGGGCAGACCACATGGGCTTCGGTGGCAATCAGGTCGTCCGGACGCCCAACCTTGATGCGCTCGCGGCCCGGAGCGTGGTTTTCGAGAACGCGACTGTGGCGAACCCTACCTGTATGCCCAACAGGGCCAGCTTGATGACTGGCAGGTGGCCCTCGGCGCACGGGACGCGCTGCAACGGAATCACGCTGGATCCGTTGACGCAGACCGTTCCCGGATCCTTGGCAGCGGGCGGTTACCGCACTGTTGGAGTAGGAAAACTCCACCACCAAAACATGGGATGGGAGTTTGAGCCGGACCAGGTCAAGGAGATCCGCAGCACCGATCCGATGCTCCTGGATCCAACTGTGGGCGACGCCCACCGGCGAGGCTACGCCCCGGGTTGGGATCAGTGGGAGAACCGCGAGGCGCATGATGAGCGCTTCATCGGGCTCCCTGCTGACTACTACGGCTATCAACACGTGGACCTCGTCATTGGTCATGGGGATCGGCCCGGAGGCCATTATGTGCATTGGGCCAGGGAGCGTGGCGTCGACCCCGAAACATTGGGTGGTGCAGGCAACTCCGCCAGCCGCTACGGCGGATGGGATCAGGTGTACCAGACAGCCATTCCCGCCGAAGTGCATCCCACCAGCTATGTGAGCGAGAAGGCAATCGAGCATCTGAAGGATGCGGCGGGCCAGGACCAGCCCTTCTTCATGTTTGTCTCATTCCCTGATCCCCACCACCCCTTTTCACCTCCGGCAGGCTACTCGGACCTCTACGATCCCGGGGCGTTGCCCCTGCCGCTGGGTTTCGACCAGGACCATTCGGCGTCGCCGGCGCATATCCAGGCAATGATGGAACACCGGGGCCATCCGAACCCGGACCCCACCATGACCTGGTCAGCAACGGAGGAACAATACCGGCATGCGGCGGCCGCACAGTACGGGCTGATCACCATGATGGACGAGCACATCGGCCGAATCCTGGACGAGCTCGATCGCCAAGGCCTGGCCGAGGACACCATCATCGTTTTCACGAGTGACCACGGAGACTTGTTTGGGGACCACGGGCTCATGCTCAAGCACTTTGTCCACTACCGGGCGGTGACGAATGTTCCCTTGGTCTTGCACGTTCCCGGCACCTCGACGGGCCGCACCCGGGCGCTGGTTTCCAGTGCCGACTTGGCGCCAACCTTGCTCGAGCTCACTGGTTCGATGCCGTACCGGGGTATCCAGGGCCGCTCTCTGGTTCCTCTGCTGCAGGGATCTGCGGAGGGGCACCGGGATGCTTTGCTGGTGGAGGAAGAGCAGCCGTTCGGGCTCGACGGACTTCCCGGGCCGGTGAGGATGCGGACGATCATCACTGCAGAAGGCAGGCTGACACGGTACTTCGGTACCGACGTCGCCGAACTGTACGATCACCGCACAGACCCCGGCGAACTGCTCAACCGAGCGGGTGATCCTGCCTTCGCTGAGTTGGAAGGGCGCCTGCTGCGGGCGATGCTGAACGAGATGGCTGCCGTGGCGGATGAAGGGACAGCCCCGACGGCGGCAGCCTAGTCATTTGCCTGGCGTTCCGCCTGCCTGTTCTCCAGGTGGCGGGACGTCGGCCCTTCGGTTGCCGGGAAGGTTTCCGTTAGTGGCTGTTGCGGTAGCCGGTGGGGGAGTTGCCGAAGGCAGCCCGGAAGATCCGGCTGAAGTGGGCTGCGTCAGTGAATCCCCACCGCGCCGCAATGGTCGTGACGGGCCGGTCTGCCAGGACCGGATCCAGGAGGTCGCGCCTGCAGCGTTCGAGCCTGCGCTGCCGGATGGACGCGGCCACGGTGGTGCCGATCTCCTGGAAAAGATCGTGCAAGTGCCGGGTGGAGATGTAGTGGGCGGCGGCTATGGTTCCCGGGGAAAGCTCGGGGTCACCCAGATTGGCCTCGATGTAGTCATGGATACGGCCCAGCAGGAGGAGGTGGGGATCGCGGCCTGTCTCGATGAGCTGGTCCAGTTCCCCGTTGAACAGGGTAGTGACCAGGTCCAGTGCATTATGGACCAGACGGAGGCCATTCGCTCCTGAAAGTGCTTCGAGGTTATCGGCCAGCCTTACCAGGAAGGGGCTGATGAGCTCGCCGAGGCCTTCGTCCCCGGGAATCCGGAGGGCCGTTACGTGGCCCATGGCTTCGGCCGGCAAGTCCAGGAGGACGTGCGGGAACATCAGCACCAACGTGCGGAAGTCGTCGTCGAACGTTAGTTGGTAAGGGCGGGAGGTGTCGTAGATGGAGAGGTCCCCGGGGCCGAGCACCGCTTCGCGTTCGTCCTGAACCAGGCGCCCGGAGCCGGAGAGCTGGATGCTGAGCTTGAAGAAGCGTCCGGTGGACTTGGCGATCAGCTCAGGCGTTCGCAGGGCCGTATGGGGACCAGCCGTTATTTCGACCACGGAAATCTGACCCAGGACCCGCGCCCGCATGGTCCCGTGGAAGCTGGCGTCTTTGGCGCCTTTAGGGGCTTTGGCCAGCAACGGCACGAAGGATGCTGAGATGGCCCGGCTCCATTCCTGGAAGGAATCCGCCACCACTGTGTGCACGGTTGCGGGGCCGGTATCAGCCGCGACGGTCATCAAATTCCCTTTCAATGCCCGCCGTACCTGATGGCGCGGGTACAGAATGCCACCAGCGCGGACGTGAGCTTGCCCACGATTCTACACCGGGGGACTTTACGCGGGCTGTGCTTGCGTGCACCGACAAGCACCTTGCCGTGTGAGACAAGTCACGCGCTGCCTTGTCGGAGGAAGATTGCGGAATGACCGACACCGTGCCGCGCAATCTCCGTCCGGCACCGAGGCAGGAGCACACTATGAGCGTGGATAACCCCGTCAAGGGCAAGATCGCTGGGCCCGCAGACACCAAGAGGCGTCTGGGCGTCCCGGCCGTGACCTTTATGATTATTGCGGCCTCCGCGCCGCTGACCGTCCTTGCGGGCGGCGTGACCACCACTTTCGCTGTCACCGGGGTAACAGGTGTCCCGCTTTCGTTCTTGATTCTCGGCGGGATCCTGGCACTCTTCGCGGTCGGGTACGCGGCCATGAGCCGTTACGTCACCAACGCCGGCGCCTTCTACGCCTACATTGCCCAAGGCATTTCCAGGCCGGCCGGTGTGGGAGCCTCGCTGGTCGCGTTGATGGCCTACAACCTCATGCAGGTAGGCATCTATGGGCTCTTCGGCTTCACAGTTTCCTCGCTGCTCTCGGCAAGGCTGGGCATCAGCGTTCCCTGGTGGATCCCGGTGCTGATCTGCATCGCAATCGTCGGCTGGTTGGGCGTTAACCGGGTGGATCTCTCGGCAAAGGTGCTGGGTGTCCTGGTGGCCCTGGAATTCCTGGTGGTCATCGCCTATGACCTCATCAGCCTTGCCGTGGCCCCCGAAGGAGTCTCTGCAGCCTCATTCAGCCCTGAAAGCCTCTTCGTCCCGGGCGTCGGCGCAGTCCTTTCCTTCGGAATCGCCGCCTTCATGGGCTTTGAATCCGCAGCTATCTATGGCGAAGAGTCAAAAGATCCCAAGCGCACTGTTGCCCGTGCCACCTTCGCAGCGGTTGCCATCATCGCCCTCTTCTATGCCGCCTCAGCCTGGGCGATGACCGTAGGCGCAGGCCCATCCGCA
This sequence comes from Arthrobacter sp. 2762, assembly GCF_040548745.1. NCBI lineage: Bacteria > Bacillati > Actinomycetota > Actinomycetes > Micrococcales > Micrococcaceae > Arthrobacter > Arthrobacter sp. 2762. Next base: position 286,287 of record NZ_JBEPSI010000004.1, read on the forward strand.
GTCATTGAAACAGCCACCAACAATGGCCCGGACATGATCTTCGCCTTCCTGGGTACCAACGGAGGCGTGCTCTTGAGCGATATGGCGCAGATCCTGTTCGTGACCAGCCTGTTCGCTTCGCTGGTCAGCTTCCACAACGCCGTCGCACGATACTTCTTCTCACTTGGCAGGGAGCGCGTCATCCCGCCGTTCTTCGCAGCTGTCCGTGAAGGGAGCGGAGCACCCTTCGGGGGGTCGCTGGCGCAAACGGTGATCGCCGTCGTCGTGACTGTTGCCTTCGCCATCGGGGGATCGGGTTCTGAACTAGGTGAACTGTATCCAGTGCTGACCATGTTTACCTGGCTCACCAACAGCGGCGCCATGGGGCTGGTCCTGCTCATGACCGTCGTGTCCGTGGCCGTCATTGGCTTCTTCCGCCGGAAGCGGCATGGTGCCAGCCTCTGGGTGCGGGTTGTTGCGCCTGGCCTTGGCTTTGTTCTCCTGGCGATAGTGTTTGTGCTCATCCTTGCCAACTTCAACGTCCTGCTCGGTCAGACGGAATCGACGGCGGCAACGTTTGTCCTGCCGCTGGTGGTGCTGCTGCCGGGTCTGGTGGGAATCGTGTGGGGGCTGCGCTTGCGGCGCTCGCAGCCCGGGCTCTATGCCCGGATCGGCCACGGCTCGGAAGACTGAAGCCGCCTCCAGCACTGAAGCACTGAACACACAAGAAAGCCCCGGCGGGTGCCGGGGCTTTCTTGTGTGTTGAGTATTGGGTTCCCGTGCCTGCGGGCCTTCTGGGGCAGGGCGCCTGCCCCAGAAGGAATGCTTGGCCAGCAAGGAATGGTTCAGGCCAACTGGCTCTCGATCCGCATGGAGCTGGCAGCCAACTCCTTACCTACGGCGTCGGCGTCCTGGTCGAGGCGGATATAGACGACGGCGATTGCGGCCGGCCGTCCGCCCGGGACGTGGATGGGAGCGGCGATCGATGACAATCCGGCGATGACTTCGTCGTGGCTGGTGGCGAAGCCGGTGCGTCGGGCCTCGTGCGCTTCGGGGCGGTACGGGATACCTGCACCTACTTGGCGCCAACGGTCCTCGGTCATGGTCGACTGGATGGCGATACCGGGTGCGCCAACACCGATGGGATGGCGGCTCCCCGGATGCTGAGCGAGTGCGGCGCCTGAATGGCGGGGTTCCACGGTGACCAGGGTGACGCATTCCTGGTGGTCCCAAACAGCCAGGAAAGCGGTCATGTGCAGAGTGTTCGCCAGCTGGGTGAGCTCGGGCAAAGCAGCTGTTTGCAGGTTGCGCGAGACGCCACGTGCCAGCACGGCCAGTCCGGGACCCGGCTGGACGCGGCCTGAATCGTCCCTGATCAACAGCGAGTGGTCCTCCAGCGTCCGGAGGATGCGGTAGGCAACAGAGCGGTGCACCCCCAGGGCCTCGGCGAGTTCGGCAATGCTGAGCGGGCGTTCGGCTTCGGCGAGGATCTCCAATGCGCGGATTCCCCGTGAGAGGGTTTGCGACGGCGGGGCCTGGCTTGCTGCTTCCTGCGGACTTTTGACGTCGCTGCGGGGACTCATGCGAACCATCCTATGTTGGCGGGTGACGGCATGCGGCGGACAACTCTTGTGTTGCACACCCCATCAGGATATCGTTCCATATACGAATCGGTGATTCAACTATAGAACAATGTTGTTCCTGGGCTTCATGTTTCTCGTTGTGCCGAGACAAAATGCTGTGCGCTGGGTCACGGCATGTAGTAGTCTTTCCTAACTGACCGTTCTGTCGGTTAATGCCAGTCACGCACCGACCAGTCACTCTCACCCCTGGAGTTCCAATGACCGCAACTTCCACTGTCGACTCTGCATCGGGCCCAAGCAGTAAGCGCGAAGAGCGCCGGGTCCTGGCGGGCACTTTGGTCGGCACCACCATCGAGTGGTACGACTTCTTTATCTTTGCCCAGCTCACGGCAACGCTGTTGTCGCCGCTGTTCCTGACTCCGCTGGAAAAGTCGAACCCAGGAGTGGCGCAAATTCTGTCCTTCGCCACCATCGGCATCAGCTTTCTCTTCCGGCCACTCGGGGCCTTCGTTGCCGGACACCTCGGCGACAGGCTGGGACGCAAGGCAGTCCTGGTCATGACACTTGTCATGATGGGGGCGGCGACGGCGCTGATCGGCGTGCTGCCTACCTACGGGACAATCGGGCTTTGGGCTCCGATTCTGCTGATCACCCTGCGCGTGGTCCAGGGCTTCTCGGCCGGTGGCGAGTGGGGTGGCGCCGCCCTGATGGCTGTGGAGCACGCTCCCATCTCCAAGCGCGGACTCTTCGGTGCCTACCCGCAGATCGGTGTGCCCATCGGCATGATCCTGGCAACCGGCCTCCTGTTTTTCCTGCAGTCGGGCATGTCAAAGGAAGACTTTGCCGCCTGGGGTTGGCGCGTGCCGTTCCTGCTCTCCGTGGTCCTGATCGTGGTGGGCTACCTCATCCGCCGCGCAGTCGGGGAAAGCCCCGTCTTTAAGGAAATCGCGCAGCGCAAGGCGGAAAGCAAGGCGCCCCTGAGCGAGCTGTTCCGGAATAACAAGAAGGAGGTAATCCTCGCGGCACTCATCTTCATCGCCAACAACGCCGCAGGCTACCTGTTGATCGCCTTCTTTATCTCCTACGCCACCAAGGCGCTGAAGATGCCGGCGCCGCAGGTCCTCCTCGCCACCACCGTTGCCTCCTTCGGGTGGCTCATCTTCACCATGGTGGGAGGCTGGCTTTCGGACAAGATTGGCCGCGTAAAGACGTTCCTGCTCGGTTACGGCCTGGTGTTCGCGTGGATGATCCCCATGTTTGCTTTGATCGATTCCAAGGACATCGTGCTCTACGGAACAGCTTTGTTCGTCCTCACCATTGGGCTTGGCTTGTCGTATGGGCCCATGTCAGCCATGTACGCCGAGATGTTCCCTGCACACGTCCGCTACTCGGGAATCTCCATCGGCTACGCCTTGGGTGCCATTCTCGGTGGCGCCTTCGCCCCGTTGATTGCCCAGGCTTTGTTGGACGCCACCAAGTGGTCCGGATCAGTCGGCCTGTACATCATGGGCCTGTGCATCATCTCAGCGGTGGGCGTGATTCTTGCCAAGGAAACCAAGGGCCGTCCCCTCGGCTTCAGTGTTCATCACTAGGCCAACAAGAGATCCTGTCCAGCAACACATTGATTCACCAGGCGGGCGCGGTTGTGAAACCGGGCCCGCCTTCGGCGTTAAGCAGCTATTTCGCCCTCGGTGCCTCTGCGCCTTCCAGTTGCTCCACGACGTCGTCGTCCGTCAACTGTTCAAAACGCTCATAAAACGCTCCAACAGCATGGAATTTGCCTGGCGTGTGCAGTGCCATCATGAAGTCACAGACCCGTGCCAAGGATGTTGCGGCTTCCAGCGAAGCCACGGGAACCGCAGCGACCACCGTGCGGGCACCTGATGCCCGCACGGCCTCCACGGCAGCACGCATGGTGGCGCCGGTGGCCAGGCCATCGTCCACCAGAATGACGGTTTTGCCTCGAAGGTCGTTCTCGATTCCCGGGTATTGCCTTGCGCGCCGAAGTAGTTCGGCGCGTTCATGCGCCTCCACTGCATCCAACGCTGCTTGGCTGATGCCATGGGCAAGGACATGTTCCTTGAGCGGCTTGTTGACGATGCGGACGACGTCGCCCTGGCACCACGCCAGTGCGCCGTAGGCAGTCTCCTCGCGGCCAGGTATCCCCAGTTTGCGGACCAGAATCGTACCGAAGGGCAGGTACAACGCGGAGGCGGCCGCCACGGCCAAGGGGACACCACCGCGGGCCAGGCCAAGGACGATCGTGTCTGGCCGTTCCCTGAACTGGGGGAGTCCTTCGGCCAGGCGCCGGCCGGCTTCCGCACGGTCCTTGAAACGCATGCCCATTTGCCCCACTTCCACGTAATTTGGCTGCTTCCAGCCTACAGTTCAAAGCTTGCCGGGTGAGGCATCCGCTGGAAGCATGGGCTTGTGAACAAGCCCATTGGATATTGGATCAAGAGGCTCGACGCCGCGCTGGAACTCCAACTCGATGCCACGTTGGCCCGGGTCAAGCTGAGCCGGCGGCAGTGGCAGACCCTGGGCACTTTGGCAGAGGGAACGGTCCGTCCTGATGAGCTGGATGAGATCCTGCGCCCGTTCTGGGGTAATGACACGCGCCTGCGGGAGCGGGAGCTGGCCTCCTTGGTGGGCAGGGGCATGATCACTATGATCGATGACCGCCTGGCGCTCAGCGAGCTCGGCCGCGAAAAATACCACGAGGCCCTCCGCTATGTGGAAGCCGCCCGCCAGGACCTGTCCATGGGCATAGGAATCGATGAATATGCCATGGCGTTGAGCGTCCTGGAACGAATGAGCCTTAACGCGGAGCGGTTGGGCCGTTAGCTCCGGCCGGCGCAATCGCTACACGCCAAGGAATTCGATGGCAGCTTCTTTGAAAGCCCTGCTTGTGATCACGTTCGTGTGGGTGCGTCCCGGGACCACAAGGGTCTCCACCAAGGCCCCCCGCTTGCCGGCCAGGTGCGCGAGTTCGGGCATGGTGGCCGCGCGATCATCTTTTTCGCCGGCAACCAGGAGGATAGGCACGTGCGGTGCAGCCTCGGCAGGATCGAACGGTTCACCCTTGATGGCCTCGATGAGCGAAAGCAACGCGAAGAGGTCATTGCTGGGCAATAGTTGAGCCATCTTCAGCAGCCCGGCGGTGGACTGGTCCTCAATGGGTGTGCCATCAGCCAAGTGCCGCTGTGCGGCTGCGAGGTCGAAAGCTGCCAACGGATCCGCTGAGCTGGGTCCGCCCAGGACGATGCGGTGTACCAGGTCCGGCTGGGTCGCGGCGAACTCCCAGGCCAGCCGGGACCCCAAGGAGTAGCCCACGATGTCCAGTCCCGTGGAAGGATCGCCGTCGCGCAATGGCCGCGCTCCGGCGTCCGTGGCGATCTGGAGGAGGTCGGCTCGGATCCGGCTGGGCGTGTATGAGTCCAGGTCCTCGGGGGAGTGGCTCCTGCCGTGGCCTGGCAGGTCCACGGTAATGACCCGGCGTCCGGCATCCTGGAGGGCCGTAATCCAGCCGCTGTCCGCCCAATTCAGTTTGCTGGATGAGGAAAAACCGTGGATCAGCAGGACCGGGCGGAGGCCGGCGTCGGTGGCTGGCTCGTGGACTTCCACGAACAAACCAGGGTCTGTTCCCTCCACGGTGTGTCTTTGCTGTTCCACGGTGTGCCTGCCGGTCATCATGTCAGTCCTCATCGAGTACGGCGCTCAGGCGGACCCGGCGCTTGGGTGCTTCGTCCTTCGGAACGGTGCCCACGATTCCGGCGGTGTCATCCGGTACCTCGAACACGATCAACGGTTCGCCGACGTTGATGGTCTCGCCCGGCGCCCCGTGAATACGCACCACTTTACCCGCCTGGGGGCTGGGCAATTCGAGCGCGGACTTGCTGGTTTCCAGCTCCACAATGGGCTGGTTGCGCTCCACCTGCTGGCCCGGCGATACGAGCCAATCCAGGACGGTCGCTTCGATGAGGCCTTCGCCCAGATCCGGGAGCGGGAAGGAAATTTCAGCCACGGCGGTACTCCAGTACGCGTTGGATCCCAAAGAGGATGCGGTCGATGTTGGGAATGTATTCGTCCTCCAGGTCACCGGAGGGATAGGGTACGTCGAATCCGGTCACGCGCTCCACGGGCGCCTTCAGCGTTTGGAAGCAATGCTGCGTGATCAGTTGGGCGACCTCGGCGCCGAGGCCTGAGGTCAAGGGAGCTTCGTGGACGACGACGGCGCGGCGCGTCTTTCCGACGGACCTCGCCAGGGCTTCGGCGTCGATTGGCTTCAGCCAACGCAGGTCCAGGACTTCGACGTCGATGCCGTCTTCCGCTGCGAGTTCGGCAACTTGAAGGCACCGTGCCACCATGGCGCCCCAGGCGACGAGTGTCAGGTGACGGCCTTCCCGCGCAACCCGAGCGCCAGTGAGGCTGCCGGCGTCGTCCATGCCGGCGTCGGTCGTTGCCTGACCGGGAGTCGCAGCGCGGACGTCTACCGGACCCTTCTGCCAGTAGCGGGACTTTGGCTCCATGAAGATGACAGGATCCGGGCGCGTGGCTGCGTACTTGAGGAGGTGATAGGCGTCGTGCGGGGTGGAAGGCGAAACCACCTTCAGTCCGGGAACGTGCGCAAACAGAGCTTCAAGGCTTTCGCCGTGGTGTTCCGGAGCGCGGATTCCGCCGAAGCTGGGAACCCTGAGCGTGATGGGCATCGGGAGCGTGCCGCGGCTGCGGTAGTTCATCCGGGCGATTTGGCACACGATCTGGTTGATGGCCGGGTAGGCGAAGCCGTCGAACTGTACTTCGGGGATGGGGTGGAAGCCTGCCATGGCCAGTCCCACCGACATGCCCAGGATTGCGGACTCGGCCAGTGGGGTGTCGAAGACCCGTTCTTCGCCGTGCTTGGCCTGCAGGCCGTCGGTAATCCGGAAAACGCCGCCCAATCGGCCGCAGTCCTCGCCGAAGATGACCGTTTTGGGATTGTCGCTCAGGATGTCGTCAAGCGCTCGGTTCAGTGCCTGCTGCATGGAAAGGTGCAGGACGGGTTCGGTGTCCATCGTGACCGACCCGGGAGCGAGCGAGAGTGCCGTGGCTGTCTCAGACATGTTCGGACTCCTTGCGCCAGTCATTGGCCTGGGATTGAAGGGTGGGCGTTGGTTCCTGGAAGACGAGGCTGAACATCTCGGCCCCGGGACGGGGCGCAGGGGCTTCGATGCCCGCGCGAATGGCCTCCTCTTCCTCCTGGGCCTGCTGCTGTGCCTGGGCGAAGAATGCGTTATCCGCAATGCCGTCGTCGAGGAGGCGCTGCTTGAAGCGCTCAAGGGGATCTTCACCGGCACTGAGCCGTTCCTCTTCCAGGGTGCGGTAACGCCCGGGGTCGTCCGCCGTGGAGTGGGGCCCGCGGCGGTAGGTCATGGCTTCGATGACGGCAGGACCGTTGCCGGCGCGGCAATGGGCGAAAGCCGAACGAGTGGCCTCATGGACTGCGACGACGTCGTTGCCGTCCACTTGCAGGGAAGGAATCCCGTAGCCGGCCGCACGGGCAGCGACTGAGCCGCCGGCCACCTGGCGTTCGGTGGGGACGGAGATTGCCCAGCCGTTGTTCTGGATGAAGAAGACCACTGGCGCCTTCATCACAGCAGCAAAGTTCATGGCCTCGTGGACATCGCCCTGGGAGGACGCTCCGTCGCCGAAGTATGTCATGGCAACGCCCCGTTCGCCGTCGGGCTTTCCGGAGAGCGTTTGGCCGTGGGCCCAGCCAACAGCATGCAATACCGATCCGGCCACTACAGCCTGGATGGGAGCGAAGCGGGATTCCAGCGGGTTGTACATTCCGCCATGCCACGTGGCTTTGTGCGTGGACATGTAGCCCACCATGTCCAGCCCCATGGCCCGGGCCACGCCCATCTCGCGATATGTGGGGAACACGAAGTCGCGCGTCCGGTCGACGGCATATCCGCTGCCTACCTGCGCGGCTTCCTGGCCCAACTGGGGCGCATAGCCGGGAATGATGCCCTGGCGTTGCCAGGCGACGGCTGCGGTGTCCAGGTGGCGGACGGAGGCCATCAGGGAATAGAGCTCACGCAGTTGTTCGTGCGTGAGCGGCGCCGCATCCTCATCGACGGCGGCGAGCACGGGTTTGGTAGTCATGGCTGTGACCCTAGTCACCAACAATGCGTGTGCGCAATCAGCTCAGTTTCAACGAAACACTTTGTACAATTTGGATACGCAAAGAGGTCCTGTGCAAAACAAATTGCGCAGGACCTCTTCGTTTCAATGAACAGGCGGCTACTTGGTGTTCATCGGCTGCTTACCGGCCTTCGACTTGGCGTTGAGGAAGCAGCCGGCGGCAATAACCAGGATCAGGATGAATGTGCCGATCAGCTGGCCGGCGCTCTCAGGGTTGGCGAAGCCCACCACGAGGATGATGCCCAGCAGGACGATTCCTACGACCGTGAGCACCGGGAAGCCCTTCATGCGCAGCGGCAGTTCGGTTCCCTCGCGGTCGGCCCTCCGGCGCAGGATGAACTGCGAGACCAAGGCAGTGCCCCACACCACCAGGCATGTGGAGCCCACGAGGTTCAGGAGCGCCGGCAGTACGTGCTCGGGGAAGAGCAGTTCCAAGACGGTTGCGATGAAGCCGAAAGCAACGGAAATTCCGACGGCGGCCACCGGCACCTTGGAGGCGCTCAGCTTGGACAGGAAGCCAGGAGCCTCGCCGCGCTCTGAAAGGGAGAAGATCATCCTTGAGGCGCCGTACAGGTTGGCGTTCAGGGCGGAAAGCAAGGCAACTACGGCCACCAGGGTTATGGCAGCGCCGGCACCAGGGATACCCGCAAGGTCCAGTACGCCCGCGAAGGGGGACTTCAGTCCTTCCGAGCCAACGGGAAGAGCCGCTGCGATGACGAAAACGGAGCCGATGTAGAAGACCAGGATGCGCCAAACCACAGTCCGGATGGCCTTGCCGACGCTGTGTGCGGGGTTCTCGGTTTCAGCGGCAGCGACGCTGACGATTTCCGTTCCACCGAAGGCGAAGATCACCACGAACAAAGCAGCTGCGATGCCGCCGATTCCGTTGGGGGCGAAGTCCCCGAAGGCTGACAGGCCCGGCGAGGCAACGTTGGGCAACCAGCCGAACAGCAAGGCGGCGCCGATGAGGAGGAAGATGACGATTGCCGCGACTTTCAGAATCGCGAACCAGAATTCGAACTCGCCAAAATTGCGGACGCCCACGAGGTTGATGCCGGTGAACGCCACCATGAACACCAGGGCGAGCACCCACACCGGAATCACCGGCCACACGGTGAAGAGCAGGCCTGCCGCGCCAAGTGCTTCGGCTGCGATGACCACCACCAGCTGAAGCCACCACAGCCAGCCAATGGTGCCGCCAGCGGTCTTGCCCATGGCTTTTTCGGCGTAGACGGAGAATGCTCCGCTGTTGGGATTTGCGGCAGCCATCTCGCCCAGGGCCCACATGACCAGGATGATCAAGGTTCCCGCCACGAGGTAGGAGATCAGGACCGCCGGGCCGGCGGCCTGGATGCCTGCGCCGGAGCCGAGGAAGAGGCCTGCTCCGATGGCGCTCCCGAGCCCCATCATGGTGAGTTGGCGTGGCTTAAGTGAATGGCCAAGGCCGGATGTTTGGGCAGGAGCCGCGATGGACTTCGTTGTCATACGTGTCTACCTTCTATGGATTTCATACTCGGTGTAGCGAGCTTGCCTCTTGGGCTGAGCAAGCTGGGCGTCGACGACGCAGCAAGAGCCGTGGAATAATTCTCGCAGTTTGTAAGATACATCACTTTTTGCTGTGGCGATGTGATGGGTAAGAATCCCCGGGGACAGGAACTTTGATGCTGGTCGATGCGCTTGATGCAAAAATTGTACGTTTTTTCACTGATTCGCCGAGGTCATCTGTGCTGGAAGCATCCCGCGTGCTGCGGGTTGCCAGGGCTACGGTGCAGTCGCGGATCGACAGAATGATCGAAAATGGAGTGATCGGGTCATGGGTTCCCCAGCCGGATCCGGCCAACTTCGGCTTCCCTGTGGTGGCGTTCTGTTCGGTCACCATTACCCAGGAGATCGGTCACGACGCCATTATTCAGAGCCTTAGCGCCATCCCGGAGATCATTGAAGTGCACACCGTGACGGGAAATTCCGATTTGATGGTTCGCATCGCAGCGCGCTCAAATCCTGATATGCAGCGGGTGCTGGACGCGATGATCGCCACCAAATCCGTGGTCCGTTGCTCGTCCGTCATTGTGCTCAACAGCCACATCCAGGGACGGACACTGCCTCTGATGGAAGCCGCTGCCAAGTCAGTGTGACGCAGGGCATTTTGCCAAGAGGCTACGGAGTCGTACCATTAGTTCTAGTCAAGATGACTTTAACTAAAATTCCAGTGTGTGGAGGAAGACCTCCAGGCGGCGACGAAGCGAGGTGAACGCCGTGAATCCGATCTCGGCGAACGTTGCTGAACGCCGCTTGGCGCCGCCGTCGTTGGCAATTTCAACGGTGATTTTCGCCCTCCGTCCGAGCGAAACATCCGGCCGCCCCACGCTCTGGCTGCCGCTGGTGCGAAGGATCCGGGAACCCTACAAGGATTTGTGGGCACTTCCCGGCGGGCCCTTGGCGCACGATGAATCCCTCCAGGACGCCGCATCGCGCAACCTTCGTGAAACCACAGGGCTGGCACCGCAGTACCTGGAGCAGCTCTACGCCTTCGGCGGTCTGCATCGCTCGCCCAGCCAGCGCGTCGTATCAATCGTCTACTGGGCACTCGTCCAGCCAACCGAAGCCGCCCTCGCGGACGAGTCGGAAAATGTGCGGTGGTTCCGGGCGGACAGGCTCGGCGAACTCGCCTTCGACCACAACGCGATTGTGGACTACGCACTCTGGCGTCTGCGCAACAAGATGGCCTACGGTTCCATCGCCTACCACCTGCTGGGAGAGTTCTTCACCCTCGCGCAGGTCCGTGAAGTCTATGAAGCCGTGCTGGACCGCCAGCTGGATCCGGCAAACTTCCGCCGCCATATCAAAGCCACACCGGACATTGAAGAAACCGGTGAATACCTGCAGGGCGGAAAACACCGTCCGCCACGCCTCTACCGCTTCACCGGCACGCCCGGTCTCGGGCCAGATAACAGGAGTACACCATGAGCAGCGTCAACACTGCCGTCCAGCTGATCACGCGTGAGGAAGCCGAGAAGGGCCTTTCCCGCGCAGGATCCACCTGCAGCCCGGCCCTGGCCAAAGGGCCCTGGGAGTATGACCTTGCCGAGGCTCTTGCCGGTGCCCCCGCTTACGGACCGGGAGCCTCCAGCAGCGACGTCGCTCCCAAGGAGACTCCGCGTCAGGGAAAGCTCCCGGACGAATACAAGCGGGCGACGGATGCCGAACTGGATGCCCGTATCCGGGCTGCCAAAAAGACGCTGGGGGACCGCGCCGTGATCCTGGGCCACTTCTACCAGCGTGACGAAGTCATCCAGTATGCAGACTTCGTGGGTGACTCCTTCCAGCTCGCAAATGCCGCACTGACCAAGCCCGACGCTGAAGCCATCATCTTCTGCGGCGTCCACTTCATGGCAGAGACCGCGGACATCCTCTCCACGCCCGAACAGGCAGTGATCCTGCCCAACCTGGCGGCTGGCTGCTCCATGGCGGACATGGCTGATGAGGACTCCGTAGAGGAATGCTGGGAACAGCTCGAAGAAATCTTCGGCACGGACACCGACGCCCAGGGCCGCGTTCCGGTCATCCCCGTCACCTACATGAACTCCTCGGCTGCGCTGAAGGCCTTCTGTGGCCGCAACGGCGGCATTGTCTGCACCTCCTCCAACGCCAAAGTGGTCCTGGAATGGGCCTTCGAGCGTGGGCAGCGCGTCTTGTTCTTCCCCGACCAGCACCTGGGCCGCAACACCGCCAAGGCCCTGGGTGTCCCCCTGGAGCAGATGCCTATGTGGAACCCCCGCAAGGAACTGGGCGGCAACGACGAACAAACGTTGCTGGACTCCCGGGTGATCCTCTGGCACGGCTTCTGCTCGGTGCACAAGCGCTTCAACGTGGGCCAGATTGAAAAAGCCCGGCTCGACTTCCCCGGCGTCAACGTGATCGTGCACCCCGAATGCCCCATGGAAGTTGTGGATGCTGCCGATTCGGCAGGGTCCACAGACTTCATCAAGAAGGCGATCGCTGCAGCCACCGAACCCACCACCTTCGCCATCGGTACGGAAATCAACATGGTGAACCGGCTGGCTGCGGAAAACCCACAGCACACGATTTTCTGCCTGGACCCGGTGATCTGCCCCTGCTCCACCATGTACCGCATCCACCCGGGTTACCTCGCCTGGGTGCTTGAGGAACTCGTCGAAGGACGCATCGTCAACCGCATCACCGTGGACGACGCCGTACAGGACAACGCCAAAATTGCGCTGGAGCGCATGCTGGCGGCCAAGCCTGCCTAACCGCTACCCACACCGGTCTTCCGGACGATCCGAATCGAGCCTCACATGACCTCAGGAAGCCTCGCTGGAGGGCACCAGCCCAAGCGGCTGATCGTCGTCGGAAGCGGCATTGCGGGGCTGTACTCAGCCCTGCTGGCCGCCGAAGCCGGAGCCGAAGTGGTGCTGCTCACCAAAGGCGCGCTCGCGGACAGCAATACATACTTTGCCCAGGGCGGCATCTCGGCTGTTCTGGACGAGCCGGCTCCGGGGGATACCGTTGCTGCCCACATTGCCGATACCCTCAATGCCGGCGCGGGCCACTGCAACGAGGAAGCCGTGCGGGTGTTGTGCACCGAGGCCCGGATGGACATTGCCGGACTTGAACGCTTCGGCGTCCGTTTCGACCTTGACGACGACGGCGATCCCTCCCTGGGACTCGAAGCCGCCCACTCTGCCCCGCGTATCCTCCACGCTGGGGGCGATGCGACAGGTGCCCGCGTTGCAGCCGCCCTGATCAAGACCGTGCTGGACTTCCGCGCGGCCGGACGAATCCAGGTAATCGGGCATGCGCAGGTGACTTCACTGTCCTACGACGGGGAGCGCGTAACCGGTGTCGAGTACATCCACGATGGCCGGGAACTGACCCTTCAGGCTGACGCTGTGCTCCTCGCGACAGGTGGAGCCGGTCAACTGTTCGCACAAACAACCAACCCATCCGTAGCCACAGCCGACGGGCTCGCCTTGGCGTGGCGGGCCGGAGCAGAGGTGGCGGACCTCGAATTTTTCCAATTCCATCCCACGTGCATGGTCCGTGCCGGGGATGCCCTTGAGGCAGAAGGCAACACTGACCCCCTGCTCATCTCCGAAGCAGTCCGCGGCGAGGGTGCCATCCTCGTTGACGCCACCGGACGCCGGTTCATGGCCGAGTACCACCCGGACGGCGAGCTCGCCCCCAGGGACGTCGTCTCCCGGAGCATAGCCCTGCACCTTGCAGCACTCGGTGACCCCAACGGTCACGTCTTCCTCGATGCAACCGTGATCGAGGAACAGCGTGGGAAGGGCTTCCTCGAGAAGCGCTTCCCCACCATCAGCGAACGCACCCGCCAAGCAGGCTTTGACTGGAGCCGCGAGCCTGTACCCGTCGCTCCAGCGGCGCACTACTGGATGGGTGGGGTGGTGACCGATCTTTACGGCCGGACATCTGTTCCTGGGTTGTTGGCCGCCGGAGAAGTGGCTTGTACTGGGGTTCAGGGCGCAAATCGGCTGGCGAGCAACTCACTGCTTGAAGGGCTCGTGTTCGGGCGGCGGGCTGTTGAAGGGTTCCTTGGCGGTGAACGCGGTGGGTCGCCTAGCGGAGTCTCTCTGCGTGCTGACCCGGCCGCGGGCGGCCTCGCTTTTACGCACGCTGCCGTGACCCCGCTGGACGACGATCGCAGCGGCCCTTTCAACGAAATCGCCGCAGCGACAGCACTTCCAGGCGGATTTTCGCGGCAGGCACTTCGTCGCTTGATGACCGCGAAGGCTGGCGTGTTGCGTACAGGACAGCTCTTGGAGGAGGCATCGGAAGCTCTCGGACATTGGCAGGGCGATGTGCTGCCTTTGAGCGTTCCTGATTCCCTTGATGTGCGAAAGCATGAGGACGCTAATTTGTTGCTGGCGGCCCATCTGTTGGTCCGGGCGGCGCGGGAGCGGCGGGAATCACTTGGGGCCCACTACCGCAGTGACGGCGTGAGCGAACCAGCCGCCGTCGACGATTTTGACAAGCGTTACACCATGAGCCGGAAAGCGAGCCTCGTCAATGACTGACCTGACCTCCACGACCAACCTGACCCTTCCCGCAGCGCCGGTCCGGGACATCCTGGAACGGGCCTTCGCGGAGGATGCGCCCAGTGGCGACATCACCTCACAGCTGCTCATCCCCGCCGGGGCGCGTGCCACTGCTGTCCTGAACGCCCGCGTCCCGGGCGTGTTCAGCGGTGGAACGGTTTTCCGTGACGCCATGAAGTTCGTCGACCCGGACACGGACGTCCAGTTGCTGCTGGCCGACGGTGAAGCGTTCGACGCCGGCTCGCACCTCGCGCGGGTCACCGGCAGTGCGCGCTCGGTACTGTTGGCAGAACGTGTCGGACTCAACCTCGTGCAGCGGATGAGCGCCATTGCCACCAAGACCGCGGAATTCGTCAAGCTGGTTGAAGGAACGCGCGCCCGGATCACGGACACCCGCAAAACAACGCCCGGCTTGCGTGTCCTGGAACGCTATGCCGTCCGCTGCGGCGGGGGAGCGAACCACCGTTACAGCCTCTCGGATGCCGTCCTGGCTAAGGACAACCACCTGGCTGTCATGACGGGGGGAGACCCCGCAAAACTGACTGAACTGCTCGTGGCCGCCAAAGCCCAGCTGGGACACACAACGCACTTTGAAGTTGAGGTTGACCGGGCAGATCAGATCGAACCCGTGCTGGCCGCGGGAGTGGACACCATCATGCTGGACAACTTTTCCATCGATGAACTGCGGGCAGGCGTCAAACAGGTAGATGGACGGGCCAACGTGGAAGCCAGCGGCAACGTCAACCTCAACACCGTGGCAGAGATCGCGGCAACCGGCGTGGACGTCATCTCGATCGGCGGGCTGACGCACAGTGTTTCGGCACTGGACCTCGGGCTGGATATTGAGCTGCGAACCGATGCAGAGCTGAAAGCAGTCTGACTTCCATGATCTTCCTGGACGCTGCAGCCACCACGCCGGTCCGGCGCGAGGTACTCGAAGCCATGTGGCCGTACCTTAGCGGCGAGTTTGGCAACCCATCCAGCCACCACAGCCTGGGTGAAGCGGCGGCCACGGCGCTTGCAGGGGCGAGATCCGCCGTCGCGAAGGTGCTCAATTGCCGCGCGGGTGAGGTGACGTTTACCTCGGGTGGCACCGAGGCTGACAACCTGGCCGTCAAGGGAATCGCACTGGCCCGGCAGGCAGTCGATCCCTCGCTGAAGCGGGTAGTCATAAGCGCCTTTGAGCATCCCGCGGTGGAAGAATCAGCCCGCTACCTGGAACGCGTGCATGGCTTCACGGTGGACGTGGTGCCAGTGGACGGGGACGGGCTGGTCACGGTGGATGCGCTCCGCGCCGTCCTTCGGCCGGACACAGCCATGGTGAGCATCATGTATGCGAACAACGAGATTGGTACGGTCCAGCCCGTTGCGGACCTTGCAGCCGTAGCTCACGGGTTTGGCATCCCCTTCCACACTGACGCTGTCCAAGCGGCCGGCTGGCTTAGCTTGGACGTCAAAGCCCTGGGCGTGGATGCGCTGAGCATTTCCGGCCACAAGCTGGGCGCGCCCAAGGGATCCGGTGTCCTGTTCACGAAGGGCCGGATGCGCGTTGAGCCGTTGGTTCATGGTGGAGGCCAGGAGCGGGGAAAGAGATCCGGAACAGAGAATGTAGCCGGGGCCGTGGCGTTGTCCACCGCTCTGACTTTGAGCCTTGGCGAGCAGCCGGAGCTGGCCTCGCGGGTTTCTGAGCTGCGGGAGCGGTTCGTCTCGCACATCCTTCAAACCGTCCCGGGTGCCGTGCTGACAGGGCATCGAAGCCAGAGGCTGCCATCGATCGCATCGTTCTGCTTCCCTGGAACCAGCGGCGAATCAGTCCTGCTTGAGCTGGAACGCCTCGGCGTGGTCTGCTCCAGCGGCTCCGCCTGTGCTGCCGGATCTGACGCGCCGTCACCGGTGCTGGTGGCGTTGGGCATTGCCCCGGAGGTAGCCCAGACAGCCGTCCGCTTCAGCTTCACCTCAACTGTCACCGAAGCCGAACTCGAGCAAGCTGCCGGAGCCGTGGAAACCGCCGTCGGGCGTGTCCGGAACCTGGCGTCTCCCCAACCCAACTAGTCACACCCCGCCGCGCAGTCACACGTGGCGGGCGCGGCGGAAAATCCAGTGCCTCAACAGGGTGAATCGGACGCCTGTGGCGACGAAGCCCGAGAGCGTCGTGGTCCAGAGTTCTTCACTGACAGTAGCCTCGGGGCGGATGAGATGCAGGATGCCCAAGCTCCCTCCCGTGATGACCAGGGCAATGCCTATGACAATCAGCCCATGCATGTGGTCCTGGCCGCGTTTCCTGCTGCCGCTGATCTTGAAGGTCAGCCTGCGGTTCAGGGCTGTATTCATGAGCGACGTGACGATCAACGCCACGGCGTTGGCAAGCTGCGGGTCAATCCAGGGACGCAGCAGCGCGTAGAGGCCGAGCGAACTCGCTGTGCAGAGAATTCCGACGCCGGTGAAGCGAAGCAGTTGCCGCACCACGGGGTATTTGAGGAGGCCGGAAGGCCTCTTCCTGGGAGGCTTTTGTAAAGGAGGCGGGCGCAGTTCGGTGGCGTCTGCGGCTGTCTCCATCAGTTAAGCCTGACACACTATGCGGGCACGTCCTCCCATGCAGCGGTGGTGACGGGGTTGGAGAGCTCTCCAATTCCTTCCACCCGGCACACCACGGTGTCACCTGGCTGAATGCGCGCGCACTCGGCGGGGAAACCAGTCAGGATCAGGTCGCCGGGGTGGAGGGTCATGAACGAGGACAGGTAGACCATGATCTCGTCCACTTTCCAGCCGAGGTCCGCGGAGCTGGCGGTTTTGAGCTTGGTGCCGTTGTGGACGATCCCGATGGAAAGAGCTGCGGCGTCCAGGTCCGTGACGATCCACGGACCTGCAGGCGTAAAGGTGTCCTGGCTTTTCGCGCTGATCCAGAGTTCGTCGGTCTTTTGGAGGTCGCGTGCAGAGACATCGTTCCCGATGGTGTAGCCCAGGATTGCCGAACCCGCCGTTTCCAGCGTCAGGCGTCGCGCTGTACGTCCGACGACGACCGTCAGCTCGGCTTCAGGGTCCACATGACCAACGTTCGCACTCAGCTGGATCGCTTCGCCGGGGCCGATCACGCTGGACGCGGCCTTGTGAAATGCCTGTGGTTGAAGGTCCCTGCCAGCTTGCCCGGTGTTGTGGGCCATACCAAAGACATTGGCCGGCACTGAAGGTGCAAGGAAAGTGAAAGAATCCTCCTGCACCCCGGTCCCTGGTTCCCAACCGTGCCGCGAGGGGCCACTCACGTTTGCCCTTGACGCCCCGAAGGGCGAATCGATAACCATCCAGTGCGTCCCCGCCTCAGATTCGAAGTCACGAGCGTCGTTGGCAACGAAGAATTGCTCGTTGGGATCCTGTGAATCCAGGGGGCGGACGCGGGCGATGCGACGGGGGAGGCGGGAAGTCATGATGACATCCTACGTCCTGCAATGCGTTGTGGGGCCCGCTTTACGCCCTAAGACCCCATGTAGGGGCGCAGGCGTGGCCCCGCAACGAATCAGGCAAGCTGCGCCGATCCGAAGGCGACGCTGAAACGGTCACACCAGAGCACCACCGATGACATGCCGGAGAGGTCCACTCCGGAGGGGATGACATAGTTCTGGTTGCCATGCGTGGCCTTGATGGCGCCGAGGTCCACATACCGACCCGAGCGGTACTTGTACCAATCGCCTCCTGCTTCAAGGCTGCTGAGCCAGACCTTGACGTCCGGGCCGTCGCTGCTGGCCAGGTTTTCCAACCTCAGCACACGAGAGCCATCGGGCAGTTCCAGGAGCTGTGCGGTACCAGAAGTCTGATGCTCCTGGGATTGGAAATTGCCGAAGCCCAGCACCACAGGATCGGTCTTGACTGCTGGCGTTGAGGCAGGCGTGTTCGGGGCAGACGAGCCGTTCCCTGATGCATCGGAAGTCGGCGCATTGGAAGGGGACGCCGACGTTGATGCGGGAGGAGCCACCGGCAGGGCCTCGTTCACGCTGCTGCTCGTAAAGAGCCGCCAGGGCTGGAACAGCGCGGCCCCAACGATAACCAGGACCAAGATCACCACGCCCACCGTGGGGGCAAGGATCCTGTGGGCACGGATCATCCGCCCGATTCTGTTCATGTTCCAAGGCTAGGCTTTTACGGTCTGGCTCAGGGTGCTCCAGAACTTACGGTTCCGTGACACTGCGCCCGGCCCTCTCAAGCAACACGCAGTGTCGGCCGCGCAAGGCGGCTGGCTTCAGGAGGCGTTAGCCTTCTCCCAAATACAGCTCACCCACTGGCACCTCGGCTGCGAGCCGGTTGGCCGGTCCGGCAAGGGGGCACGCCCAGGCCTCGTTGTAGGCGCAAGACGGGTTGTAGGCGAAGTTTAAGTCCACAATGAACTCCTGCCGTTCATCGATGCGGCGAACACCGTGGTAAGCGCCCTTCACTGTGTCCAAAAGGTATCTTCCGGCGCCGTAGCTTCCACCCTCTTTGCCTGCGGTAGCGTCGCGAAAAGGCACGAAGATGCCGCCGCCGTAGCTTCGCAGCCGCCAAACGGCCAGGGATCCGAGTCCGGGCAACTCAAAGGTTCCGATCCTCACAAACGGAACTACGCCGTCGGTCCCTGTTTCAACATTCATTTCCTGTCCCGTCCCCTCCGGTGACAGAGGAACGTACATCCGGAATGCGGGATCGTAGTCGGCCGTGCGCAACCCGGAGAAGGATGCTTTCATCTCAGCTGTCAGGGCCGATGCGGGATGGGTAGCGAACATCCGGTCCCGCTCCTGGCGCCAATAGTTGTGTGCATCGAACGGATCCGTAGCAGCCAGCTGCCGCACTTGGTCATAGAGGGCGAAAGTCCGAAGCCGCCAATCCGCAACGTCAACGGCGGACATGGTGGGCATGTTGTCCTCGAATGCGTCATGCTGATCGGGAGCCATGTCTTCAGCCTAGTACGCCGTCAAATCCCGTGTCGGGGCCTTCCCCGCCGATAAGCTGTGCGCATGAACGGCACTATCCACCCGAACGGCATGACGGCGAAGCTTCGGCTCGGCGCATTGGTACTGGGTGCCGTCCTGCTTACGGCTACCGCGGCCTGTTCCACTGAAAACAAGGGTCCACAGGTTTCCCAGACTTCCGACTCCCATCCCAACAGTTCAGAGTCAGGCCTGCCGTCCCAGGGCTCCGGGTCGAAAAGTACGACGCCGTCAGGAGGCGCCGTCTCCAGCCCACCGTCCGCGACACCCGGCTCAAGTGCTGCATCCAGCTCTGACCCCAGCCCGGCAGCCACGGCGTTGACCTGGAAGACCTACACGGATCCCGCCAAAAAGGTCAGCTTCGAACTCCCTGGGGATTGGATTGCCCAGTCTGCCACGGCTGATGCTGGTTCACTGCCAGGCGCCCTGAAGGTCGAAGTCAAAGATGGCGGGGGCCGATACATCGCGACCCTGCAAACAGGACTGCCTCCTGCAGGGCCTATCGCTTGCCCCGCCGGCCAAAGCCATCCGTACATTGTTATCAGCAGTGTGCCACTGGATGTTCCGCACTCCGATGGTCCGAACACCATCGATCCCCGCGTCGTTTTCCGCGTGATCCAAGGCTACAAATTCTTCGGTTCCTATGGCATCACCAACATGGTGGCCGGCGCCGACGGCCAGGCCTGCGAACTGAGGAACCGCGTTCAGGGACCTTCCGGCAAGGGCGACTACTCTTTCGGGGATGTCACAGCGGTCCATGCCTTCGCCGCCGATGAAAAAGTAGCCCCGGCAAAGACTTTTGACACGTTGGACCTGGCCGCCAAGTATGTCGCCCATGATTCTGAATTCGCCAACGTCCAACGGATGCTACTGTCTCTGAAGGTCAATCTGTAGTCCTGCGGTTGGCTGATCCACACAACGGCGGCATCGGGGGCTGTCCCGCCGCAACCCACCCCGGAGATCAATGGAACGCAACGTTGCTGCCAAGCTCGTTTTTAAGACTGTAGCCAACACGAAAGTGGCCATGGCCATCGCCGTGGCCAACAATCCGGGGTACGAGTCAGTGACGGAAACACTCTCCATCACTCTTGATGGGAACGAGATTCCCTTCGCTGAACTCTGCGACGATCACGGGGGCCGCTTCCAATACATGGAATTCGCGGAGCCCAGCGAAGTGACGGTTGACTACCAAGCAACGGTCCATGGCTTCGCAGAGCGCGACACACCCTCTCCCATGGAACTCATCCGGTACGTCCGGCCAAGCCGCTACGCCGAATCTGATCGGTTGCTGCCCACCTCTTACGCCGAGTTCGGCAGCCTTAGCGGGGCCGAACTGCTCCACGCTGTCCGCGATTGGGTCAATGGAGAGCTGCGCTACGTCAGTGGATCCTCGCGAGGAACCGACGGGGCGGTGGAGACGCTTCTCCACCGCCGGGGTGTGTGCCGTGACTTCGCCCATTTGGCCATTGCCCTGTTGAGGTCCAAGGATGTCCCCGCCCGGCTCGCGGCTGTGTACGCACCCGGTCTGAGCCCCATGGACTTCCACGCTGTGGCAGAGGCCTACATCGACGATGAATGGCACATCATCGATCCCACTGGGCTGGCGCCCCGCGAGTCCATGCTTCGCATTACGGCAGGACGGGATTCTTCAGATACAGCCTTCTTGTCCACAGTGGGTGGAAGCCTGTCGCTGAAGACCCTCAAGGTCAGCGCATCAGTCAACGGTGAGCTCCCAAGGGAGGACCCACGGCAGCTCGTCCGCCTGCGCTGAGAACCTGCGCTGAGATGACGGAGACCGACACCCTACCCGTGCGTTGGCTGGTGTCCTGCCACCGAGGCCCGCAGCTTCTCCGTCAGCCGCAACAGCTCCCGCTGCTCCTCGACAGTCAGCGCCGGCCCGACGAGTTGGGCAATATCGCGCACGTGTTCCCGACCAATTGTTTTCTGCAACTCGCTGCCTGATTCGGTCAGGGACAGCAGCACTCCACGGCCGTCGTCGGGCGCTGTTGTCCGTTCCACCAAACCGCGCTTCTCCAGACGGTCCACCAAACGGCTCAGGCTGGACTGGCTCAGCAGCACTTTGTCATTGATCTCGTTCAACCGCAGCTGGCCGGAAGGGCATCGCGAGAGCGTGAACAGGACGTCATACTCCTTGACGGGCAGGGACTTGAACGCCGGACCTGATTGAAGTTTCCGCATCACCGCCACCTGGGAGCGGAACAGCGACTCCCAGGTCTCGGCGGCGAGGCGAACGGCGGAGGACGCCGAAGGGCTGGACATCAGGCCTCCTGACCCGGGGCTCCAGCTGGAGCGGACTCGTTGACGCTGGCCTCCATGGCCGCAGCAACGCGTGAAGCGTGCGTCGGCGCGTCCGGCACATTGGCCGGCTTCAAGGCAGCATATTCCTTGCGGAGCACGGGAAGGACTTCCTCGCCGAAGAGGTCAAGCTGCTCCAGGACGGTCTTCAGGGGCAAACCTGCGTGATCGATCAGGAACAACTGCCGCTGGTAGTCGCCAAAGAACTCACGGAAGGTGAGCGTCTTCTCGATGACTTCCTGCGGACTGCCCACGGTCAGGGGTGTCTGTGAGGTGAAGTCCTCCAAGGAAGGACCGTGGCCGTACACCGGTGCGTTGTCAAAGTATGGGCGGAACTCCTTGACCGCGTCCTGGGAGTTCTTCCTCATGAAGAACTGGCCACCCAAGCCAACGATCGCCTGGTCTGCCGTGCCGTGCCCATAGTGCTCGTAGCGCTCGCGGTAAAGGCCGATCAACTGCTGGTAGTGCTCCTTGGGCCAGAAGATGTTGTTGGCGAAGAAGCCGTCACCGTAGTAGGCAGCTACTTCGGCGATCTGCGGCGTGCGGATGGATCCGTGCCAGACGAAGGGCGCAACGCCGTCGAGTGGGCGCGGTGTAGACGTGAAGTTCTGCAGGGGTGTGCGGAACTTGCCCGACCAATTGACCGTATCCTCATCCCACAGCTTGCGGAGCAGGCTGTAGTTTTCGATCGCGAGCTCGATCCCGTCCTGGATGTTCTTTCCGAACCAGGGGTATACAGGCGCTGTGTTGCCGCGCCCAAGCACCAGGTCAACCCTTCCATCGGAGAGATGCTGCAGCATCGCAAAGTCCTCGGCGATCTTGACCGGGTCATTGGTGGTGATCAGGGTTGTGGCCGTGGACAGCGTGATGCGCTCGGTCTGGGCTGCGATGTACGCCAGGGTGGTGGTGGGGGAGGATGAGAAGAAGGGACGGTTGTGGTGCTCGCCAATGGCGTAGACATCCATGCCGATTTCTTCGACCTTTTTGGCAATGGCAACGGAGGCCTTGATGCGTTCGTTCTCCGTGGGCGTGCGGCCCGTGGTGGGGTCAGTGGTGATGTCACTGACGCTGAATACGCCGATCTGCATGATGTGCCTTTCTCCCTGCCCGTGGTCCCGGGCTCTGTAAACAGTGTATCCCGAACTAGATGCATTTGCATGTATCAATGCCTGTAACCGGGCAGGGCCGGGAATTGTTCCCGGCCCTGTTGGCTGTTTATGCGGGTCTACTCCGCGGGGTTGTTCGCCGCCCGGCGTCCCGTCACCCGGGGCACCATGCCGGTGGTCCAGTCGACGAAGTCGTCGTGGCCGTTCCCGCCATTTCCCTTATCCGGCGTGACTTCGGGGCGGTGCTGCAGCTGCTTCAGGAGTTGTTTTTTCTCCCGGCGTCCTTCCACCAGCTTGTAAAGGACGGGGACCAGGATGAGTGTCAGCGCCGTTGAGGACACCAGGCCACCGATCACGACGATTGCCAGCGGCTGCGAAATGAACCCTCCGCCACCAGTGAGGCCCAGGGCCATGGGGGTCAGCGCGAACACTGTGGCCAATGCCGTCATCAGGATGGGTCGCAGGCGCTGGCGGGCGCCGTGGGTAATGGCATCGGCCACGCTCATGCCCGGCGTGCCGTTGTGGGGTTTGCGGTACTGGTTGATGAGGTCGATCAGCACGATTGCGTTGGTGACCACGATGCCAACCAGCATCAGCATGCCAATCAGCGATGGCAAACCCAGGGGAACGCCCGTAGCCAATAGCAAGCCCACAGCGCCTGTCGCGGCGAAGGGAACAGAAACCAGGAGGATCAACGGCTGCACCAACGATTTGAAGGCAGCCACCATAATGACGTAGACGATCGCGATCGCAGCCAGGAGAGCCAAGCCAAGCTGACGGAAGGACTCCGCCTGCTGCGTCGTGGCACCACCAACGGCGGCCGTTACGCCGGCAGGCAACTCAACGGAGGCCAGCCGCTTCTGCACCTCGGTGCTGACGCTGCCCAAGTTGGACCCCGACGGCGTCACGGTTACCTTTGCGGTCCGCTGACCGTTGCTGCTTGTGATGGACACAGGCGTGTCGACTTGTTCAACGGTGGCGATACTCTCCAGCGTCACAGGACCACGCGCCGTCGGGAGTGGCAGTGCACGGACCGCGGTGATGCTGGTGAAGCGTGTTCCCTTTCCAATCTGGACGGGGTAGTCGTTGGTCTCGATGCGTACCGTCCCTGCGGGGACCGGGCTGACGGTCGACGCCAGGAAGGCACCCACTTGTTCCTCCGTCAGGCCGGCTGCCACGGCCTTCGCGCGATCCACGCGCACCTGGACCACGGACTGGTTCGCGGCGAGGTTGGTGGACACCTCGGTGCTGCCGGGAACGTCCTGCATCGCCTTGACCATGGCGTCACTTGCAGACTGGAGATCAGTCGAATTTGCGGCCTTGATGGTGATGTCCACCGTGGATGATGTGCCAAATCCGCCCTGCTGCGAACCCACACTGATCTTGCCTGCAGCACCCTGGAGCTTGGAGCGGACATCATCCTGAAGCTTCTTCTGGTTCGCTTTCTCGTCCGTAACGATCGTGAGGGTCGAGTTGGAGGAGCCAGTTGACGTTAGCGCGGCGAAGCCAGACTGGGCGTTACCGGACGTCACCTGGACGTCTTTGATGCCCTCCACGCCTCGGAGCATGTCCTCCACCTTGGTGGCTTCAGCGCTCGTGGCCTCCAGACTGGTTCCTGCCGGAAGGACCTGGCGCACTGTCATGCTGTTCTCGCCGGATCTCCCCAGCAGGTCTGTGGCAAGCAGCGGTGATACCGCGAGCGTTGCCACCAGCACCAAGGCCGCCGCAGACAAAGTGAGGATGGGGTGTTTCTGCGTCTTCGCGAGGATAGGCAAGTAACCTCGCTGGAGCCTGCTCTGCTGTTCGGCCTCCCGGGCCTTCGCTGCAGCCTTGTTGGGCGTCATTGATGCTTCGGCATCTTGGCGGGGCGAGGGAAGGAACCAGTAAGCCAGGACGGGAACGATCGTGAGGGAAACCAGCAAGGATGACAACAGGGCGATGGTTACCGTCAGCGCAAAGGGCCGGAACAACTCACCTGCCAGATCGCCCACGAACGCGATGGGCAGGAAGACGGCCACTGTGGTCAGGGTGGACGCAGTGATAGCGCCGGCAACTTCCCGGATGGAGGTCAGGATGGCGGCCAGCTTGTGCTCGCCATAACTCAAGTGGCGCTTGATGTTTTCAATCACCACGATCGAATCATCAACGACGCGGCCAATGGCGATGGTGAGCGCACCGAGAGTGAGGATGTTCAACGAGTAGCCCGTGGCGGAAATGCCAATGAACGTGATCAGGAGGGAAAGGGGGATCGACACTGCGGTAACCAGCGTGGACCGCACGGACATCAGGAAGACCAGGATGACAGCGACGGCAAATCCCAGGCCAAGGAGCCCTTCGGTGGTGAGGTCCTTGATGGACTTCTCTATGAAGGGAGCCTGGTCGAAGACGGGCGTGAACGCAGCATTGTTCCCCAACTCTGCTTCCATCGGCGCAAGTGCATCCCGCACCGCGTGCGAAATCGCCACAGTGTCGCCTTCGGGCTTCTTGGTGACTGACAGCGCCAGCGTTGGCTTGCCATTTGTGCGCGTGATGGACGTGGCGGGGTCGTCCTCGATGCTGACATCAGCCACAGTTCCGATGGTGGCGGAATCCTTGGCGCCCGATATCGGCAAGCCCTTGATGACATCAAGGGAATCAACCGGGCTGCCCAGTTGCAGGGACAGGGTTTTGCCCTGGTCCTCTATGGTGCCCACAGGAACCAGTGTGCCGTTGTTCTTCAGTGCGCTGCTGATTGACTGGATGGACGCACCCTTCGCCGCAAGATCGGCAGGGCGGGGCTGGATCAGGATGTGCTGCTTGGAGCCGCCAGTCAGATCGGCGCCGCGGACGCCGTCGATCTTTTGTAGTCGGGGAACGCTCAAGCGCTGGAGGTCGGCATTGAGTTCGCTGAGCGGTTTGTCAGAGGAGACAGCCAGGAACACGATGGGAAAGTCGCTGATGTTGCCGGCAATGGATTGCGGTTCGACGTCGGCCGGAAGCACGCGTTTGGCGTTGGAAATCGCGCGGTCGATCTGGTTCCGTGCACGGTCAAGGTTGGAGCCGTACGTGAACACCATGGTGATCTGCGAAACACCGTTGCGGGATGTGGAGGTGGTGGACTCAAGTCCCTCGACGCTGTTCAGGGCCGTCTCAAGGGGCCTGCTCAGCTGCTTGTCCACTACTTCGGGAGAAGCGCCCGGCATGGACGTGATGACTGTGATCTGCGGGAACTCGATCGACGGAATAAGTTCCTGCTTGAGCGAGCCCATGGTGATCACGCCGAACACCGCCGCAAAGACGGTGATCAGCGCGATCAGGGCACGGTTTCCCAGGGACAAAGTGGCCAGGCGGAACATTACATAGTCTCCTGAGATCTACGGAACAATTCGGCTGACGGGAACCCGGCCGCAGCCCCGGCCGGCCTAGCCCTGGAGGGCGTTGGCCACTTCCAGTTGCAATGACCGTGCAGTGCTTGCCTCAAGCTCGGCGGCAAGCTCAGGGTTCTCGTTAAGCTTCACGCCATAGCCCGGCATCATGTCTTTGAGCTTGGACTGCCAACCCTTGAAGTTCTTGGGGAACGTCTTCTGCAGCAGTTCAATCATGATCGGAACAGCAGTGGAAGCTCCCGGAGACGCACCCAAAAGGGCGCCGATGGAACCATCGCGGGACGCGATGACCTCAGTGCCGAACTGCAGGATGCCGCCCTTTTGCGGGTGCTTCTTGATGATCTGGACACGCTGGCCTGCAGTGATCAGCTCCCAATCATTGCCAACGGCCTCGGGATAGTACTCACGCAAGGACTCCACCTTCGCCTCGTGGCGTTTGGCCACCTCTTTGATGAGGTACGCAGTGAGGTCCATATTGTCCTTGGCCACTGCCAGCATCGGAATGATATTTCCCGGGCGGATGGACAGCGGGAGGTCCAGGTAGCTGGAGGTCTTCAGGAAGTTCGTGGAGAAACCAGCGTACGGCCCAAAGAGGAGGGAACGCTTGCCCTCAACAAACCGGGTATCCAAGTGGGGGACGGACATGGGTGGGGCGCCAACGGACGCCTGGCCATAGACCTTGGCGCTGTGCTGCGAGGTGATGGACTCGTCTGTGCAGCGGAAGAACTGGCCGGAGACGGGGAATCCGCCATAGCCTTTGCTTTCCGGAATGCCCGAGGCTTGAAGCAGGTGGAGTGCGCCGCCACCGGCGCCCACGAAGACGAACTTGGCGTGGATGCGGCCGTGCTCACCTGATTTGGGGTGTTTAAGGGAAAGGTCCCAACCGCCGCCTGATGCACGATGGATGTTGGTGACGTCGTGACCAAAGTTGACCTCGGCGCCGGTGTCCCGCAGGTAACCGGTCAGTTCACGGGTCAGTGCGCCGAAATCGACGTCGGTGCCTTCCGCCGCGCGGGTGGCGGCAACGCGCTGCTTGCTGTCCCGGCCCTTGACGATGAGGGGTGCCCACTTGGCGATCTTGTCCTGGTCCTCGGTGTATTCCATGCTGCGGAACAGCGTGTTGGGCTTGAGGGCCTCGTACCGGGTCTTCAGGAAGTTCGCGTGATCATCGCCGATGACGAAGCTCATGTGCGGAACAGTGTTGATGAAGCCCTTGGGGGAGCCAATGACATTGCTGTCCACCAGGTGGGACCAGAACTGGCGCGAAAGCTGGAACTGCTCATTGATGTGGATGGCCTTGGAAGGATCCACGGAGCCGTCCTTGGCCGCGGGGGAGTAGTTAAGCTCACACAGCGCAGCATGTCCGGTGCCGGCGTTGTTCCATGGTCCGGAGCTTTCGAGTCCCGCTTCGTCGAGTCGTTCAAAGAGGGAGATGGTCCAGGTGGGTTCGAGTTGCTTGATGAACGCACCAAGGGTGGCACTCATGATTCCGCCGCCAATAAGGACGACGTCGGCATGTTGAGTCTTGGAAATGAAGGTCACGATCAATCTCCGTTAGCGGCGGCACTGGCTGTCACAGAATATCCCCGGGCAGACGCAATACTGAAATTACAGGGAATCGTCAAGGCTTTAAGCGGACGTTTGTGAAAACTTCGTTGAGGACAGGTGAAGCGGGATAGCTTTCCACCTTGTCGGACAGGGCCAGCGCAGAGATAGGGAAGGCTATGGGCACAGCCGGTACCGACGCCGCTATCTCGGCATTGATGGACTGGTACTGGGTGTTGCGGTCATCGCCGTCAGGCAGGGCGCGGGCCCGCTCGATCTTGTGGAAAACTTCCGAATCCGTATATCCGAACTCTCCCCTGGCCTCGCCGAAAAGCGGGCCCAGGAAGTTGTCAGCATCCGCATAGGAGCCATTCCAGCCCAGGAGGTGCAGGGCGTGGTCGCCAGGGGACTGTACCTTTTGCAGATAGCCGTCCTCCCAGTCCACGGGAACCGGCTTGATGTTGATGCCTACGGCGACCAGCTGGCGGCTGATCTCGGCGTAGATCTTCTCTGGCGTGGGCATGTAGGCCCGGGTGGCGTTCAGAGGATAGTAGAACTTCAGTTCCTCACCTTTGTAGCCGGCCTTCTCCAGAAGCTCCTTCGCCTTCTCCGGGTTGTATCCCAAGGAAGGGGCATTGTTGTTGAAACCACTGAGCTTCGGGGGCACAAATTGTGAAGCTTGCGCCGTGTTGTCGATGAAGAACCTGCGGATCAACGATTCCTTGTCAATGGCCATCTCGATGGCCTGGCGGATCTCCAGCTTGTCCAAGGGTGCAACCGCTTGGTTCATGCCGAGGTACATCACCGAGAACGGGTCACGCTGGATGATCTGGACGCCCTTTTTGACCAGTTGATCAAAGGTTCCGGACGTCACCAGATCGTAGGCGTCGATCTTGCCGTCCAGGAGCGCTTGCTGGCGCGTTTCCGCGTGGTCGTAAGGAATGAAGTTGATAACGCCGATTTGGCCCCTGTTGCCCCAATAGCCCTTATAGCTGGCCAACGTGATCTTGTGTTCGTCCCAGGCAGTGAATGCGTAAGGACCTGTCCCCACCGGATGGCTGGCGTAGGCGGACACCGCCTGGCCATTTTGCACCTTGTCCAGGACGTTGGCCTTCTGCCCTTCCAGGGCGGTGGGGGAGGATATCGCAAAGGCAGGCAGCGTCAGGGCCTGCAGGAAACCTGTGAAGGGTCGGGTGAGGTTGATCTGGACGTTGCTGGCGGAAACAACCTTGCAGTCCTTGAAGATCGAAAACACTGGCTCGTCCGAATAGGACTTGAAAACACTTTGGAAGGAGATCCCGGGCGCTTGTTTCCTCAGGTCGGCGGGAAACGTAAACCAGCGGTTGAAGTTGGCGCAAACTGCGGCGGCATCGAACGGCGTTCCATCATGGAAGGTTACTTTTTCACGGAGCTTGAAGTCGTAGCTCAGCCCGTTGTTGCTGTCTTTCCATTCCGTGGCGAGCAGGGGGGTAGTCTGCCCGGTGGTGCCGTCGACGCCTACAAGCCCCTCAAGGACCTGGCGGGTTACGCGGTACGACTCCGAATCTGCTGTCATTGCCGGGTCAAGGCCCAACGGCATGGATGCTGTACCGAAATTAAAGGTAGCCGTCGGCTCCGCAGCTGGCGTGCTGCTTGCCGATGATGACGCTGCGGGCCCCGGCGTTCCGGTACATGATGCCAGTCCCAAAATCACGAGGACTGCCGTGAACAGTATTCCCAGCCGCCGTATCTTGCTGCTTGCCACTCTTGTCCCCTCAAGCCGGTCGGAAGTGCTGTGGCCGGCTTCGGCCAGACCGCATTCCAGTCTAGTTGAACGCCCTCGGTGCCGGTTCCGGCGCGTTGCGGGGCATGGTCCCCGTCTGCTTGAGGAAAGAACACCCCCGGTCCGAATGAAATGCTCAGCGAACCGGGGGTGTTTCAGAAGCCGTGGTTCTTCACCACTGTGTTGCCGTCGTGTTGCTCCCAACTGACGTGTTGTTCCAACTGCTGTGCGCAAGGGGGGACTTGAACCCCCACGCCCGAAGGCACAGGAACCTAAATCCTGCGTGTCTGCCAATTTCACCACTCGCGCTGGCTGGCCACTGGACAGCCCTATGGGCTGACCGGAGCCTTCTTCCGGCCTCCAGTGTACCCGCTACTTGTCGAGTTTGAGGTCGCGGCGAAGCTTGGCGACGTGCCCTGTGGCTCTGACGTTGTACTGGGCGAGGTGGACCTTTCCGTCGGGATCCACCACGATCGTGGAACGGATGAGGCCCATGTAGGTGCGGCCATAATTCTTTTTCTCGCCCCAGGCGCCATAGGCCTCGGCCACCGAATGCTCTGCGTCCGAGAGTATGCGGAACGTCAGCTGTTCTTCCCCCGCGAACTTGGCCAGGGCTTTCACGGAATCCGGAGAGACTCCCACTACTTCATAACCCGAAGTCTGGAGGGACGCGAGGTTGTCCCGGAAATCACAGGCCTCCTTGGTGCAGCCGGGTGTAGATGCTGCCGGATAAAAGTAGACAATGGCCTTCCGTCCACGGAAGTCCGAAAGACTGACGTCGTTGCCATCTTGGTCTTGAAGTGTGAAGTCCGGGGCTACATCACCGGGAATAAGACGTTCCGCCATAATTTGCTCCTTGCTAACGTTCGCGACTCCCCAGCTTAGTGGCCAGAAGCAACGGCAACAGCTTCCACGCGCATATACTGTCGGCATGCCAGATATGGAGAGATGGCCCACCACGCGATTGCTTTCAACGGCTGCGCGACTCGTGGAAATCTCATGGAATGAAAAATTGAAGAACATCGGACTGACGCATGCCGGCGTGATCGCCATGGAAGTCCTTGCTGCGAAAGGGCCCATTACGCAGGCTGCTTTGGCTGAAGTTGCCAGGGTCAAGGCGCAGACCATGGGCACTACTCTTTCAAGGCTTGAGCTGCACGGGCATGTCAGTCGTCAGCGCAGCGACTCGGATCGCCGCAGTCACGTTGTGACGCTCACGGACGCCGGCTCTGCAGCTTTGGCCGAAGCAGTGCGGCTTGAGCAGGACGTGCTCGCCCTGGTTGAGGTCGACACCGCCCGGCTGCGCGACGAACTCAAGATCGTCGTCCGGGGCCTTGCCGGAATACCCGCGCTTGACCGCTCGGCGGGGGACGTCAACCCGCAGATTTGAGGCCGACCCGCCCGAACGTGGCGAAGTGAAGCTGACTTATCCCCTGACCCACGCCGGTGACGAATTTCCCCGGTGTGGGAAAGCAGGAAAGGCCTCAGGAAGCAGGAAAGGCTCCGGATCGTAGCCACGATCCGGAGCCTTTCCTATTCTGTGCACCCCCCGGGACTCGAACCCGGAACCCATTGATTAAGAGTCAATTGCTCTGCCAGTTGAGCTAGAGGTGCAGCTATTGTTTCGGTCAATACGAAGGAGTCATATTCTCCATTGACGTCCGCAACGACAGATAACTCTACACCACTTTTTGACGGCCGCTAACCAGAATTATCCCAGCGTGATGCATTCC
The DNA here is from genome assembly GCF_040548745.1 of Arthrobacter sp. 2762. NCBI lineage: Bacteria > Bacillati > Actinomycetota > Actinomycetes > Micrococcales > Micrococcaceae > Arthrobacter > Arthrobacter sp. 2762. The sequence goes on from NZ_JBEPSI010000004.1 coordinate 316,891, forward strand.
ACGAAGAGTGGTGTTCGAGCGCAAGAAGGCAACGAAAAAAGGCCTTGGAGTGAATATCACTCCAAGGCCTTTCCTTGGTGCACCCCCCGGGACTCGAACCCGGAACCCATTGATTAAGAGTCAATTGCTCTGCCAGTTGAGCTAGAGGTGCAGGTGTTGATTTCGACCAAACCCGGGGGCTTTTGTTCCCTCGGCGATCTCCGCAACGACATGTAACTCTACACGACTTCGGCGGATGAGGGAAATCGGCGGCGCCAAGGGTTGTAGGTTCATGAAGAGGGCCTCAAAATCAGCGCAAAATCAGGGTTTCTGTTGTTGCTGAGGACCCACAACGTCCCGTCGGGAGCCTTTGCGACGTCCCTCAGCCGACCATACTCGGCTGTGAAGTAAGCCACAGGCGAACCCGCCTTGTCGCCGTTGAGCGGGATGGCCCAAAGCCGTTGGCCGCGAAGGGCGCCGGTGTAGGCCACGCCGTCGGCAATTTCCAATCCGCTGGGCGACGCGTCAGAGGTTGAAGGCCAAACAACCTTGGCATCAATGAACCCGCTGCGGCCCGGGGCTCCTGTCACTGTTGGCCAACCATAGTTGCCTCCAGGGGTAACCAGGTTCAGTTCGTCGTCCACGTCCGGACCAAACTCGCTGGCCCACAACCTTCCTTCGCTGTCCCACGCCAAACCCTGAACATTCCGGTGTCCATAGCTATAGACAGGGTTCTCACCGAACGGGTTGCCCGGAGCGGGGCGTCCTTCGGCAGTCAGCCGCAGGATTTTTCCGCCCAAGGCGTGTGTATCCTGCGGCTGTTCCCGGCGCTGCGAATCGCCGGTGCCCACATACAAGAACCCGTCGGGGCCAAAACGGATCCGGCCGCCGTTATGGGTTGAAGCCTTTGGGATGCCGGAAAAGACCACCTCGGGGCCGCCAAGCCGCAAAGTGCCTCCCGACTCTTCCGACAAGCGCATTCTGGCGATCCGGTTATCGGTGGCTGACGTGAAATAGGCGTAAAGCCAACGGTCACTGGTGAAGGCAGGAGACAGGGCAAGGCCCAGAAGCCCGCCTTCACCTCCAGGTTCGACGCCGGCAACCTCGCCGATGGTCGTTGCCTGGCCGTCACGAATGCTTTTGACCTGGGCCGAATCGCGTTCTGACACGATGGCTGTGCCGTCCGGCAGGAAGACGACGGACCACGGCAGCTGCAGGCCGGCGTCGAGCTTTTGCTGTACCTCCGGTTTTTGTGGAACGGCAGGTGGTACCAATCCGGAGGTGGTGCCCGTCCCCGGCGACACGGGGACGCTGGAACTGGTGGAGCCGTCAGGCGTGGCGGCCGAACCTGGCGACGACGGACTACCCGTGCAAGCCGCCAGCAGAGCCGCCAGTAAAAAAGCGGCCGGAAGCAGGACTGTGGTCCGGGCGGGCATCAACCAGCCTGTTCTGTTCAGTGCCTGTTCCGTGGAGGAGGGCGGAACCCGGCCGCTTCCGCGTGCGCGGCCGATTCAAACCACACATCCGCGGTGGCTTCGGCGTAGCCGGCGGTATCTTCATCGTGATAGGTCATGGTCGAAGCGTCCGCCTTCACCGGGTAGCCGTCGGGACCACTGCCGTCTGCCGCGGCCCCTGCTGAGCCAACCCCATATGGATGCTCGGCGGCGAGATGGCCCGTTGGTGCAGTTGAATCGTCGTCGTCCGTTTCAGCAGCCGCGGTTTCCGCCCCCGCCAGCGTGGCCGAGTGTTGATCCGTGTATTCGTGATGGTGGACGGCAGTGCCGCTTGCATCCGTCCACGAGGATTCCCATTCAGCCTTATCTGCGGCGTTGGCTGCTGACTCGTCCACCTTGGGCGGGTCATCGGCGCGCGTAACGTCATCCGCAGTCACTCCCTCAGCGGATTCAGAAACTGCTGGTTCGGAAACTACGGGCTTCGCCACTGCTGGCTCGGAGACAGCGGGCTCGGAAACTGCAGGCTCGGAAACTGCGGGCTCGGCCGCCGTGGGTGCAGATACCGGCGTTCCGGCAGCCTCCCAGTCATCCACATTCCCGGCAGTGACCTGCGCATCCGTGTCCACCACTGGTTCATCGACCACTGGTTCGTCGACCTCGGGCGTTTCAATGACAGGTTCGTCCACCGGCGGTCCAGCCTGAGCTTCGGTTTCCACGCGCGATTCCATACTGGATTCGACGGGGCCGCTGCCCTCAGCCGCCGCCTTCCCCATGTTCGTAACCCCAGCCAGGCCCGCTACGCCAGCCACCGCCGCGGCTGTATCGGGCATCGACATCCTGTCGCTGGGTTCCATGGCAGCGGGCGCGGCAGTGCCCGGCCTTCCGGCAGCCCCGGTGCCAGGGGCAGTGCCCAATGGTGCAGTTGAGGAATTCCTGGCGTTGTTGCGGCTCAGTAGCCACCAAACAATCGCGACGATCAGCACAATAACAATGACCCAAATCAACCAGTCCATGGTGAGGCCCTTCTGCTCACAGGGTGCAGTTAGTGGTATTTCCGACGTTACGTGGCTGCAAATGGGGTGTCCAGCGTTTAGGGGCCGTCCAACCCCGGTTGTGATGCAGTTGGTGACTTCGTGGAAATGGCAGGGTTTTCCGTCGGTGACGAGGAAATATTCTTCTCTTCGTGCTTAACCCGGCTCGATTACGTCGTGGGCCGCTGCCGTTGACACATAGACTTTGGATCATGAGCGACGCCACCCAAATTGCGACAGATACCAAACCGGACATCAAGCCCCGCAGCAGGGTCGTGACCGACGGAATTCACGCCGCGCCCGCGCGTGGCATGTTCCGTGCGGTGGGGATGGGGGATGACGACTTCGCCAAACCGCAAATTGGTGTCGCCAGTTCGTGGAATGAAATTACCCCCTGCAACCTTTCCCTCAACCGTCTTGCGCAGGGTGCCAAGGAAGGCGTCCACGCCGGTGGCGGATTCCCTATGCAGTTCGGCACCATCTCCGTCTCGGACGGAATTTCCATGGGCCACGAGGGCATGCACTTCTCGCTCGTTTCCCGCGAGGTCATCGCGGACTCTGTCGAAACCGTGATGCAGGCCGAGCGCATCGATGGCTCGGTTCTCCTGGCTGGTTGCGACAAGTCCCTTCCCGGCATGCTCATGGCTGCTGCCCGGCTGGACCTTGCGTCCGTCTTCCTCTACGCCGGATCGATCATGCCCGGATGGGTCAAGCTCGAGGACGGCTCGGAGAAGGAAGTCACGCTCATTGATGCCTTCGAGGCCGTCGGCGCCTGCGCAGCGGGCAAGATGAGCATGGAGGACCTCACCCGTATCGAAAAAGCCATTTGTCCCGGCGAAGGCGCCTGCGGCGGTATGTACACGGCCAACACCATGGCCTGCATTGGCGAGGCGCTGGGCATGTCCCTCCCGGGTTCGGCCGCTCCGCCCTCGGCAGACCGCCGTCGCGATGACTTTGCCCGCAAGTCCGGCGAAGCCGTGGTGAACCTGCTTCGCCTCGGAATCACCGCCCGCGACATCATGACCAAGAAGGCATTCGAAAATGCCATCGCGGTCACCATGGCGTTCGGTGGATCCACCAACGCAGTCCTGCACTTGCTCGCCATTGCGCGCGAAGCCGAGGTTGAACTGACCCTGGATGACTTCAACCGCATTGGCGACAAAATCCCGCACCTCGGCGACCTGAAGCCCTTCGGTCGCTACGTCATGACTGATGTGGACAAGATCGGCGGCGTGCCGGTCATCATGAAAGCGCTTCTCGACGCCGGGCTGCTGCACGGTGACTGCCTTACCGTCACAGGCAAGACGCTCGCCGAGAACCTTGCCTCGATCAACCCGCCGGACCTTGACGGCAAAATCCTTCGGGCGCTGGACAACCCCATCCACAAGACCGGTGGCATCACCATCCTGCACGGCACCATGGCTCCGGAAGGGGCTGTGGTGAAGAGCGCCGGCTTCGACGCCGACGTCTTTGAGGGCACGGCCCGCGTCTTCGAGCGCGAGCAAGGGGCCCTTAACGCACTGGACAATGGTGAGATCCACAAGGGCGACGTCGTGGTCATTCGCTATGAAGGACCCAAGGGTGGTCCGGGTATGCGCGAAATGCTTGCGATCACCGGTGCCATCAAGGGCGCCGGACTGGGCAAGGATGTGCTGCTGCTGACCGATGGCCGCTTCTCCGGCGGTACCACCGGTTTGTGCATTGGACACGTTGCGCCTGAAGCGGTGGACGGCGGTCCCATCGCCTTCGTCCAGGACGGCGACCGCATTCGTGTGGACATCGCGGCACGTTCATTCGACCTGTTGGTGGATGAAGCTGAGCTTGAAGCCCGCAAGGTTGGTTGGGAGCCCTTGCCGGCGAAGTTCACGAAGGGTGTTTTGGCCAAGTACGCAAAGTTGGTCCACAGCGCCTCGACCGGCGCTTACTGCGGCTGATGCCTGACCCGGACTCCCCGGTCTTGGGGTGGGGAGTCCGGCAGACGGACACCACTGTCCATATGGTGAGATACGATAGTGGTCAATTGACACGTATCTCACTTAGAGGGAACACTGAACGCATGATCTCATTCGTTACCGTCGGCGTCGTCGTACTTACCAAGCGCGTGGCTTAGCCCGACTGGTAACGAACTGTCACGCGCAACCCCTCGAAAAGCCGGAAGGCTGAGGGGTTTTTTTATTCCCCGAAGCAAGACCCATCAATTGAAGATCCACTAAGGAAGAGTCCGATGAGCAAAGGATCGCCGATCAGCCCCTCGCTGATGGCTGCAAAGTCCGCTGGAGCCCCAAAGGCTCCGGATAAGGTCGACCGTACGGCTGAGGCCGTCGTCGTCGACACTGCTGCACCTCTCTCTCCTGTACTTGGGCCGAACAACGTTGTACCCCCAACGGTGATGACCGGCTCGCAAGCAATTGTCCGTTCGCTCGAAGAACTCGGCGTGGACGATATTTTCGGTTTGCCCGGTGGCGCGATCCTGCCCACCTACGACCCCTTGATGGCCTCCAGCATGAATCACATCCTGGTCCGTCACGAACAGGGAGCCGGCCACGCCGCGCAAGGCTACGCCATGGTTACCGGACGGGTTGGCGTTTGCATCGCCACCTCGGGACCCGGTGCCACCAACCTCGTTACCGCCATCATGGACGCCCACATGGACTCCGTGCCGATGGTGGCCATTACCGGCCAGGTCGCCAGTGGCGTCATTGGTACGGACGCGTTCCAGGAAGCGGACATCGTGGGCATCACCATGCCCATCACCAAGCACTCCTTCCTGGTAACCGACCCCAATGACATCCCGCATGTCATGGCCGAAGCCTTCCATCTGGCTTCCACTGGCCGCCCGGGACCCGTCCTGGTTGACATTGCCAAGGACGCCCAGGTAGGCCAAATGACCTTCTCGTGGCCGCCGAAGGTTGACTTGCCGGGCTATCGTCCTGTGGTTCGTGGTCACAGCAAGCAGGTCCGCGAAGCTGCCAAGCTGATCGCCGCCTCCCGCAAGCCTGTTCTCTACGTGGGCGGCGGTGTGGTCAAGGGACACGCTTCTGCGGAACTCATGGAATTGGCACTTGCAACCGGAGCGCCGGTAGTCACTACGCTGATGGCTCGCGGCGCCTTCCCGGACTCGCATCCCCTCCATGTTGGAATGCCGGGAATGCACGGTTCGGTATCTGCGGTCACCGCCCTGCAGCAGGCTGACCTCCTCATCACCCTCGGTGCCAGGTTCGATGACCGCGTCACTGGTGTGTTGAAGACCTTCGCTCCTTTTGCCAAGGTGATCCACGCGGACATCGATCCGGCGGAAATCTCCAAGAACCGGACGGCCGATGTCCCGATTGTCGGCTCGGTGAAGGAGATCATTCCGGAACTGACCGAAGCCGTGAAGATGCAGTTCGAGCAGAGCGGTGCACCGGACCTGGACGCATGGTGGGCGTTCCTGGGCAACCTGCGCGACACCTACCCCTTGGGTTGGACTGAGCCCGAGGACGGACTGACGGCACCGCAGCGCGTGATCAAGCGCATCGGCGAGCTCACAGGTCCGGAGGGTATCTATGTGGCCGGCGTTGGCCAGCACCAGATGTGGGCTGCGCAGTTCATCAAGTACGAGCGCCCCCACGCCTGGCTGAACTCCGGGGGAGCCGGAACCATGGGATACTCGGTTCCGGCAGCAATGGGTGCCAAGGTTGGCGAACCGGACCGCGTGGTCTGGGCCATTGACGGCGACGGCTGCTTCCAGATGACCAATCAGGAACTGGCCACCTGCGCCATCAACAACATCCCGATCAAGGTCGCCATTATCAACAACTCCTCGCTGGGCATGGTCCGCCAATGGCAGACACTGTTCTACGAAGGCCGTTACTCGAACACGGATCTGAACACCGGCCACGACACCGTCCGAATTCCGGACTTCGTCAAGCTGGCGGACGCCTATGGTTGTGCCGCACTGCGTTGTGAGCGGGACGAAGACATCGATGCCACCATCCAGAAGGCACTCGAAATCAACGACCGCCCCGTCGTGATCGACTTTGTCGTCAGCCCCAACTCGATGGTGTGGCCGATGGTGCCGGCAGGCGTCAGCAATGACCAGATCCAGGTTGCCCGCAATATGACCCCGGAATGGGAAGAGGAGGACTAGGCATGAGCCGCCACACACTGTCCGTTCTGGTCGAAGACAAGCCCGGCGTGCTGACCCGCGTAGCCAGCCTCTTCGCCCGGCGCGCGTTCAACATCAATTCACTGGCTGTGGGACCCACCGAGGTTCCCGGCATGTCCCGCATGACGGTCGTCGTCGATGCCGACGGCGACCTCATCGAGCAGGTCACCAAGCAGCTCAACAAGTTGATCAACGTGATCAAGATCGTTGAGCTGACTTCCGAATCTTCCGTACAACGCGACCACATCCTGGTCAAGGTACGTGCGGATGCCGCGACACGCCTGCAGGTCACCCAAGCTGCAGACCTGTTCCGTGCCGCCGTCGTCGACGTGTCTACAGACTCGTTGGTGATCGAGGCAACCGGTACCCCCGAGAAGCTCGCTGCACTGCTCTCAGTGCTCGAGCCGTTCGGCATCCGTGAAATCGTGCAGTCCGGCACCCTGGCCGTTGGACGGGGATCCCGCTCCATGAGTGACAGGGCGCTCCGCTCCGCGTAGGAAACAGGCATAGGCCGCGTCAGCATGCCATGCCGAGCGTTGCGTCCAGTACCGCAGCACCACATCAATATCCAGAAACCACTCAAGAGGAGTTACGCAAGTGACTGAAATGTTCTACGACGACGACGCAGACCTGTCGATCATCCAGGGCCGCAAGGTTGCCATCGTCGGCTACGGTTCCCAGGGCCACGCGCACGCACTGAACCTGCGCGATTCCGGCGTCGAGGTTGTTATCGCGCTGAAGGAAGGGTCGAAGTCGACCGCCAAGGCAGAGGACGCCGGCTTCACGGTCAAGAACGTTGCCGACGCCGCTGAATGGGCCGACGTCATCATGATCCTCGCGCCGGACCAGCACCAGCGCTCGATCTACAACGACTCCATCAAGGACAAGCTGACCGAAGGCAAGGCACTCGCTTTCGCCCACGGCTTCAACATCCGCTTCGGCTACATCGAGCCCCCTGCAGGCGTCGACGTCATCCTGATCGCTCCGAAGGCTCCTGGCCACACCGTGCGCCGCGAGTTCGAAGCCGGCCGCGGCATCCCGGACATCATCGCTGTTGAGCAGGACGCATCCGGTTCCGCTTGGGAGCTGGCCAAGTCCTACGCCAAGGCCATCGGTGGCACCCGCGCCGGTGTCATCAAGACCACCTTCACCGAAGAAACCGAAACGGACCTCTTCGGCGAACAGTCCGTCCTTTGTGGCGGCGTTTCCCAGCTGGTCCAGTACGGCTTCGAAACCCTCACCGAAGCCGGCTACCAGCCGCAGATTGCCTACTTCGAGGTCCTTCACGAGCTCAAGCTCATCGTTGACCTCATGTGGGAAGGTGGCATCGCCAAGCAGCGCTGGAGCGTCTCCGATACCGCAGAGTACGGCGACTACGTTTCCGGCCCCCGCGTCATCACTCCCGAGGTGAAGGAAAACATGAAGGCTGTCCTCGCGGACATCCAGAGTGGTGCCTTCGCCAAGCGCTTCATCGAGGACCAGGACAACGGCGCCGTCGAGTTCAAGGAACTGCGTGCCAAGGCAGAGCAGCACCCGATCGAAGAGGTTGGCCGCGAGCTGCGTTCCTTGTTCTCCTGGCAGCAGCAGGACCAGGACTACGTTGAAGGCTCCGCAGCCCGCTGACGTTTTGCCCAGTGCCTTAGGCACTGAAACCGACGCCCGTCCGGCGAACAAAGCCGGGCGGGCGTCGCTGTTTCGCAGCCGCTCCTCCAAACACAGCGTCCTGTGAAATTCTTCACAACAACCTCAACCGGGCCGTAACATCGTTCACCGGCACCGGAATCCCTGTCCAGGTTCGATATTCTGGGCTGGTCCCGGCGTCGTGTCCGGGCCCGGCGCATCCGCTCCTTGTCCAGTACTGTCCCAAAGTTGTCCAAAGTAAGGTGCCACCCCGTGTCAGCCACCAAACCCGTCGTCCTCCTCGCTGAGGAACTTTCACCCGCCACCGTCGAGGCATTGGGCCCGGACTTTGAAATCCGCCAAACCGACGGCGCCGACCGTTCCCAGCTGCTGTCCGCAATCGCCGACGTCGACGCAATCCTGGTTCGCTCGGCTACCCAGGTTGATGCCGAAGCCATTGCCGCTGCGAAGAACCTTAAGGTCATCGCCCGGGCCGGCGTGGGACTGGACAACGTGGACATCAAGTCCGCAACGCAGGCCGGTGTCATGGTCGTCAACGCACCGACGTCCAACATCGTTTCAGCAGCCGAGTTGACGGTCGGCCACATCCTGAGCCTCGCCCGCCACATTCCCCAGGCGAGCTCCGCGCTGAAGAACGGTGAGTGGAAGCGTTCCAAGTACACCGGCATCGAACTCTTCGAGAAGAAGATCGGCATCATCGGCCTCGGCCGTATCGGCGCCCTCGTGGCAGCCCGCCTTCAGGGTTTCGAAACCGAGATCCTGGCGTACGACCCCTACATCACGGCCGCTCGTGCCGCACAGCTCGGGGTCAAGCTGGTCACCCTGGATGAACTCCTGGAAAACTCCGACTTCATCACCATCCACATGCCCAAGACGCCCGAGACGGTGGGCATGCTTGGCGCCGACGCCTTCCGCAAGATGAAGGAAACAGCCTACGTCATCAACGTGGCCCGTGGCGGCCTGGTAGATGAGGAAGCGCTCTACATCGCCCTGAAGGAAGGCCAGATTGCCGGTGCCGGCGTGGATGTCTTCGTCAAGGAACCCAGCACGGATCTGCCTTTCTTCGAACTGGACAACGTGGTGGTCACCCCGCACCTGGGCGCATCCACGGACGAGGCCCAGGAAAAGGCCGGTGTCTCGGTGGCCAAGTCCGTACGCCTTGCCCTTGCCGGCGAGCTCGTGCCGGATGCCGTGAACGTCGCAGGCGGCGTAATCGCTCCGGACATTCGTCCGGGCATCCCGCTGATCGAAAAGCTCGGCCGGATCTTCACGGCGCTGACCCATGCCTCGCTGACCCAGATCGACGTCGAGGTTGCCGGCGAGATTGCCGCGCTGGACGTCAAGGTGCTTGAGCTCGCTGCCTTGAAGGGCGTCTTCGCCGATGTCGTCACGGAGCAGGTCTCCTACGTCAACGCCCCTGTCATCGCAGAGCAGCGCGGAATTAATACGCGCCTGATCACCACCCCGGACGCCGAGGACTACCGCAACGTCCTCACGATCCGTGGTGCGCTCAGCGACGGTTCCCAGATCTCCGTTGCCGGTACCTTGACCGGACCCAAGCAAGTGGAGAAGCTCGTTGGCGTCAACGGCTATGACGTGGAAATCCCCATCAGTGAGCACTTGGTGGTGGTGGCTTACGCGGACCGTCCCGGTGTCATTGGCACCATCGGCCACATCCTGGGCATGAACAACATCAATATCGGCGGCATGCAGGTTGCACGCCAGACCGAGGGGGGCCAGGTGCTTGCGCTCCTGACCATCGACAGTTCTGTTCCGCAGCAGGTACTGGAAGCCATCAAGGCGGGCATTGGCGCCGACATGGTCCGCGAGGTGGACCTGGAGGACTAGGACTGCTCCTCATCAGCCAAGTTCGCGTGCCGGGGACACACCACTGACACGCAACGGTGGTCGGTCTGCTTACAATGGCTTGGTCCGGGATTCGGACCCGGCAGCAGGCCGGCCACTACTTTTTGCACATAAAGCCCGGAATTCCTTTGTGTTTTTCAAGGATTCACGGAGCATGTGTGCGCGCCCGCAATCAAGGTCCCAGGGAGCCCAATGAACGCCGTCCAAAGGTTCATCAGAAGCCGTGTGCTGCTGCTGACCGCGGCCATTTTGATCGTCGCGATGTGCTTGTCCGTCCTAGTCCAGAGCCAGTCACAGGCCGCTCTGAACAGGACTGTGGATGAGAACTCGCGGGGACTCTACGACATCCTGGTCCAGGCAAAGCCGGACCCCTCACAGGACGGGGACGGCGGTGCACTGATCCAGCCGGAAATCGCCAATGGGCAGGGCGGCATCAGCTTTGAGCAGCTGGAGAAAATCCGCACCATGGGCCAGACGGCAGTCGCTGCTCCCATCAGCCTCGTTTCGCGGGTTTCGCAGAACCTCGAGGCTCCGCGCCTCAATGCCATGGACTACCTGGGGTACAACGCCGGCCTTGCCGGTGGCATAACCGCAGGGGACCCCTCGGCCATGGACTCCAGCAAGTGGCCCGCAGCTGAATCCGTTTTGTCCGATACGCCCAAGAAGTACCGGCTGACGGCCTCCGCCACAAGCTCCGATGGCGTCAACCAGCAAACCCTTTTCAAGACGAGCGCCGAAGGGACCCTGGGCAAGGGCCGTCTGATCAAGGAACAGGCTGCCGGTGGTACGAATGTCCGGATCGCGGGTCCCGACGGCGAGACCGGGATTAAGTTCCCCGCTCCAGCACTCGGCTCGGAGCACAACCTCTTCAATCTTTCGGTGGCGCTTCCACTGGGGCCGGAGGTGACTGAGTCTGTCGTCGCCGTCGATCCTGCCTCCGAGAGGGCGCTGTTGGGCTCCGCAGGTGATTTCCTTGCACCCTTGGAGAAGGCTCCGCCAGCGGACGCCCGCAATGCAGGCGCTATTGGCCGGCATTTCGAAAGTCTCTTCACCAGCGGCCTCAGCATGAACCAGCTTGAAGAAGGACCCGATTTCCTCGGTGTGAAGCTGAAGTACTGGGCCCCCTTGATGACGCAGTACCAGCAGGCAAAGCGTGACGGACTGCTGACTGATGATTCCCAGGCCATTCCGCTGATTGTTCGCTCGGGAACGTCCCTGGATTTGAAGTACTCGGTCAAGATCGAGGAAATCGACAACAACGGCAAAGTAGTCAAGGATGTCGGCACTGTAACGCGGTCCCTGGACAAGGATTACCTGCCGTTCGTTTCCAAGGCCCCATTTGCCCTTGAATGGCCGGGCTCAACTGACCACAGCCAGCTCCTGGGCAGTACTGCCTCCTTCAGCCAAGGGCTTTACAACCCGGCGACCTGGAGCACTGCGTTTGCTGCAGCCCCGAAGTACAAGGAGGGCGACGAAGCCTCCAACGGTGCTTCGGAGAAGACTGCAACGCCGGGGGACTGGGTCACAGTCAACCGCCTTCCGGAAAAGTCGTCCTTCGGCGCAGCCGTGGACCAGACCCAGCGCAAGCCTGTGGATGAGCGCTCCTACCGGGAAGACCTCGAAACCGGAAAAAAGCCCGCGACTCCCATGCCGATGGTGTACGGCACGTTTAATCCGGCAGACGTTCAGGCCGCAGCCGGTGACGTCAACAAGCTCCCATTGGGCGGCTATGACCCGGCTCCCTTGACACTGAGCAAGGACGCCGAGGGCAAGGACGCCAATGGCACTGTCCTGAAGCCATCACTGAGCGCCACAGGTCTGGTCAGCCAGTCGGCCGGCGCCATCACTGACTATTACGGCCTGGCCGCAGCCCGTGGCTATGACACCAACGCCGACGTCATCGACGCCATCCGTGTCCGCGCCAACGCCACTGGAACGTGGAAGCAGGCCCAGCCGGACGTTGAAAAGCTGGCTGCCCAGATCCGCGAACTGGGCCTTGAAGCGACCGTGGTGGCGGGTTCCGCCCGCGAAGACGCCAATATCTTCGTCCCCGGGTACAGCAAGGACGACGCCGGCAAGGAATCTCCGCTGGGCACTGTCCAGCAGTCCTGGGTTCGGCAGGACGCGGCTGACGCCGTTTCGGGTTCGCTGACAGGGACAAACATCACCCTGCTCTTCCTGACGCTTCTTGGCGCCACGCTCCTGACTGGTGCCTCGACGGTCAGCTACATCCGGCAGCGCCGGAGCGAAGCAGGAATCCTGAGGGCAATGGGCTGGACGCAGAAGCGCGTCAGGTCCTGGGTGCTCGAAGAGTTCGCCGTGGGCGCGGCCGCCTTGGCCGCGGCAGGGATTATTTTGAGCCTGCTCAGTTGGAACCTTGCCACTGTGATCGTCTCAGTGACCATGCTCATCATCTACGTGGGCGCTGCGTTGCTGGCTGCCCAGCAGCTGCGTCACCGCGTGGAGGTAGACCAGGAACCCCAGCATGATGAACGCCTCGTCACTGTTGATTCGCCCTTGACGTTCGCCAACAGGCAGCTCACTACCAACCGTTTCAACTCTGTCTCACTGGCCGTGGCCGTAGGCGTCTTCGGTGCCGCAGTGGGGGCCTTGATCGCACTGTTGATCGACATCCCCCGGGCAGCAGGAGCCAGTGCCTTGAGTGGGCTGGCCGCCGCGAGCATCGCTTTGCCCAGCGTGATCCTCGCTGTGTTTGGCGTGGTTGTGGGTCTGCTGCTCACACTCGTGACCGGGCGGTTCGAGCTTCACGCCAAGCGCGAGTATCTGGGCACTTTGCGTGCCATGGGCTGGAACCCGGACATGCTGGGCCAGGTCCGCTTCTTTGAAAATGCACTTGTCGGCACCGTGGCGCTTCCCTTGGGCGTCCTTGGTGCCCTTGGACTGGGGCTGCTCCTTGCTCCGTACGCAGCACTCTGGGCCGGACTGGCCGGGCTGCTGGCCGTAATTTGCTGGATTCCGATTGCAACGAAAGTAGTCAAATGACTGACAACCTCAAACCCGAGCTGACGGCGACCCCGGAATCCACGGACGAGTCGCTGCAGACACGTGCCAACACCATCATCCGGGCATCCGACCACGCCACACCCTTGGAGCTCAGCCGCGTCACCATCCATTACGGCGGAGACAAGGGCGGCGCCGAGGAAGTCGACGTCGTGGATGACTTCAACCTAACCCTGCACGCGGGCGAGATGCATTGCATCGCCGGCCGAAGCGGCTCGGGCAAGACCAGTATCCTGACCGTCAGCGCCGGGCTGACCCTGCCGACGTCGGGCACCGTGTTTTGGGAAGGCCAGTCCTTGGCGTCCATGGGCGACGACGAGATTGCCGACCGGCGCCGTGCCTTGATTGGCTACGTCGATCAGGGCGGCGCCTTGATCGACGGCATGAGCGCCCTCGAGAACGTGCTGCTGCCCGCCGTGCCGGATGGAGAAGTGGAACAGCGCACGGAGATGGCCAAGGACCTCCTGGACCTGGTGGGCCTCGGACGCCGCATGCGGCACCGTCCCGCCCAGCTTTCCGGCGGTGAGCGCCAGCGTGTGGCAATCGCGAGGGCCCTGATCCTGGGCACCCGCGTCCTGGTGGTGGATGAGCCTACTGCCAGCTTGGACCGTGCTGCAGCCAACCGCATCATCGGCATCCTGAAGGACACCACGAGCGATGGCATCGCTGTGCTCGTGGCTTCACACGACCACGAACTGGTCCGGCTCAGCGATACGCTGACCGAACTGAACTAGTCCGCACGACTGCTCCTTCGCCGGGATATCCGGCACAGACCGGACCGGCTGTCCTTTGCGGCCGGTCCAGTCATTCCATCCGAAAAAAAGGTAACTTCTTAGAGTGACGTCTGCAGAGAAATCCCCGTTCTACATCACCACGGCTATCAGCTACCCCAATGGCGTGCCGCACATCGGACACGCCTACGAGGTCATCGCGACTGATGCCATGGCGCGCTTCAAGCGCCTCGACGGCCATGAGGTGTTCTTCATGACCGGCACGGACGAGCACGGGCTCAAGATGCAGCAGTCGGCCGAGAAGGAAGGCATTACGGCCAAGCAGCTCGCGGATCGCAACTCGGCGGCGTTCAAGCAGATGAGCCAGGATCTGGGAATTTCCCATGACCGTTTCATTCGCACCACGGACCCGGACCACTACACGGCGTCGCAAGCCATCTGGAAGAAGATGGAAGCGAACGGTGACATCTACCTGTCCAAGTACGAGGGCTGGTACTCGGTCCGGGACGAAGCGTATTACGTTGAGGACGATACCGTCGTCAAGGAAGACGGCCTCCGCTACTCGAAAGAGACGGATACCCTCGTCACCTGGACAGCTGAGGAGAGCTACTTCTTCCGCTTGTCCGCTTACCAGGAGAAGCTCCTGGCCCTCTATGAGGCACAGCCTGAGTTTGGTGCGCCGCAGTCCCGGTTCAACGAGGTCATCAGCTTTGTGAAGCGCGGACTTGAGGATCTCTCCATCAGCCGTACTACTTTCGACTGGGGTGTCCCTGTTCCGGGCGATGAGAAGCACGTCATGTACGTCTGGGTGGATGCCTTGACGAATTACCTCACCGGTGCCGGATACCCGGACGTCGAGTCCGAGTCCTTCAGGAAATTCTGGCCAGCCGATGTCCACGTTATCGGCAAGGACATTTCCCGCTTCCATGCGATCTACTGGCCGGCCTTCCTCATGAGCGCAGGGCTCGCATTGCCCAAGCGCGTCATGATCCACGGCTTCCTGACCAACAACGGCGTGAAGATGTCCAAGTCCCTGGGCAATGTTGTCGCCCCACAGGACTTCGTGGCGCAGTACGGGCTGGACCAGTGCCGGTTCTTCTTCCTCCGGGAAGTCCCCTTTGGCGCCGATGGCAGCTACAACCATGAGGCAATCGTGGGCCGCATGAATTCGGACCTGGCCAACAACTTTGGCAATCTTGCCCAGCGTTCGTTGTCCATGGTGGCGAAGAACTGTGAAGGCAAGGTTCCTGTCCCCGGAGAGTTCACGGCCGGGGACAATGCCTTGCTCGCCAAGGCCGGAGAATTGCTGACTACCGCCCGGGGCGCCTTTGACAAGCAGGAGTTCAGCCGCGCCCTGGAGGCTATCTGGACAGTGCTGGGCGACACCAACGCCTACTTCGCCGATCAGGCCCCGTGGGTGCTGCGGAAGACCGACGTCGAGCGGATGAATACCGTGCTGTACGTCACCCTGGAAGTTGTCCGCATCGTGGCGATCCTCGCCCAGCCGGTGATGCCTTCCTCGTCCGCCAAGCTCCTTGAGGTGCTCGGACAGCCCGAAGGCGATGCCAGGCAGTTTGCTGCCATCGCCACGCCGATCGTTCCGGGAACTGAGCTTCCGGCTCCGGCGCCGATCTTCCCGCGCTACGAGGAACCGGCGGAAGCGTAGGCACCATTCGCTCTCGCACATAACTGCCCTAAAACAGAAATGCTCTCTCACATCCTCCCGTTCAGCGGCAGGAAGTGAGAGAGCATTTCTCATATGGCAGGACGATGAGAGAGAGCGATTAGGCCGTGGCCAGACCCTCCACAGGGGACAGCCGCGCTGCACGATGGGCAGGAATCACGGAGGCCAGCAAACCCGCCACCACAGCCACGCCGAATACCGTTGCGAGCTGCAGCCACGGAACCGCCGGAACAACATCAGCCACACCACCAAGAGCGGCTTGGGCGCCGAGCCAACCATAGGCGATGCCGATGCCTGCACCGAGGACTGCGGCCACACCGGCTACGAGCACGGCCTCGATCGCGAGCATTCCCCGGAGTTGACCCTTCGTCAAGCCCAGTGCCCTCAGCAAGGAGTTCTCCCGCGTTCGTTCAAGGACGGAGAGGGACAACGTGTTCGCCACACCGATCAGGGCAATCACCACTGCCACGCCCAGCAAGCCTGTGACCACCAGCAACAGGACGTCGATGATGCTGTTAAAGGTCACGCGCTCGATTGCAGCTCCGCTGACAGTGCGTTCCTGCACGCCCAAGGCTGCGGCCACTTCCTTTTGAATGGCTTGGACACGTTCAGCCGATACCGAGTCGTCCAGTTTCACCCACACCATGCCGGGCATTTCCGGCAAGGCACTGGACGGGATGCTGGAGGTCTCAACGAAAGGTGGGATGTGACGCGTCCGCAGGACCTTGGCATCCAGCGATACGGGACCGGCCGCCGTCGAGATCTTCGCGGCTCCGCCTGTGGAGTCCTCGGGCAGGTAGACGGTACCGGGGCCTGGCTGCAATGTGCTGTCCCGCAGCACATATGCGGCATTGGCTGCGGATAGTGAATAGACGGTATTTCCACCCTCAGGCGTGGCCTCGGCAAGGGTACCGACAGCCGGGAGGAGGACTGCGGCATGCACGCCGTCGATTGCCTTGATACGGGAGACAGCGGCATCGCCGGAGCCGCTGGCACCAGCCGCGGTCATCGCTGCAAGGTCCACCGGATAGTTCTCTGCGAGGGTATCGTCGAAAGCTTGCCGTGAGGTTGCGGCGCCGGTCATCATCAGGGACACCAGGGTGACGCCAATCAGCAAGGCCGCGGCGGTAGCCGACGTACGGGCGGGATTGCGCGTGGCGTTGACTGCAGCCAGCTTCCCCGGAACACCCACAGGTGCGGCCAAGCGTCCAGCCAAGGCGACTACCGTGGGAATGAACAGCGTTGAGCACAGCAGGATCCCAATAAAGGAGAGGGCTCCACCGAGCAAGGCAATCAGCAGCGAGACGGTGGTGCTGCCGAAAATCAGCAGTGACACGCCCCCGAGGAGTGCCACCAGGCCCAGAACCAAGCGGACCTTGCCGCGCCGGTTGCCAACAGCAGCGTCATCGGCAGGTCTTAGGGCAGCCAGGGGAGCCACCGCGGTAGCAGCTTTGGCGGGGACCAGGGCTGCAATGACTGTCAGCAGCGTTCCGGCCACAAGGCCGGCGATGATTGCCGACGGCGGTACGGCCAGGGTGGCAAAAGCCTGCTCAGGCTGTGTCTTCGCCCAGGCGATGAGCCCGTACATGAGGCCGGTTGCGGCAACCACGCCCAGCACGGAGGAAATGAATCCAACCACCAGTGCCTCCAGCATGACCGATCTGCGGATCTGTGACCGTCCCGCGCCGAGGCACCGAAGAAGCGCCAGTTCCCTTGTTCGCTGGGCTACCAGCACGGAGAACGTATTGGCCACCACCAGAGTCGAGACGAGGATAGCGACGCCGGCAAAGGCGAGCAGTACCACTGTGAGTTGGTCCTGACCGGCGCTCAGCATGGCGACCGTGGATGTGACCTTCTCCTGCGCGGTTTCCAGGATGGGGGCATCGGCACCTGCCGCTTCCATGCGGTGCGCGATGTACTCCTTCGCTGCGGAGACGTCTTCGCCGGGTTGGAGGATGAATTGCAGTCCCGAATATCCTGCTCCGGCATCCTGCACCGCGTTCAGGACAGACTCTGAAGCGACAAGCTGGGCCGCCGAGGACGAGAAGGGATCATTCGTGGCCTGAATCAGGCCGATAACTTTCACCTTGGCGTTCTTGACGGGTCCGGCACCGTGCAGCTCAAGCGAACTTCCAACGGTGAGTCCGAGATGCTCTGCGGTCTTGACGTCGACGACGGCTTCGAAGGGCTGCGACGGCATGGAACCTGAGGACAAGACTGCGCCCTCCAGGGATGACGGCGCCACATTCCGGAGCCTGCCCTGCTGCTCACCACCACCGGCCACAAACGTCACGTAGGTGGATCGCTCGGCATATTGCTCCTTGACTGCCGGCGCGGACGTCGCGGCATCCACCGCGGCCTGGCTGAAGGCCTCACCGTTCTTGGATGCAGCAATAAGATCCGCGTTCCGGTAGGCCTCGCCGATACTGGCGCCTAGTGAAGCATTCGTGCTCGCGCCCACCATAAGCGTGGCGGAGAGGAACATAACGGACAGCATCACGGCGAGCCCGATTGCGACGAATCGCCGGAAGTGCGTCGTCAATTGGGAGAGAGCTACGCGCAGCATGCCTTAAGCCCCGAGCTTTCCGAGAGCCGTCAAAACTGATTCCGCTGTGGGCTCCTGGATCTCGCCTACCAGGCCACCGTCGCTCATCAGCACCACGCGGTCGGCATAGCTTGCGGCGACGGGGTCATGGGTCACCATGATGATGGTCTGGCCCATCTCCTGGCTGCTGCGACGCAGGAGCGCAAGCACTTCGCCGCCGGCTCTGGAGTCCAGGTTGCCGGTCGGCTCGTCGCCAAACACGACGTCGGGACGCGTCAGTAGCGCTCGGGCTACGGCGACACGCTGCTGTTGTCCGCCGGACAAC
This sequence comes from Arthrobacter sp. 2762, assembly GCF_040548745.1. Lineage (NCBI taxonomy): Bacteria > Bacillati > Actinomycetota > Actinomycetes > Micrococcales > Micrococcaceae > Arthrobacter > Arthrobacter sp. 2762. The sequence continues at coordinate 335,315 of NZ_JBEPSI010000004.1, forward strand.
TCGTGGGGTCGGTGCTTCAACCGGTCCTTCAACCCGAGGGTGCTCACTACGCTATCCAGCCACCCGGCGTCGGCGGTTGTTCCCGCCAAAGCGAGCGGCAGCGTGATGTTCTGCTCCGCTGTAAGTGTGGGCACCAGATTGAAGGCCTGGAACACGAAGCCAATGCGCTCGCGTCGAAGGGCGGTGAGCTGGCGGTCGTTGAGCCCGGTGAGCTCTGTGCCGCCCAGGACGATCCGTCCGGAGTCCGCCGTATCAAGGCCGGCGAGGCAATGCATGAGCGTGGATTTGCCCGATCCGGAAGGTCCCATGATTGCGGTGAATTTGCCGGCGTCGAAGCCCACGGATACCTCGTTCAGGGCCATGACGCGTGTATCGCCGCGTCCATAGCCCTTTGTCAGCGCGAAAGCTTCAACCGCTGTGCGTGGCCTGGCTGCATCGGATTCAGCGGGTCCGCCGTTACCTGTTGGATGGGGGAGAGGCGTGAAAGTTGTCATGATTTCACGCTATGTGCCAGGAACGCGCCGCTGGATCCGGCCAGGGACCCATTCCGGGCAAGGTCAGCTCATACCGTGGTCTGAGACCGGGGCTTAACGTAACGCGCTAGCTTCCTGGGGCGACCACGCCTGTCTCATAGGCGATGACCACCACCTGCACGCGGTCCCGGGCTCCAAGCTTGGCCAGAATGTGGCCGACGTGGGTCTTGACCGTGGCCTCTGACAGAAACAGCCCTGCGGCTATCTCCGGATTCGACTGGCCCTGGGCGATCAGCTGGAAGACCTCGCGTTCACGGGCGGTGAGGCGTTCGACCGCGGCGGCGTGCCCGCTTTGTTCCGATGTCTGCTTTCTGAGCAGCGGAGCCACATGGTCCAGTAATCTCCGCGTAGTGGATGGGGCAATGACGGCGTCGCCACGGTAGACGGTCCGGATGGCCTCCAGGAGTTCCTCTGGCGGAGCGTCTTTGAGCAGGAATCCGCTGGCGCCGGCCTGGATTGCAGCCAAAGCATATTCGTCGAGGTCGAAGGTGGTGAGGACCACGATTTTGACCTCCGCCCGCTGGGAGCCCGAGGGCTGCGTGGCCGCCTGTTCCAAAATGCGCCTGGTGGCTTCGATGCCGTCCATACCGGGCATGCGCACATCCATCAGGACCACATCTGCCGTGGTGGCGCTGAGGGCCTGGATTGCCTCGATTCCGTTGCCTGCCTCTGCCACTACCTGGAGATCGGCTTGGGAATTGATCAGCATGCCAAACCCGGAGCGGACCAATTGCTGGTCATCGACGAGCGCCACCCGGATGGGTGCGGCGAGTTCGGGCATGGCTCAGGCCTCCGAATAGGGAATGAAAGCGGACACACGGAAACCGCCGCCCTGCAAGGGTCCTGCGGTCAAGGAACCATCGTAGAGGGAGATGCGCTCGACCATGCCCCGGAGCCCGTTTCCCCCACCTGCGGCGGGCGGATCAGCTGCGGCGCCCCGACCGTCGTCGACGACGTTCAGCTCTACACCGCGACTCTGCCACGTTAGCGTCACACTCGCCCTGGCGTGGGGTCCCGCGTGCTTCATGACGTTGGTGAGCGCTTCCTGGATGATCCGGTAGGCAGTGAGTTCGGCCCCGGCCGGAAGTGCCCGGCGAGCCATGCCAAGCTGTTCGAAGGAGATCTGCAGCCTGGCAGCGCGGAAACCCAGAAGCAGTTCATCGAGATCGGAAAGCCCCGGTTGGGGCCTTGTCGGTGCGTCCTCATCCGAGCGCAGCACCCCGAGCAGCCTTCGCATCTCACCGAGGGAATCCCGGCCCGTCGCGGCGATGGTGGCCAGCGCTTCGGTGGCCAATTCCGGCTTTGCGGCGGCTGCGTACCGGGCGCCATCGGCCTGGGTGATGATGACGGACAGGGAATGCGCCACGATGTCGTGCATTTCCCGGGCGATGTGGGAGCGTTCATCAGCGGCGGCCAGCTGGCGCTCCTGTTGTTGTTCGATTTCAAGGCGTCGGGTCCGGTCCTCAAGGGCCTGGAGCTGGAGCCGACGTACGCGGGTAAGGTCGCCGAGCGTCCAACTGACAAGCACCAGCATCCAGATAAGGACTGTGTAGAGGGCCCCGATGGTGAGGCCCATGATGCCGGACTCCGCGGGGCTTGAGTATTCGCGCGTGGTGAGCATGACGCCGCCCAGCAAACCAAGCAACAGGACCGTCCGGCTCGCCCATGCAGGTCCATAGGCCGCCGTGGCGTAGATGACCAGCGGAACCGCGATTTGGCCAGCCACCGGTTCTGCGCCCACCGCCCACTGGATCAGGCACACCAAAACCACGACGGCGGCCGCGACCACGGGACGCGTCCGTCGCCAGGCGAGCGGCAACAGCAGGCCGCAGGAGATGAAAAAGAGCAACGGGCGGTCGGCCACCAGATAGACAGGTCCGAACAAGAGGACCAGCAGGCACGTTGCCGCCATATCTACCTTGAAGCGGTTGATCCGGAACCATTCGTATATCGCGTGCCTTCTGTCCACGGTACGACTCTATGTGCTGGGTTTGGGCCCGGGCGTCATGCCCTGGTCTGATTCGCCCTTGTTGCCTGTTCGAAGAGTGAGACGATTTTGACCAGCATGTGGATTGCTTGGCTAGATAGACCTATGAGTGCATCGTCCATCAATCTCGCTGTCATCCCCGGCGACGGCATTGGCCCCGAGGTCATTGCCGAAGCCGTCAAGGTCCTCGAAAAGGCTGTCGCCGCCGAAGGTGTGGCCCTTGAGCAGACCCACTACAAGCTCGGTGCACAGCACTGGCTTGAAACGGGCGAGACCCTGCCGGACGAGGTCCTTGCAGACCTCCGCACCCGCGATGCCATTCTCTTTGGTGCCGTAGGAGCCGCCCCGGGCGACACCAGGATTCCCTCCGGCATCATCGAGCGCGAGATGCTGCTCAAGCTCCGCTTCAGCCTGGACCACTACGTGAACCTGCGTCCTTCCCGCTTGTACGGAGCCGTCGGGAGCCCGTTGGCAAACCCCGGCATCATCGATTTCATTGTTGTCCGCGAAGGCACCGAGGGTCCCTACGTCGGCAATGGCGGCACCCTGCGCGGCGGAACCCCGCACGAGGTTGCCACCGAAGTCTCCCTTAATACTGCCCATGGCGTGGAGCGCGTGGTGCGGGATGCATTCCGCCGCGCCAGCGAACGTCCCCGCAAGCACGTCACCCTTGTCCACAAGCACAACGTCCTGGTCTTCGCCGGACACTTGTGGAAGCGCACCGTTGAAGCAGTGGCCCAGGAATTCCCCGAGGTCACGCACGACTACCTCCACATCGATGCTGCGACCATCTTCATGGTTACCGATCCCTCCCGCTTCGATGTCATCGTCACCGACAACCTTTTCGGCGACATCCTGACCGACCTCGCAGCTGCCGTAACGGGTGGCATCGGCCTGGCGGCGTCGGGCAACATCAACATGGACCGCACAGCACCCTCCATGTTCGAACCCGTCCACGGCTCAGCACCGGATATCGCCGGACAGCAGAAAGCCGATCCCACCGCGGCCATCCTCTCCGCAGTGCTTCTCCTGGACCACCTTGGCTACACCACGGCGGCCCGCAAGATCGAGGCGGCAGTGGTCGCCGACGTCGAAGGCCGCACCGGCGAGCCGCGCACTACTGCGGCGATCGGCGATGCCATTGCGGCGGCACTTTAGGCCCATTTCTCAGGCGTAAGCTTGTCTTGAATTATTTACCTGCTTCCCTGGTCCACCGCTGAACCGCTTCCTCCGGGACCCGTTTCGCGCTACCAGGTAGCTGACTGTGGAGGAAACATGACTCAGACTGCCCACGGCGTCGAATTCAGCCAGCAGCTTTCGGAAACCCCGAAGTCTGCTGAGGAGCGTGCAGCCGTCCTGGCGAACCCAGGCTTTGGCGATTACTTCACCGACCACACCGCCGTCGTTGACTACAAAGTTGACGCCGATGGCAATGGCGGTTGGCAGAACGCCCGGATCGAGCCCTACGGACCTATCTCCCTGGATCCTTCGGCCGCAGTCCTGCACTATGGCCAGGAGATCTTTGAGGGCCTGAAGGCATACCGCCACGCTGACGGTTCCGTATGGACCTTCCGCCCCGAAGCGAACGCCGCGCGCCTGAACAAATCGGCCCGCCGCTTGGCTCTCCCGGAGCTGCCCGAGGAATACTTCCTTGGTGCTATCCGCGAGCTCGTGCAGGCTGACAAGGAATGGGTTCCTTCCGGCGACGGTGAAGCCCTGTACCTGCGCCCGTTCATGATCGCCACCGAGGCCTTCCTCGGTGTGCGGGCCGCCCGGGAAGTATCCTTCCGCGTCATTGCCTCTCCCGCTGGTAACTACTTCGGTGGCGAACTGAAGCCCGTTTCCATCTGGATTTCCCGCGAGTATGCACGCGCGGGCCGCGGTGGAACAGGTGCAGCCAAGTGCGGTGGCAACTACGCCGCCTCCCTGATCGCGCAGCAGGAAGCCGAAGCAAACGGCTGCAAGCAGGTACTTTTCCTGGACCATTTCAATGATGACGCTGTGGAAGAACTCGGTGGCATGAACGTCTTCTTCGTCATGAAGGACGGCTCGCTCGTTACGCCCGCACTGACCGGCACCATCCTGGAGGGCGTGACCCGTTCTTCCGTCATCCAGGTTGCCAAAGACATGGGCCGCGAGGTTTCCGAGCGAAAGATCACACTCGACGAGTGGCGCGAGGGAGTTGCTTCAGGCGAAATCGCTGAAGTCTTCGCTTGCGGTACGGCAGCGGTGATCACGCCGATCGGTGTCCTCAAGGACGCCACGGAATTCATCGGATCCGAGAACGCAAAGGCTGGCGAAACCACTATGGCCATCCGCCGGCAACTCCTGGGAATCCAGACCGGTACCGTCGAGGACACCCACGGCTGGCTGACCCGCCTGGTCTAGTACCGCATAACTGAAGCGAACGACGGCGGCCCTTCTGCTTGGTGACAAGCGGAAGGGCCGCCGTTGCCATGCCCCGATCTTCTCTCACATCCTGACCGTTTGGCGGGAACGTTCTGTCACATCCTGACCGTTTGGCGGGAACGTTCTGTCACATCCTGACGGGGGTGACATCAAAGGCGCGGGCCGCCGTCGGTTCAAATGAGAGAGGATCGGTGGAAAGTGCCCGGGATGTGAGAGAACGTGGGTGGATAAGGCCCCGGATGTGAGAGAGGATCGGAAGTGGTGCAAGATGGACCGTGACTTCCAACGACTCACCTGCCGGCGACCACACCTCTGCACTGCAGCGAAGCAGCAGCCTCACCCGCTTCCGGCTGGCACCAAACCCGGGCCCGATGAGCCTGGACGGCACCAACTCGTACGTCATCGGCGCCGCCGATTCCGGCCACGTCGCCGTCGTGGATCCGGGCCCGGAAGACGAAGGGCACTTGGCTGAGCTGGCAGCGTCCGGCGTGGTGGATGTTGTGCTTATTACGCACCGGCACGCTGACCACACAGCAGCGTCCGCCAGGTTCCATGAACTGACAGGCGCTCCCGTCAGGGCTGCCGCCGCGGAGTACTGCCACGGCGGCGAACCTCTCGTGGACGGCGAGGTCCTGCATGCCGGCGGCGTGGAGATCCGTGTCCTGGCAACCCCTGGCCACACGTCGGATTCCTTGTGCTTCCATCTCCCCGCAGACGGCCCCACAGGCTCCGTTCTGACGGGTGACACGATCCTCGGCCGTGGCACCACGGTACTGGACTACCCCGATGGCCGCTTGGGCGATTACCTTGCCAGTCTGGACCGGCTCGAATCCGTTGGCCCGGCTACGCTCCTTCCCGCCCATGGCCCGGTGCTCGCTGCCCTGGATGCGAAATGCCGGGAGTACCGCGAACATCGCCAGCAGCGGCTCGACCAGATCAGGGCTGTGCTGGCACAGCTCGGCCAGGACGCGCCGATTGCCGCAGTCACTGATGCGGTGTATCCCGACGTCGACCCTTCAGTCAGGTGGGCAGCTGAGACGTCGGTTGCGGCGCAGTTGGACTACCTTCGAAGCTAGCGCGCAAACGCCCAAGCACTGGACGGTAGGCTTGAGCCCATGCGTATCGCCCGGTTTGTAGTTGATTCTGATCCCCTTTATGGCGTTGTTGAAGGCGAGCCCGGCAGTGAGGAAATCACTGTCATCCACGGCGATCCCTTCTTCAATGGCGTCGAACGTACCCACGTGAAGCACAAGCTTGAGGATGTGCGGCTCCTTGCCCCGATCATTCCGCGCAGTAAGGTGATCGGCGTTGGGCGTAACTTTGCCGAGCATGCTGCGGAGCTGGGCAACGAGGTTCCGCAGCATCCATTGCTCTTCCTCAAGCCGAACACCTCCGTCATCGGGCCAAACGATCCGATCGTCCTCCCGGAGTTCTCCGATGAAGTCTCCTTCGAAGCGGAGCTTTGCGTCATCATCGGCCGTATCTGCAAGGACGTCCCCGAGGAACGTGCCGACGACGTCATTTTTGGTTACACCTGCGGAAACGACCTCACAGCCCGGGACGTCCAGAAAACCGATCTTCAGTGGGCCCGCGCCAAGGGCTTTGACACCTCCGCTCCGCTGGGCCCGTGGATCGAAACCGATCTCGACCACGAGGACTTGTCCATCCAGGGCCGGCTCAACGGTGAACTCCGTCAGGACGGCAGCACCAGCCAGATGATCCGGGGCGTACGCGAGCTCGTCTCGATCGTTTCGCACGCGTTCACCCTGCTTCCAGGCGACGTCATCATGACGGGAACCCCGGCCGGTGTCGGCCTGGTCAGCGAGGGCGACCGCTTCGAAGTTGAGATCGAAGGCATCGGCCGCTTGTCCAACCCGGTGGTTCGCCGCTAGCGGCCGGGCCAGAGCATAAGGCCCGACGGCGGCACGAGCCTTTCGTACGGAAGGCGCGGGCCGCCGTCGAGCCTTTCCGACGGGGAACCGGGCGGATATCAAGCGGTAAAGTTGAAGCACTATGACTACTGCTTCTGCGTCCAGCCCTGCCTCCAGCGCCATCCCTGCCGTCAACGCCGAGACTCCAGTCCGCGTCCGCTTCTGCCCGTCGCCCACGGGAACGCCGCACGTTGGCCTGATCCGCACCGCCCTGTTCAACTGGGCCTACGCGCGCCATACCGGTGGCAAGCTGATCTTCCGCATTGAGGACACGGACTCTGCCCGCGACAGCGAGGAGAGCTACCACCAGCTGCTGGATGCCCTCAAATGGCTCGGCATCGACTGGGATGAGGGTGTCGAGGTAGGCGGACCGCACGAGCCATACCGCCAGTCACAGCGCGGAGATATCTACCAGGACGTCATCGCCAAGCTCAAGGCCGGGGGACACGTCTACGAGTCCTACTCCACTCCGGACGAGATCGAAGCCCGCCACCGGGCAGCTGGCCGCGACCCGAAACTTGGCTATGACGGCTTCGACCGCCACCTGACCGAGGAACAGCTTGCCCAGTTCAAGGCCGAAGGCCGCGAAGCCGTGCTGCGTCTCCGCATGCCGGATGAGGACCTGACCTTCAAGGACCTCGTCCGCGGCGAGATCACGTTCAAGGCCGGTTCCGTGCCTGACTTCGCGGTTGTGCGTGCCAATGGTGCTCCGCTGTACACGCTGGTGAACCCGGTGGACGATGCCCTCATGGGCATCACGCACGTGCTTCGCGGGGAAGACCTCCTGAGCTCCACCCCCCGGCAGATTGCGCTGTATCGGGCGCTCTACGCCATCGGCGTGGCGGAGTACATGCCGGAGTTCGGTCACCTGCCCTACGTCATGGGCCAGGGAAACAAGAAGCTTTCCAAGCGGGATCCGGAATCCAGCCTCTTCCTGCACCGCGAGCGTGGCTTCATCCCTGAAGGCCTGCTCAACTACCTTTCCCTGCTGGGCTGGTCACTGAGCGCGGACGAGGACATCTTCACCGTGGAGCAGCTTGTGGCCAACTTCGACATCCACGATGTCCTGGGTAACCCTGCGCGCTTCGACCTCAAGAAAGCCGAGGCCATCAACGGGACCCATGTGCGCCTGCTCGAGCCGGAGGATTTCAAGCAGCGGCTCGTTCCGTACCTCCGTGCCGCAGGCTTCGTGGGGGAGATCCTGACCGCCCGGCAGGAGGAGATCCTCGCGGAGGCGGCTCCGCTGGTTCAGGAACGTATCACCCTGTTGGGCGAGGCTCCTGAGATGTTGGCCTTCCTGTTCAAGGCCGACGACGCGATCGATGTTGCTGACGACGCCCGTAAGGGTCTCCCGGAGAACCTGCAGGAAGTGCTTGACGCGGCACTTGCTGCGTTGGAGCCCATAGAGGATTGGACCGCTGAGAACATTCAGACGGCACTCAAGCAGGCATTGGTCGAGGACCTTGGCATCAAGCCCCGCGCTGCCTTTGGGCCGGTGCGCACCGCCATTTCAGGCCGACGTATTTCTCCGCCGCTGTTCGAGTCAATGGTGATCCTGGGTAAGGATTCCTCGTTGGCCCGCGTTCGCGCGTTCCGAGGCTAGGCGGCAACGGTCATGGCCATTGCAAGCTCCTTTGGAACTATCCGCGGTGTTCTGTTCGACATCGACGACACCTTGGTGGACCTTGAGTACGCCATGACAACGGCTCTGCGTGATGTCAGCGAACATCTCCTGCCCGGCCTTGACCAGGCCGGGTGGGTGAAGTTCGGCCGTATCTTCACCCACGAAACAACGCATTTCTATGACCGCTACCTTGCTGGCGAACTGACCTTCAATGAGCAGCGCCTTTTGAGGGGCCGGGCAGCCTTGGGCCACTTTGGCGTGGAGCTCGGAGACGGTGAGGAATCGCAGTCATGGGTTGCTGAGTACCATCAGCGGCAGACTGCCTACGTGCGCGCTTTCGACGACGTTGCCGGTGTGCTCGATGCGCTCGACGATGCCGACATTCCGTATGGCGCTGTCAGCAATAACGTTCATGACTACCAACGGGCCAAGTTGGATGGGGCGGGCTTGTCCAGGATCAAGATCCTCGTAGGAACGGATACGGTGGGCGTGCCGAAGCCGGATCCTGCCATCTACCTGGAGGGCGTGCGACTGCTGGGGACAGAACCCGGCGAAACTCTCTACGTCGGGGACAACCGGCTTCTTGACGCGGACGGCGCAACGGCGGCCGGCCTGATTGGCGTGTGGCTCAACAGGACCGGGGAAGAGGTCGAAGAGTTCGCCGGGCGTCAGGTGGATTCGTTGTCGAGACTGCTGATTAAGGCACCCTCCGCAGCCTGACATCCATGTGATGCAGGTAACGGGCTCGCGATTTGTGCAGGTGGCAAGACTCCGGTAGAGTCATTACTCGTGCTGAGGGGCACGGAGGGAAAAGCCAAGGGAAACCACGGCGACGAACTCCGGTCCGAAAGCCACTTTGGGATATGGTGTAATTGGCAACACTACGGTTTCTGGTACCGTCATTCTAGGTTCGAGTCCTGGTATCCCAGCTCTGAAATTTCGCTCGATTGCAGCGGAAAATCGGAATTCCACATCGCTTAGACGATTTGGAAGAGAGCTGAAAGTATGAAATACTCATTCAGCTTGTTCGCCGGAAACGGTGACGAAAAGTGCAAGGCCCCATCGTATAGCGGCCTAGTACGCCGCCCTCTCACGGCGGTAACGCGGGTTCGAATCCCGCTGGGGTCACAAACAATTCCCCCGGAACTTCGGTTCCGGGGGAGTTCTTGGTTTAAGCGCATTTCCGGTCACGAGCCGACATTCCGGGGTAGCGGCCAAAATGTGGGGGTAGGGCCCCGACATTCCCTCCAACCACGCTCCTGATGACCCGCCGACAGTCTTTGGGCTGGCATGATGATGCTGTGACCGCACATGAAGAGCCGCCAAGAGCAGGGATCAGTCCTGTCACCAATAAAGCCCAGGCTGATGCTGTCAACACCCTTGAAACGGCCCGCAGCGAACTAGCCGGCATCGCCTTGCCTCTCGCCCTGCCCGACGCCGAACTCGGGCGCCGCTTGATCAGGGAGACCCTTGCGCAGCTCGACGACTATGTGATTCCGCGATACCGCAGCCTGGACGCTCCACTGCTGGCCGTCGTCGGAGGTTCCACTGGTGCCGGTAAGTCGACGCTGGTTAATGCGCTGGTAGGCTACCCCGTTACACGTGCCGGGGCTATTAGACCCACAACGCGCCAGCCGATCCTCCTCCACCATCCGCAGGATGCGGAGTGGTTTGAGGGCCAGCGCATACTTCCCAACCTGGAGCGGATCAGGGCCAGCGTCTCAGCGGACCCGTTGCGTGCACATCAAGCCGGGATCGCACCGGATGCCCAGGCGATAACGTCCCTGATGCTCGTGGGGCACGACCATGTGCCCCAAGGCCTGGCGATTCTGGATGCGCCGGACGTCGACTCCATTTCCGATAACAACCGGAGGCTGGCAGGTCAACTGCTCGCCGCAGCGGACCTTTGGGTGTTCGTCACCACGGCAAACAGATACGCCGACGCCGTCCCTTGGCGCCTGCTCCTGGATGCGGCTTCGCGGGACATCACGGTCGCCGTGGTACTGGATCGCGTGCCACCGGCAGCGGAGGAAGAAGTCAGGACGGACCTCAAGGCGATGTTGGATCGTCAGGGCCTGGCTGCTGCAGAACTCTTCGTGGTGCAGGAAAGTGGTTTGGACGATTTGGGAATGCTGCCGCCCGAAGCTGTCAGCGGATTGAGGCTTTGGCTTGCCAGCCTTGCCGCTGATGCGGCCGGACGAGCGGACGTTGCAAGGCGTACGCTCAACGGTGCCATCAAAGCAGTGAGCGCCCGGTTTGAAGCTATTGCAGCTGCGGCTGCGGCCCAGGATGCTGCGGCCCGTGAGCTGCGCTCCGTCTGCGTTCACGAATACGACGACGCCCTGCTGCGCATTCTGGAAGCAACCAAGGACGGTGCACTGCTCCGCGGGGAGGTGCTGGCACGATGGCAGGATTTTGTGGGCACGGGTGAATTCTTCCGTGCACTGGAGCAGAACATAGGGCGTATGCGGGACCGGATGGGAGCATTCTTCAGAGGTGAACCCGCCCCGGCTGTGAAAGTCGAGACCGCGATCGAGACAGGTCTGCAAGCCGTGATTCTTGATGAGGCCGCCAATGCCGCAGAAAACGTCGACAGGCGCTGGCGCTCGGATACGGCAGGCCGCCAACTCCTGGGTGCCGCAGATCTTTCAGGGACCAGTCCCGGCTTTGACGCGAAAGCCGCTGCCTCCATCCGCTCCTGGCAGGAGGGACTCATGGAACTGATCCGCACCCAAGGTCAGGAAAAACGCACGCAGGCCCGTTGGCTCTCCTTTGGCGTGAACGGGCTTGGCGCAGCGCTGATGGTGGTGGTTTTCTCCATGACTGCCGGTTTGACCGGATTGGAGATAGGCATTGCCGGTGGAACGGCTGTGGTGGGCCAGAAGCTGCTTGAAGCTGTCTTCGGTGAGGATGCCGTCCGTCGGCTGGCCCAACAGGCCAGGGCCGATCTCCAGACGTCCTGCCAACGCCTTCTTGAGGAAGAACGGGACAGGTTCCTCGGCCGGCTGGAGGCCACGGGTCTGGACGCTGGCACCGTCCATAGCGATATGGACCTCGCCCGCCATGCCAAGGCACTCCGTCGCCTGGCAGGGGCGGCATGAGCCGGCACAGCCAGATCCGGGAATCGTCCCAACTCCAGCGGCGGCTCGAGGCGCTCAACACGGCACGGGAGCTGGCCGAGGGAGTGCTGCCCGAGCAGGAACTGCAATCCGTATATGAGGTTCTTGAGCGGGCCACGTCCAGGCGCTCCTTGTCGGCAGGACACACGGTGGTGGGCTTTTTCGGGGCCACAGGAAGTGGCAAGTCATCTTTGTTCAATGCCGTTTCCAGCAGCAATCTCGCAACCGCGGCAGCCCGTCGACCCACGACGTCCGCGCCGTTGGCAGGAATTTGGGGCGAGGAAGGAAGTGGACCGCTGCTGGACTGGCTCGGAGTGCAGGAGCGGCACAACCTGCCTGGGCTCCCGGGCCTGGCTACTGCGGAGAGCGGCCTGATCCTGCTGGACCTTCCCGACTTCGACTCAACGAAAGTGGAGAACCGGGAGGTAGTCCAGCGCATGGTCGGGATGGTGGACGTCCTGGTCTGGGTGCTGGACCCGCAGAAGTATGCAGATGCCGCCGTGCACAACGACTTCCTGCGCCCGATGGCTTCCCATGGAGCAGTCACGCTTGTTGTCTTGAACCAAATAGACAAGCTCAATGACGCCGACACCGCTGATGTGCTTCATTCCCTGAAAGGAATCCTGGAGCGCGACGGTCTGGATGACGTTCTGGTCCTGGGCGCCTCGGCACTGACTGGCGAAGGCATCGATGCCGTCCGTGGTGCCATCCGGGACGTCGTGATCCAGCGGGAGGCCACCACAAAACGCCTGGCTGCCGATGTCTCCAAGGCTGCCGCCGAACTGTCCCAGGTTTCAGGTGCAGGCGAGGCTCGCGGCATCAAGGCAAACACCAAGGCTAAACTCGCCAATGAATTGTCGACGGCGGCCAACGTACCTGTGGTGGTTGATGCGGTAGCGCGATCCTTCAAGCGGGAATCGGCACGGAGGACGGGATGGCCCGTAACGCGCTGGTTGCTGCGCTTCCGGCCTGATCCCCTGCGGAGGCTGAACCTGGGCAGGCAGGACGCCAGGCCCGAGCTCAACCGGACTTCCTTGCCGGCAGCAGGCGCCCCCGAACGTGCGAGGACAGACGCCGCGGTGCGTGATTTTGTGGATGAGGCTTCGGAAGGCGCTCCTGGCCCGTGGCGGGCGTCCATCCGTAGTGTGGCCAGGGAAGGCCGCGAGCAACTGCCGGATGCCCTGGACCAAGCCATCGCCGGGACGGATCTCAAAACATCAAAACGCCCGTTCTGGTGGTTGTTGTTCAACTCACTTCAATGGATCGCACTTCTCCTGGCAGTCGGTGGCCTTGGTTGGCTTGGGGTCCTGGCCACGCTCGGCTATTTCCAAATGCCCGTTCCGGAGGTGCCCAGGACTGAGGGTTGGCCGTGGCCTGCGTTGATGGTGGCCTGCGGAGTGGTTCTGGGGATTGTTCTGGCCATCTTCGGCAGAATCATCGGCGGCTGGTCCGCGCGCCTGCGCGCCAAAGGCGTGGCCAAAAGACTGAAAGCCGCAATAGCAGGCGTAGCTGCGCAGCGCATTGTGGAACCGGTGGAGGTGGAGATTACCCGTTTGGGTGCTTTCAACGCGGCATTAAAAACCGCGCGCGGGGATAGGGATACACCTAGAGATCGGCCGCAGCGTCCTTGACCTTGATCAGGGTCCGAAGGTTCCGCGTTGTGGTGCTGGCCTTGTACCGTGGTTTGGCGGAGAGTTTACTGAAGGGACTATCCAACGTGCCTCCAGCGGGTGATAGCCAAGCGGAAGCTTCCGGTCCAAGCCTCACTTGCTCCACGCCACCAAGGGCCTCTCCGGTCTCAAAGAGTTCGTCCAGCATGGCTTTGTCGGAGGTGAGCGTGATGTAGCTGTGCGTGGCCTTGTCATCGGCAGGGTACGGGCAGGCTTCCACGAGTTCGGCCACCCGCGAAGAAGTGAGGACAACAACCCAGGCGTCGTAGCCGAAGGATTCACGCAGGCACTTTTCGAACTGGGCCTTTACATCCTTGATGCTCAAATCACTCTTCAGGACAACGTTTCCACTCGCCAGAAGCGTCTTGACGTCAGAGAATGGGTAGCCCTTAAGCGCTGATTTCAGGTCGGCCATTTTGATGTTGATCCCGCTGACGTTGATGCCCCTGAGGAATACTGCGTAGGTGGTCATGGACGTCCCCCTTCAAAGAGCAGGTCTAGTCGTTGTTCTTGCGCAAGGCTTCGGTCAGTACCCGGGCGGCATTGCAGACGACCTCGGCGTGCAATCGTCCTGGCTGACGCGTGAGGCGCTCAATCGGACCTGAAATGGAAACCGCGGCTATGACCCTTCCGGAGGGTCCACGGACGGGAGCGGAAACCGAGGCGACCCCCGGCTCGCGTTCGCCCAGGCTCTGACCCCAGCCCCGGCGTCGTACTCCTGCCAGGACGGTGGGCGTAAAGCGGGCGTTCTGGAGTCCTTCCAGCAGGCGGTCGTGATCTTCCCAGGCGAGGAGGACCTGCGCGGCCGAGCCGGCTTTCATGGACAGCTGGGTTCCCACCGGAATGGTATCCCGGAGCCCGATCGGACGCTCCGCTGAGGCAACGCACACGCGCCAATCGCCCTGCCTGCGGAAAATCTGGGCGCTCTCGCCGGTAGCGTCCCGCAGTTGGATGAGTACCGGCCCGGCAGAAGCGATGAGCCGGTCTTCACCAGCGGCGGATGCGAGTTCCACCAGGCGGCTGCCCAGAACGAACCGTCCCTGGATGTCGCGGCTGACCAGCCGGTGGTGGACCAAGGCCAGCGCGAGCCGGTGAACGGTGGGCCGGGCGAGGCCCGTGGCCGCTACAAGTTGTGCAAGTGTCGTTGGCCCGGCCTCGAGGGCATCGAGTACTTGGGCCGCTTTATCAATGACCCCGACTCCACTAGAATTGTCCATGTAATGATATTGCCGTCTCAATATCTGAGATGCAAGTTGTTTCACTGGCCTATTTTGCGGCCCTGCTGGTTCAGTGGTTAGAAGAGTTCAGTGGTTAGAGGAACAGTTCAGTGGATGAAGAACATCCAACTTCAGTGAAGGGAGCAAGGCCGTGGGAAAGACACTGGCCGAGAAAGTCTGGGACGCGCACGTAGTGCGCAAGGGTGAAGGCGAAGGAGCCAATGCCCAGCCCGACCTTCTTTTCATTGACTTGCACCTGGTCCACGAGGTGACGTCACCGCAGGCTTTCGAGGGTCTGCGCCTGGCTGGCCGCAAGCTACGCCGCACTGACCTCACCATTGCCACGGAGGACCACAACACTCCCACGCTGGACATCGACAAGCCCATCGCGGACCTCACCAGCCGCACGCAGATTGAAACGCTGCGTGCCAACTGCAAGGAATTCGGCGTCCGCCTGCACTCACTCGGCGACAAAGAGCAGGGCATCGTGCACGTCGTGGGTCCGCAGCTGGGTCTGACCCAGCCGGGCATGACGGTGGTATGTGGCGACTCGCACACCTCCACGCATGGCGCCTTCGGTGCACTGGCCATGGGCATCGGAACCTCTGAAGTCGAGCACGTCATGGCAACCCAGACGCTGTCCTTGAAGCCGTTCAAGACCATGGCGATCAACGTTGAGGGGACACTGCGCCCAGGAGTTACCGCAAAGGACATCATCCTGGCCGTCATCGCCAAGATCGGTACCGGCGGAGGCCAGGGCTACGTCCTGGAATACCGCGGATCCGCCATCCGGGCCCTGTCGATGGATGCCCGCATGACCATCTGCAACATGTCCATCGAAGCCGGCGCGCGTGCCGGCATGGTGGCTCCGGACCAGATCACCTACGACTACATGCAGGGCCGTCCGCATGCGCCCGAAGGCGCTGACTGGGACGCCGCCGTCGAGTACTGGAACACGCTGCACACTGACGCCGACGCGACGTTCGACGTCGAAGTGGACCTGGACGCCAACACCCTCGAGCCGTTCGTCACCTGGGGCACCAACCCCGGCCAGGGCGTTTCCCTCTCAGCCAAGGTTCCTTCCCCGGAGGACTTTGGCGACGAGAACGCCAAGGCTGCCGCCGAGCGCGCGCTGCAATACATGGGCCTTGAGGCAGGCACCCCCATGAAAGACATCCGTGTGGATACCGTCTTCCTGGGCTCCTGCACCAACTCCCGCATCGAGGACCTGCGAGCTGCAGCCGACATCATCCGCGGCCGCGAGAAGGACCCGGATATCCGCATGCTTGTAGTGCCTGGCTCCGCCCGTGTCCGGCTCGAAGCCGAAGCCGAGGGCCTGGATAAAGTCTTCAAGGATTTCGGTGCCGAGTGGCGCTTCGCCGGTTGCTCGATGTGCCTGGGCATGAACCCGGACCAACTGGAGCCGGGGGAGCGTTGCGCATCAACGTCCAACCGCAACTTTGAGGGCCGCCAGGGCAAGGGTGGCCGTACGCACCTTGTCTCTCCCGTGGTGGCTGCCGCTACAGCCGTTCGCGGAACGTTGAGCTCGCCGTCGGACCTTGAGCCGGCTTCTGCAGGCACATTGACCGGAATCGCAGTCTAGGAGGATCCCATGGAAGCATTCACCACCCACACCGGCATCGGTGTTCCGCTGCGCCAGAGCAATGTGGATACCGATCAGATCATTCCGGCGGTCTACCTCAAGCGCATCACGCGCACAGGCTTCGAAGACGCCCTCTTCGCTGCATGGCGCAAGGACGAGTCCTTCATCCTGAACCAGGCCCCGTTTAAGGCCGGCTCCGTGCTGGTGGCCGGCCCCGACTTTGGCACGGGTTCCTCCCGTGAGCACGCTGTCTGGGCATTGAAGGACTATGGCTTCAAGGCTGTATTGTCCTCGCGTTTCGCCGATATTTTCCGCGGTAACTCAGGAAAGCAGGGACTGCTGGCAGCCCAGGTGGCACAGGATGACATCGAGCTCATCTGGAAGGTCCTGGAGAACAGCCCTGGCACTGAGGTCAAGGTGGACCTGGTCTCCAAGACCGTGGAATGCGGCAATGTTGTGGCTCCGTTCGAGATCGACGACTATACGCGCTGGCGCCTCCTGGAAGGCCTCGATGACATCGGACTGACGTTGCAGCACGAGGAAGACATCACCGCCTACGAGGCCACACGGCCTTCCTTTAAACCGAAGACGCTTCCGGCGAAAAGCTGACGATTTCGTCGGCGGCTGAATGCTGCGGAACCAGGACCGGTGGGCCCCCTAGGGTGGGCTCACCGGTCCTTTTTTCGAAAGGATTGATGGATACAGGATCTGCCCGGCACGGGGCAGCTCCATTTCGGTTAGGTAACCCGAGCTTCTATGCTTAGCTGGAGCCTTTGTAAGTATGGGGGGCGAGTAGTCGTGAGGAAACCGGTATAGATGAGTAGTGTTCTGACAATCCGCGGTGGCGTCCCGTTGACAGGGCGGGTGACCGTTCGCGGTGCCAAGAACCTGGTGCCCAAGGCCATGGTGGCGGCGTTGCTGGGCAGCGAACCATCAGTGCTTCGCAACGTGCCGGAAATCAAGGACGTGGAGGTTGTCACCAGCCTGCTGAAGCTCCACGGGGTGACTGTGGTCAAGGACCCCGAGACGGGCGATCTGACACTGGATCCGAAGGATGCCAAAACGGCATCCAGCACCGCCATTGACGCGCATGCCGGTGATTCACGCATCCCGATCCTGCTGTGCGGCCCCCTGATCCATGCGATCGGAGAGGCTTTCATTCCGGACCTCGGCGGCTGCAAAATTGGCGATCGTCCCATCGACTACCACCTGAACGTCCTGCGTCAGTTTGGCGCCGTCGTGGAAAAGCGCCCTGGTGGCATCCACATCTCCGCCCCGAATGGCCTGCACGGCGCCAAGATCTCCCTTCCTTATCCGTCCGTCGGCGCGACCGAGCAAGTGTTGCTGAGCGCCACGCGCGCGGAGGGAATCACGGAACTCAGCGGCGCTGCGACGGAACCTGAGATCATCGACCTCATCGCCGTGCTGCAGAAGATGGGCGCGATCATCAGCGTCCAGACTGACCGCACCATCCGTATCGAGGGTGTCAAGGACCTGGGCGGCTATAACCACCGGGCGCTTCCGGACCGGAACGAGACAGCGTCCTGGGCTTCGGCCGCGTTGGTCACGCGTGGCGACATCTTTGTTGAAGGTGCTTCACAGCGGGACATGATGACTTTCCTGAACACCTACCGCAAGGTGGGGGGCGGCATGGACATTGGTGATGACGGCATCCGTTTTTACCACCCCGGAGGCAAGCTTTCCCCGCTGGTCCTGGAGACGGATGTGCACCCCGGCTTCATGACTGACTGGCAGCAGCCCCTGGTGGTCGCTTTGACCCAGGCGGAGGGCGTGTCGATTGTGCATGAGACGGTCTATGAGAACCGTTTCGGGTTCACCGATGCCCTGGCCCGAATGGGTGCAAACATCCAGGTCCACCGTGAGTGCCTTGGCAGCGTCCCCTGCCGCTTCGGCCAGCGGAACTTCCTGCATTCTGCCGTGATCTCCGGTCCTACGCCGCTGCGGGGGACCGAGATTGACATCCCCGATCTTCGTGGCGGTTTCAGCCACCTCATCGCAGCTTTGGCCGCGACCGGCACGTCCAGGGTCACTGGCATCGATATCATCAACCGCGGATATGAGCGCTTTACAGAGAAGCTCGCTGGCCTGGGCGCCGATTTCGACATCATCACCACCAAGTAGCGGGGGACCCTTTGAAGGAATCGGCCAAGAGCCGGGCCACGTTCATGCTCCTGGCGGGCATGGCGCGTCCGTTGATGAACCTCCTGATGGGCAAGAAGTGGGAGGGCACCGGGAAGCTCCCCGCGGGCGGCTTCATCGCAGCACCGAACCACTGCACTGAAATTGATCCCGTCGTGATCGGGCACATGCTCTACAACCAGAAGCGTCCTCCGCACTTCCTCGCGAAGGCAGGACTCTTCAAAGCACCTGTGTTGGGAGCGTTGCTGCGGGCGACGAACCAGATTCCGGTTGAACGCTCGACGGCGGGAGCGAACCGCTCGCTGCAAATCGCCAAAGAGGTGGTGGACGCTGGAGGCGCCATCATTATCTACCCCGAGGGAACCCTGACCCGGGATCCGGACCTGTGGCCGATGAAGGGGCACACTGGCGCTGCCCGCCTGGCATTGCAGACAGGTGCACCGGTTGTTCCGATGGCCCACTGGGGTGCCCATGAGGTTTTCCCCCGGTACGCCAAGCGCTTCCACGTCTTTCCTCGAAAGACCGTCAGGGTTCTGGTAGGTGAGCCCGTGGACCTGAGCGCTTTCGCGGACCGGCCCATGGACCGGGCCACGCTGTCCGAAGCTACCGACGTCATCATGGAGGCAGTCACCGCGCTCCTGGCAACCCTCCGCGGTGAGGAGCCGCCCGCCGAACGTTGGGATCCGGCCGTTCATAAGCAGGCCAAACATGGCCGGTTCGTGGAGCGGGGTTCAAACGCTGCACGGGGCGCCGCGCCTGAAAAGGCTGCAGAACCCGCTGGCAAGGAAGCATCTCTTGAGGATCCGGAATCGGAGGGCGGCAAATGACGGTTATGGAAAGCCCTGTCCCTGCTCCGGACACCGTAGCTGTACTTGGCGCAGGTTCGTGGGGAACGACGTTCGCCAAGATCCTCGCGGATGCTGCTGCCACTACCGGGGTGGAGCGGAGGATCCGGATCTGGGGGCGGCGCGCCCGAGTCGTGGATCAGATCAACGCGGATCACCGCAATGAACAGTACTTGAAGGACATCGAACTTCCCCACGCAGTCACCGCATCCACGGATGTTGCAGAGGTCCTGCAGGGTGCCGGTCTCGTGGTCCTGGCCGTGCCGGCCCAATCGCTGCGGCCCCAGTTGGGGGAATGGAAGCGCCTGCTCGCACCGGACGCAATTGTCGTGTCGCTGATGAAGGGCCTTGAACTGGGGACTGACGCGCGCATGAGCGAGGTCATCGCCCAGGAGCTTGGAATCCCCGAATCACGTGTGGTGGTGGTCTCCGGACCCAACCTCGCCATGGAGATTGCCAGGGAACAACCCACTGCGTCTGTAGTTGCCTGCAGTGACGCCGATACCGCCGCCGCAATCGCACTCTGCTGCACCGCACCGTACTTCCGTCCCTACACCAGCACCGATGTTGTGGGCGTGGAGATCGGCGGGATCGTCAAGAATGTCATTGCCTTGGCTGTGGGTATTTGCGAGGGGCGCCAGATGGGTGACAACACCAAAGCGTCAGTCATCACGCGAGGCCTCGCCGAGACGTCCCGGCTTGCCCTGGCCCTGGGTGGAGAGGCCCATACGATGGCGGGGCTCGCGGGGCTCGGCGACCTCGTTGCGACATGCTCCTCTGCCCTTTCCCGAAATCACACAGCTGGAAGGCTTTTGGGCGAGGGGTTGAGCCTGGAGCAGGTGGCTGAACAGATGACGCAAACCGCTGAAGGCATTAAGTCCGGCCCTGCCGTGTATGAATTGGCGGGCAAACTGAATGTCGAAATGCCCATTACGGCCGCCGTTGTGGCGGTGCTTGAAGGCAAAATGTCCGTTGATGACCTGGGGCCGCGATTGCTGGCCCGGGCCCTGAAGTCCGAAGGCGACTACTGATTGTGACTGAAGAATCCACCCCCGTGACCGGCCGTCGACCCCGTGTGGCGGTCCTTTTCGGCGGACGTTCCAGCGAACACGCTGTTAGTTGCGTGACGGCAGCAGGCGTCATGGGTGCCATTGATAAGAGCAAATACGACGTCGTGCCCATCGGTATTGCCAAGTCCGGACAGTGGGTCCTTGCATCGGGGGACACCAGCCAGTGGTCCTTGAGCTCGTCGGCGCTTCCTGAGGTATCGCCGTCGGACCGGACTGTCACCTTGGCAGAGGTGGGCGGCGAGCACCAGCTCATCGTGACCGCACCGAATGCCATCCCCGAGGAACTCGGTTCCGTGGACGTCGTCTTTCCTTTGCTCCATGGCCCTTGGGGCGAGGATGGAACGGTCCAGGGCCTCCTGGAGCTATCCGACACACGCTATGTTGGTGCCGGCGTGCTCGCCTCGGCAGTGGGCATGGACAAGCACTTCATGAAGGTGGTTTTCGAAGCCGCTGGACTGACGGTGGGGCCTTATATCGCCGTCACGGACCGCGAATGGCTCACGGACGCCGAGGCCGTCCGCAAGCGCGTGGACAAGCTCGGTTTCCCGGTCTTCGTCAAACCTGCCCGTGCAGGCTCCTCCATGGGAATTTCCAAGGTGGATTCGTTGGAGGGCCTGGACGCGGCCATCGAGGAAGCCCGCCGCCACGACTTGAAGCTGGTCATCGAAGCCGGCATTGTCGGGCGCGAAATCGAGTGCGCTGTGCTGCAAGGCAGGGGCACCGATGCGCCGCGCACCTCCATGCCCGGCGAAATCACTGTGGCTATCGGCGAACACCAATTCTATGACTTTGCTGCCAAGTACGTTGAAGATGGTGCTGCCGCGCTGAGTTGCCCGGCCGACATGCCGGATGAAGCCATTGCCCGCGTCCGGGAATTGGCCGCTGCCGCCTTCGACGCCGTGGGTGCGGAAGGCCTGAGCCGTGTGGACTTCTTCTACACGCCCGCTGGTGAGCTGATTATTAACGAAATCAACACCATGCCGGGCTTCACGCCCAAGAGCATGTACCCGCAGATGTGGGCGGCTTCCGGCTTGGCGTATCCCGAGCTGATCGACGAACTCATCCACCTTGCCCTGACCCGCAAAACGGGCCTGCGCTAGCCCCAAGCAAGAGCAGCTGGTCTCGGTTGGAAGGATCAACCGACACCAGCTGCTGTTTATCCGGTTGAGCACCCGCTACTTGCTGGTCGGCAGGTTCTGCAGGTCTTCCTGGCCAACGCAGTGGCGCGTTGCTCTGATCTTGCCCGCAGCGGCCGCAAGTTCGGTGAGGACTGTGGCGGAGCTGATGTTGGCGGCTTCCAATTTGACCGGATCCACGAGGATTTCCGTTGCCGGCTCGCGTCCGAAGGTGGTCAGGGTGTAGACACCATCGCCTTCTTTGATCACCCAGTCAATGTCATTCACGCTGACGCAGCGGTCAGTGGTGGGTCCAGGGACGTTGACACCGCAACGCAGGATGATCTGGGAAGGATCGCCCCACGCAGCAGTGGCCTGGCTGTTGGTCTTGCGGAGTGCGGCATCGCCGATCTTGTCCGGGAGCGCCACCATCATGGGTGCGCAGGCCGGATTGGCCGCGTCGGTTGCCGCTGTGACGTCCACAGTGGCGGCGCAGGCTGAGACTGCGAGGAGGGACGCTGCGGCCAAGCTGAAAGCCACGGCAGTCCGCGGAAGGGTCTTTCGGTGCATCCCTCCAGCCTATCCCGCGCACGCGGCCGCTTGGCGTGCGGTTGGTGCACCCGTTGCGAGGGTCACATTGCCGATGGAGCGGCCGGCACAGGCTCCGGCGATATTTTGTCGGTGTCCCGCGATAGCGTAGAGCCGTGCCCCCAAAACAGCCATGCGAAGAATGTCCAACAGTCGCAGATCTCTCGGAGTCCGAGCTCCTGGCCCTGATCTTCCCCCGCCTGAACAGCAGCCCCAGCGTCCTGCTGGGTCCCGGCGACGACGCCGCCCTGGTTGCCGCCACGGACGGCCGCACACTGATTTCCATCGATACCCAGACCCAGGACCAGGACTTCCGGCTGGAGTGGAACAACGGCTATCGAACCACAGGATACGACGTCGGGTGGAAGTCCGCGGCCCAGAACCTTAGCGATATCAACGCCATGGGCGGAACGGCCACCTCACTGGTGGTGAGCCTGACCATGCCGCCGGCCACACCAGTTCAATGGGTTGAGGACTTTGCGGATGGCCTCACCGCTGGAATCATCGGGCTGGGGGTTCCGGACTGCTCCGTCGCGGGGGGAGACCTGGGCCGTGGGCGCGAGATTGCGGTGACTGTCGCCGTCGTCGGTACTTTGGCTGGAGAGGCGCCCGTACTGCGTTCCGGGGCGAAGCCGGGAGATGTCGTGGCAGTGGCAGGCACGCTGGGGCGTGCTGCCGCCGGTCTGGCGCTGTTGGAAAGCGAAGTCACCTTAACGGACCTCTCGAGTGAGCAGCGTGCCCTGGTGGATAGCCAATGCCGGCCCTTGCCGCCGTTGGCTGCCGGGCCGCTTGCCGCACGTTCGGGTGTAACAGCAATGATGGACATTTCAGATGGGCTGCTGCGCGACGGCGGCCGGCTCGCTGCGGCGAGCAACGTCATCCTGGACTTTGACGCTGTTGCGTTGAAGGTCCACGCACTTCCGTTGGAACCAGCTGCTGCCTTGCTGCGCATGGATTCCATGGCGTGGGTTCTGGGCGGGGGAGAAGACCACGGACTGCTGGCTACGTTCCCAGCGGGAATTCAGCTGCCGCAGGGCTTCACTGCGATAGGCTCAGTTCAGGCCGTTGTCCAGTCTCAAGGCAGCGGCGTCCGGATTGCCGGACAAGCTGCTGACACCGTGGGATGGGATCATTTTGCAGACTAAGATCGCCGCGAATGCGCACGCCATGAAACGTTGGCTCGGCAAGACAGAGGTGGTCCTTGGCAACCATAGCGACCGCCTGAACGCGATCAACATCTTTCCCGTCGCAGACGGCGATACTGGAACCAACCTTTATCTGACCGCGCGCGCGGCTGTGTCCGCGTTGGCTGGCAACGCTCCTGACGCTATCGAAACCGGTAACGACGTCGGTGCTGTGCTGTCACGCGCTGGTCAGGCCGCCATGGAACAGGCAAGGGGCAACTCCGGCACCCTTTTTGCTGTCTTCCTGTGCGCTGCGGCGGAGCCGCTTGCCGGAAAAGCGCGTCTGAGTGCGCCGCTGCTGGCCACGGCCCTCAACAGGGCCCAGATCCGGGCCTGGTCGGCCTTGAGCGAACCGGTATCCGGAACCATGCTGTCTGTCCTTGAAGCAGCGGCCCATGCCGCCCAAGCGGCGGATTCTTCCCAGAACGGTGATGACAGCAACCACGCACTGGGCCTTGCTTTGGACGCAGTGGTGGAAGCTGCCTTCCAAGCTGTCGTTCGCACCGAAGATGAACTCGCACCCTTGCAGGCGGCGCATGTGGTGGACGCCGGCGGTGTAGGTATGTTGCTGGTGCTGGATTGTCTCCGCTCCGCGGTACTCGGCGAAGAACTGCAGGATGAGCTCCTTGATGGCCTCCACGGCTACCAGCTGCAGGATCCGCACATCCACCAGCAGATGCCGGCCGACGACGGCGTGGAAGTCATGTGTACCATCAGCCTTTCGCCCTTGGACGCGGCCGTGCTGCGCCAACGCCTGGATGAGATGGGTGATTCCGTCATCATGAGCCAGGTTGGAAATACAGGCCACCATCCGGACGACGACGAATCCACGGCTGAGGCCAGTTATCGTTGGCGGGTGCATGTCCACGTACGTGATCCCGCGCCAGCTGTGGCGCTGATCCGGTCTCTGGGGGAGCCAACTGACATTGCCGTCAGCCAGCTTGCCCTTCCCCGCGATTCTGAAGACGGGCACCGCGATTTTGAGGGCGGGCAGCGCGATTTTGAAGACGGGCACCGCGATTTTGAGGGCGGGCAGCGGGGCCAGGAAGCAACACAAACTGCAGAACCCAGCAGCACCCCGGGCCAGTCACGGCATGAATACTGAGCTGGAACTGCCCCTGGAACGCAGGATCGGCAAGCGTTCGGCGTCCGTCATTGACAAGCACCTTGGCCTCAAGACAACAGGCGCGCTGCTGAACTACTTTCCGCGCAGGTATTTGAGCCGGGGCGAACTTACTCCCATCAGCAACCTCCCCCTGGATGAGGAAGTCACGCTCATTGCGCGGGTCCTGTCCAACAGCACCCGTCAGATGCGTGCCCGGCGGGGTTCCATCACGGACGTCGTGGTGACCGATGAAGCTGGTGGAAGCCACGTTCCCGGCACCCTGAAAGTCAGTTTTTTCAATGGGTTCCGGGCCAAGGCCGAGCTCCTCCCGGGACGCCGTGCAATGTTTTCCGGCAAGGTGACCCGGTACGGGGGAGCTTTGGGCCTGACTAATCCGGACTTTCTCTTGCTGGATGAGGATCCGGATGCTGACGGCTCCATGGACCCCGAAAAGCTGGCAGCCATGCCGATTCCCGTCTATCCCGCCACGGCAAAGCTGACAAGCTGGTCCATCCACAAGGTGATTACGGCGTTGCTGGAAACCCTGGACCTCGATGCCCTGGCGGATCCCCTCCCGGAGTTCATTGTCCGCAGGGACGGACTGCTGAGTGTGGCTGACGCGTACCGCCTGATCCATTCGCCGGAGACGGCAAGGGACTGGCAGCGGGCACAGGAACGGTTCCGATACCAGGAGGCGCTGGTGCTGCAGGCGGCTTTGGCGCGACGACGAGCCCAGCTTGCTGCAGAGGAAGCCACTGCACGGCGTCCGGTCAGCGGCGGCCTGCTGGAAGAGTTTGATCGGAACCTGCCCTTCACGCTCACTGCCGGCCAGACAGCGGTGGGAAAGACACTTTCCGAGGAACTTGGCCAGGACACCCCCATGAATCGGCTCCTGCAAGGTGAGGTCGGTTCGGGCAAAACGATTGTGGCACTGCGGGCGATGCTGCAGGTGGTTGACGCGGGGGGACAGGCGGCACTCCTCGCGCCTACTGAGGTTTTGGCTGCACAGCATGTCGATTCCATCCGCAGGACCCTCGGTCCGCTGGCCCGCGATCATATGTTCGGTGGTGCCGGCATGCTTGGTGCCGATGCCGGCAAGGCTGGCGTCCAGGTGACTCTGCTGACTGGTTCCATGCCCACTGCCGGGCGAAAGCAGGCCATGCTGGACGCCGCTTCAGGAAACGCCGGCATCGTGATCGGCACCCACGCTTTGTTGAGCGACAAAACCAGTTTTCAGGACCTCGGCTTGATCGTGGTGGACGAGCAGCACCGCTTCGGCGTGGAGCAACGTGACGCCCTGCGTTCCAAGGCCCAACGTCCGCCGCATCTGCTGGTTATGACTGCTACGCCTATTCCCCGCACAGTGGCGATGACCGTGTTCGGCGATCTTGAGACCTCCATCCTCGATGAACTCCCCGCTGGGCGGGCACCCATTTCCACTCATGTTGTGGGGCTTGCGGAGAACCCGGGCTGGGCGGATCGAATCTGGAAACGATCGCGGGAAGAAGTCGACGCCGGTCATCAGGTTTACGTTGTATGTCCCAAAATCGGGTCCGATGACGACGGCGACTTCAGCCCAGGAGAGGCGGAACCAAGCGATGCCGAACTCTCGGAAGAAGGTCCGGCCCGCGAGCTCGCTTCGGTGACAGCCGTCGTCGAAAGCCTGGTGCAGGAGCCGTCCTTGGCCGGGGTGCCCGTGGCGCCCCTCCATGGTCGTCAGGACCCCCTGCTTAAAACCGAAACCATGGCATCGTTCGCGGCAAACCAGACCAAGGTGCTGGTCTCCACCACGGTCATCGAGGTGGGTGTCGATGTTCACAATGCCACCCTGATGGTCATCCTGGACGCCGATCGTTTTGGTATTTCCCAACTCCACCAGCTACGCGGCCGGGTTGGCCGTGGCGGTCTGCCGGGGACTTGCCTGCTCGTCACTACTTTGGAGCCAGGGCACCCGAGCCGTCGCAGACTGGACGCTGTTGCGTCCACCACCGACGGGTTTGAGCTCTCCCAGGAAGACCTGAAACTCCGCCGGGAGGGCGATATCCTCGGCGCCTCACAATCAGGTGGGCGGTCCACGCTTAAGCTGCTGCGTGTCCTGGAGCATGAAGATCTGATTGCCCGAGCCCGCGCGGACGCACAGGCCCTGGTGGCCCAGGACCCGGCACTGGAACAGCAGCCGGTCCTGGCCGCGACCATTGATGAATACTTGAACCCTGAAAAGGAGGCGTTCCTTGAACGCGGTTAGAGAATCCCCAGCTACGCGCAGCGGTAAACGGTCGGGCACCGGCAACGGAGAGGCGCTGTGAGCCGGATTATTGCCGGCGTTGCTGGTGGCAATCCGCTCACGAGCGTGCCCGGGACCGCAACGCGGCCCACTACGGACCGTGTCAAGGAAGCACTGTTTTCCCGGCTCGAGTCTTTGGCTGTCATCGACGATTCCCGGGTGCTGGATCTCTATGCCGGTTCCGGAGCCCTGGGCGTGGAGAGCGCCAGCCGGGGCGCCCGCAGCGTGGATCTGGTGGAATTCGACGCCAAGGCCAGCGATGCCTGCCAGCGCAACGCGGATTTGGTCAACCAAATCCTGGGCGGCAAGAAAGTCTCAGTCCATCGATCCAAGGTGGAGTCTTTCCTGGAGCGCGCCACAGGACGCGATGTGTGGGATCTGGTGTTCCTGGATCCGCCATATCCGCTGGACGAACCAGCGTTGAGTGCCGTGCTGGCCAAATTATCGGCCCACTTGGATGAAGGGGCGGTTGTGGTGGTGGAGAGGTCCTCCAGGAGTCCCGAACCGGCCTGGCCTGAAGCGATGGAATGTTTCGCTGACAAGAAGTACGGCGAGACCAAGCTATGGTTCGCTGAACCCTCCTAGTCCGAAATTCTGTCCAGGTCCACGCCATGGAGGACTGTTGCCGGGTGTGGGCCCCGGGACAGCAGTGCGCTGGTCCACGCTGCCGGCCATGGCGTTCGGGTGCCCACCAGGATGATGTTGCCGGGGTAGCGCCCCGCGAACATTCCCGTCTCGGCAAATGCGATAACGTCCGCCATTGCCTGCCGGAGGGCTGCTACCTGGCTTCGCACCAACGTCAGCGCCGGTTCATCGCCGACGTTCACAATCAGTAGGCCGTTTGGTCCCAAGCGGGCAGCGGCCTCTTCGTAGAACTCCCTGCACGCGATGTGGGCTGGTGCTTCTGGCCCGGAGAAGATGTCAAGGATGACGACGTCGAACCTGACGTCCGCGGGAAGTTCGGCCAGCGCCTCGCGTGCGTCGCCTATGTGCGTGTGCAGCCGCGTGCCCTCCGGCATGGGCAGCTTTTGCAGGACGAAGTCCAGTAATTCGCGTTCGAGTTCCACTGCATATTGGTCCGAACCTGGACGTGTGGCCTGGATGTAACGGGCCAATGTCAGGGCACCGGCGCCGAGATGGAGCACGGAGAGTGGCTCACCGGGCTCTGCGGCCAGATCCACCACATGACCGATCCTGCGAAGATATTCGTAGAAGATCTCCGCGGGGTTGGCCACGTTCACGTGGGATTGTTCAGCGCCACCGATGCTGAGGATGTAACTGCCTTCAATGAGCGTATCGGCATCAACAGTGGCGTGCTGCCCAGTGGTCCGCAGGAAACGCGTGGCGTGATGACGGCCGGCGTCGTTGCGGCCGGCGTCGTTGCGGCTCAGAGCAGGTCCTTAAGCGCGGCCAGTCGTTCGGCCGCTTCTTCCAGGACGCTGGTTTTTTTGCAGAAGGCAAAACGCAACAGGCTGCGGGTCCGTTGCGCTCCTTCAGGATGGCAAAAAACAGGAACCGGTATCGCAGCGACACCCACCAGGGCGGGCAACCGGCGTGCCAGGTCCACGGAGTCCTTGATGCCCAAGGGTTCCGTGTCGACGTTGACGAAGTAGGTACCGCGTGGCGTAAAGACATTGAATCCTGCAGCGCGAAGGCCCTCGGAGAGGATGTCGCGTTTGTGTCGCAGCGTTTCGGCTATGCCTGTATAGAAGGTGTCAGGAAGGGCAAGTCCCACGGCGATGGCGCCTTGGAACGGCGTGCCTGAGCTGTATGTCAGGAACTGTTTGACGGTGCGGACTGCGGCAACGAGGTCCTGGGGGCCGCTAAGCCAGCCGATCTTCCAACCAGTGAAGGAGAACGTCTTTCCTGCAGAAGAGATTGTGAGGGTCCGTTCCGCCGCCCCAGGCAAAGAAGCGACCGGAATATGCGTTACACCGAAGGTGAGGTGCTCGTAGACTTCGTCGCTGACAATGATGGCGCCGTATTTTGTGGCCAGCTCAACCACCTTTTCCAGGACTTCTTGGGGAAAAACGGCGCCGGTGGGATTGTGTGGGTTGTTCAGGAGCACCACTTTGGTGCGGCTGCTGAAGGCCTCTTCCAGTCTGGAGAGGTCCGGAAGGAAATCGGGAGCGGTCAGGGGAGCAGTGACATGTTGTGCCCCTGCCAATCCGATGATGGCTCCGTAGGAGTCATAGAACGGTTCGAAGGTCAGGACTTCGTCACCGGGTTGGACGAAAGCCAGAAGTGAGGCCGCGATGGCTTCCGTGGCGCCAGTGGTGATGATGATTTCCGTCTGCGGGTCCGGAGTGAGTCCATAGAACCGGAGCTGGTGCTCCGCGACGGCTTCGCGTAACTCCGTGATGCCCTTGCCAGGTGCGTATTGGTTGGCTCCTGCGGCGATGGCTGCCTGCGCTGCCGCTTTGATCTCCACGGGTCCGTCCTCGTCGGGGAAGCCCTGTCCGAGGTTGATGGCGCCGGAGGAGATTGCCAAGGTGGTCATCTCCTCGAAGATGGTCACTCCGAGGTTTCCGTCAGGGGAAAGCAGGTTGGCGCCAGTGGCGGCCCGCTGCCATGGCGCGGGGGCGTGAGCCGTTGTGTTGAGCGGTAAAGTGCTGCCTGCTGGTGACATGTCAGCCATGGTATCCCGGCGAAGCTATGGGGTAGGTTCGTGTCATGAGACGTGCGGTATGCCCTGGATCCTTTGACCCTATCCACAACGGACATCTCGAAGTCATCGCGCGGGCGGCTGGCCTGTTTGACGAAGTCATCGTGGCCGTGTCCACCAATTACGCCAAGAAGTACCGGTTCAGCCTCGAAGACCGGATGGAGATGGCCCGCGAGACTTTGGCGTCCTTGCGTGGCATCATCGTTGAGCCGATGGGGGAGGGACTGTTGGCCGAGTACTGCCGGCATCGGGGTGTTTCGGCAATTGTCAAAGGCCTCCGCTCGTCCTCGGACTTTGACTACGAATTGCCGATGGCCACCATGAATCGTCAGCTTACCGGCGTCGAAACTGTCTTCCTGCCGGCAGAAGCGCACTACCTCCACCTTTCCTCCACCTTGATCAAAGAGGTCAATGTATTGGGCGGCGACATTTCCGATTTCGTACCGAAATCTGTTTTGAAGCGGCTCCTCGCTGGCGAGTCTGGAACGTAAGCCTCCCGCAAGGGGGTAGTCTTGATAGGTACCTCGCAGCTTCTTGCGGTGGATTCCAGCTGAAACCGTGGCGCTCTTCGCGCGCCCGGCGCCGGTTTGAGTCCTCAGGCTTGATCAGGCTAAGATGGTACGTCGGTCATATGTTCTACAGGAGTTCTCATTAAGCGAGATGCAAGTTCGCCCTTGGCGCTGGTAGTCAAGGACCTTGGACGCAGTCCAGGGACCATGCGGACACTCAACGAACATGTACCTGCGCCAAGTGACCTTGGTGTGGCGCTCATTGGCGTGAAGGAAGGCTCGGATGTCGAGTTGGATCTTCGCCTTGAGGCCGTACACGAAGGAATTCTGGTATCAGGATCCGTAATCGTCGAAGTAACCGGCGAATGCGGTCGATGCCTGGATCCCCTTGCGTATGACCTTGAAGTCAATGTGCAAGAACTTTTCTTCTATGAAGGCGTCGAGCTTTCGGACGAAGAAGACGATGAAGAGCAACGTCGAGTCGAGCACGATCTGATCGATCTTGAGCCGGTGTTGCGGGACGCAGTTGTCACTATGCTGCCGTTCCAGCCGGTGTGCCGGGAAGACTGCCAGGGCCTTTGCTCCGAATGTGGAGCACGCCTGGAAGACGAGCCGGGGCACCACCACGAGGTCATTGACCCTCGCTGGGCTGCCCTAGCTGATCTGGCTAAGACTGACCGGCAAACTGATTAGTAAGTGTTGGACTAAGAGAGAAATGAGATAGCCGTGGCTGTTCCCAAGCGGAAAATGTCTCGCGCAAACACACGCGCCCGCCGTGCCCAGTGGAAGGCAACTGCCCCCAACTTGGTCAAGACCATCGAAAACGGTCAGGTTACTTACAGCCTGCCGCACCAGGCAAAGGTCGTCACTGACTCTGCCGGCACCGCGCTGTTCCTTGAATACAAGGGCCGCAAGGTAGCAGACGCCTAATCTGCCCAATAGGCTGACAAAGGATGTCTTCAACTGAAGAGCTTCTGAAGCGTCTCGGTGTCTCCATTGACACCGAGACGCTTCGTCTTGCTCTGACACATCGCTCATACGCATATGAGAACGGTGGGATTCCCACCAACGAACGTCTTGAGTTCCTCGGCGACTCCATCCTGGGGTTCTCCGTGACCGATTCGCTCTACCGCGAGAACCCCGCGCTGCCTGAAGGTGAGCTCGCAAAGCGGCGATCCGCCGTCGTGAGTACGCGTGCCCTCGCTGGCATTGGCCGCGAGCTCGGCGTGGGCGAGTTCATCTACCTCGGGCAGGGCGAGAAGCTCACTGACGGCAAGAACAAGGCCTCGATCCTCGCGGACACGATGGAAGCGCTCATTGGCGCGACGTACCTCTCCAACGACATCGAAACGGCACGCCAGCTGGTGATGCGCCTTGTGGGCCCGCTCCTGAAGGACGCCGGCGCCCTTGGAGCCGGTACCGATTGGAAGACGAGCATCCAGGAACTGACCGCCAGCCGCCAGCTCGGAGCAATCCACTATGCCGTGGAAGGCTCGGGCCCGGATCATGCGCGTACGTTCGAGGCCGTCCTGAACATTGGTGGGACTCCTTATGGTCGCGGCGCTGGCCATTCGAAGAAGGAAGCCGAGCAGGAAGCTGCCGCCGACGCCTGGCGTGCCCTGACTGCCCTGGACCAAGCTCCTGCCGGACCCGCTTCCGCCTGAAGCCGAGTCCACAGACCCAATGCCTGAACTTCCCGAAGTAGAAGTGGTCCGCCGTGGCCTCGCCCGCTGGGTCCGTGGCCGTACCATCACCGGGGTTGACGTCCTTGACTCCCGCTCCATCCGCAGGCACGGCCTGGGCACAGAGGACTTCATCGGGAATCTTGAGCATGCCACGGTGATGGACGTCGTCCGCCGCGGTAAGTTTCTCTGGATGCCGCTCGCCATGGACAGCCTGGATTCCGTTGAGGGTACGCTGCCCAAGGTAGCGCTCATGGCTCATCTGGGGATGAGCGGACAATTGCTGATGCAGGACCCCCATGTCCCTGACGAGAAGCATCTCAAAGTCAGAATCTGCCTTAGCCCGGTGGACGGCATGCCGGAGCAACTGCGATTTGTGGACCAGCGTATTTTCGGTGGCCTGTTCGTGACGTCCCTGGTGCCAACTCCCGACGGCGGCCCCGGAGGTTTGGGGGAAACGCCCCTGCCCGAGATCGCCGAGGAAGCCTCCCACATTGCCAGGGACCCGCTGGACCCTTGCTTTTCCTTCGACACGTTCTACCGCAAGATCAAGAGCCGAAAAACAGGCCTGAAGCGGGCGTTGCTGGACCAGTCGGTTATTTCCGGGATCGGCAACATCTATGCGGACGAGGCCCTCTGGCGGGCCCGCCTCCATTACGCAAGGCCCACTGACACATTTCGACGCGGCGATGCCGCCCGACTTGTGAAGGCCGCACAAGAGGTCATGAATGCGGCGTTGGCTGCCGGAGGCACGAGCTTTGACTCCTTGTATGTCAACGTCAACGGCGATTCGGGATACTTCGCCCGCTCTCTGAATGCCTACGGACGCGCAGGCGAGCTGTGCAGCCGTTGCGAGGCAGCAGGCTTGCACAGCATCATCAAACGTGAGCAATTCATGAACCGTTCGTCCTATACGTGTCCGGTTTGTCAGCCACGGCCGCGAAACGGGCGTTGGTAGGGCTAAAACTGTTCCGGAATCCGGATCGCAATGGCAGACTGTCCCCATGAAAAGCTTGGCGGTTCGGATCGCCATCGCATTGGTTTTCAACGCCATCACGTTGTGGGTGGCGTCAGTTCTTCCCGGGGTCCGTTTGGGAGCCGGGTTTCTTTGGGCCGTCGTGGTGTTCACGGCGGCCACGCTTTTGGTCAAGCCCTTGATCCTGGCCCTGTTCCACCGCCGTCACGCGCAGCGGGCAGACAGGCGTACGTGGGTCCTTAGCAAATCCCTGACGATGGCTGCGGGGCTGCTGGCCACTTTGGCGATCCTTGTGGTGACAAGCAGCTTTTCGAACGGTTTCACCATCAACGGCATCATAGGTTGGATCGCCGCGACCGTGGTGATCTGGTTGGCATCGTTCATTTACGATTTCGTCGACGACGGGCTTGAGGCGAAGGCCCACGAGCTCCTCGGTGGCGCGGCAAGTCCGGGGAAGCCATGATGGCGCGGCGCCTGCTGATAGCGGGCATCTGCCTCGCCGTACTGATCGCTGCCGTAGCTCTCGTCCTGGACCAGATGGCTTCGAAACCCGGACCGGCAACGGCCCAGAGTTCGGTATCGCCGAGTCCTGGCGGGGAGCCTTCGAACGGCAACTCTTCCGGCAACGCCAGTGCGCCTCCCTCCGGCAGTCCGACGTCGGGCAGTTCGACAAGCAGCCCACCGGACGGTTCGGGCAACGGTTCAGGCGACGGCGGAACAACCGCCAAGCCGCTGGAGGTCCTGCCTCCTGTGACAGCCACACCCACTGGGCTCCCGGTGCCGTCTGCACCTGCCCCACTTATCACTGGTCCATTGCCGAAATCCGGCACAGCGAAGGGCTCGCTGGTGGAGGGCTGGCCCAGCAGCGTTGTGGCCATGCCAGCCGGGACCACGGTAGGGTCCACCAGCATCTCCACTTCAGGCAACGTCCTGCAGTTGACGGCGGACGGAATCGTGGGCACGTCCCAAGGGGACGTTCTGGGCGCCTTCCGCCAGTCCCTGGTCGCGCAAGGCTTCTGGTCCGAGGACGCGCCCGCGCCGGACGGAGCTGTAGCCGCAAGATTCGTGCGTGGCACGGACACAGTGACGGTGTCAGTTTCGGTGACCGGAACCGGCGTTTCGCGCTTCCAGCTTTTGGGCAGCCTGCACGCGACGGTGGACTAGGGGCACCTGTGTACATCTCACTTTCGGATCGCAGCGGTGGCAAACGGGAAAAACCCCGGGGAGCCACGACGGCACCATCCAGCGAGGTGCCGTTTCGTTTGTCTCCCGTCATCCTGTGGCTAGGCCTGGTCAGCATGGTGACGGATGTGTCATCAGAATCCGTCACGGCAATCCTCCCGCTGTATGTGACAGGATTCCTGGGCCTGTCGACCATCGCCTTCGGATTCATCGACGGCATTAACCAGGGCGCAAGTGCAATAGTCAGGATCGCCGCCGGCTGGGCCGCGGACCGCAGCGGACACCCGAAACGCATCGCATTGGCCGGCTACGGATTGTCCATGCTTGCCAGGATAGGTTTCCTGTTCGCAGGAGGGTTCTGGGCGGTAGCAGCCATTGTGACCGGTGACAGGATCGGCAAAGGTATTCGGACGGCTCCACGTGATGCACTCATCACTGTTTCAGCGCAACCGGAACACCTTGCCCGATCCTTTGGCGTGCACAGGATGTTGGACAACATCGGAGCGGCCGCGGGGCCAATGATTGCCTTCCTCGTGCTGCTGATGATCCCCAATGGCTTCAGCACCGTTTTTGTGGTGTCCCTGGCCTTTGCAGTCATAGGCGTTGCAGTTCTAGGGCTGCTGGTGCCGGACCTGCGGGCGGATGGGCTCAAAGGGATGGAAGCCAACGGCGGCACCGAACAAACCACCGACTCCCGGAAGCAACGACGCCGACTCTTCGCGTTCTCGTGGAGCCATCTGCGGGAGCCAGGCCTGGGCAAATTGCTGATCTCTGCTGGGCTCCTAGGCTTGCTGACCATTGGTGACGGTTTCATCTACCTCGTGCTGCAGGACAGGGATTCCTTTGCCGTGCAGTGGTTTCCGTTGCTTTTCGTCGGCACCAACATCGTGTTCCTCGCGTTTGCGATTCCGCTGGGGCGGCTGGCCGACCGGGTGGGCAGGGTGCCGGTCTTCGTGGGCGGCCACATCGCGCTGCTTGCCTGCTACTTCCTGGCGGCGGCGCCTTTCGGTGGCCTATGGAGCACCGTGGGCTGCCTGATCCTGCTTGGCGGGTTCTACGCAGCCACTGACGGTGTGCTGGCGGCACTGGCCAGCCAGTTGACTCCACCAGGGAAGCTGGCCACAGGCATCGCCTCTGCACAGACTGTGGTTGCGTTGAGCAGGATGACGGCCTCGGCCGGTTTTGGCGTTCTCTGGTACGCAGTAGGTGCCCCCACAGCCATGGTTGCAGCCGGAGCGTTGTTGACATGTGCCGTGGTGGCCGTCGTCTTCATCCTGCCTGGAGCCAGGCCCAAGCTGGGCAACGAATGAGCGCTACCTTCACTGGCGGGAGGCTTCGGTGGGGCATTCTCCTTGCGGTAACGGCAGTTGTGCTTGCTGCGGCGGGTATTTATGCGGTTGGCGCCTATCAGCGATTTGAGGAGAGCCGCACGGCCGCCCCGTCCGTAGGGGTCACTGCCGGCCAGCCGTTGCCGGATGTTCCGTTCGTCCTTTTTCGGAACACGGCAGGCGGACAGGGGTACGGTAATGCTGCTACCGTGCCGTTATCCTCTCCAAGCGGTACGCGTGCCGTCAGCGAGCAGGCCTGCGACAGGGTCTACGGCACCGAATCCACGGTAATTTGCCTCAAGACGAATCGTGGCCTCGTGACCGCTTTCGAAGCAGCCGTCCTGAATCGCGATTGGCAGCAGCAGCGGGCGTGGCCGGTTCCGGGGATACCGAGCCGGACCCGGATCAGTGCAGATGGGTCCATGATTGCCACCACTGTCTTCGTCACAGGCCATTCATATGCGACTGCAGGGTTCTCCACCGCGACTGAAATCAACTTCACTGCGGGTGGTTCAGGTGGTTCAGGGAATCTGGAGGACTTTGCCCTGATAGTCAACGGCGAGCGCTTGCAGGCCACGGACAGAAACATTTGGGGAGTCACCTTTGCGCCCGGGCAAAACGACGTCTTCTACGCCACGGCGGCTTCCGCCGGGCGTATCTGGCTTGTTCGCGGCAGCTTGTCGGCCAAGACCCTGACTGCCGTCCACGATAACGTCGAGTGCCCTTCCATCTCACCGGACGGCACACGGATTGCCTACAAAAAGAACGACGCCGGGCCGTTGACTGCGCACTGGAAAGTCGCACTGCTTGACTTGGCTACGGGCCGGGAAACTGTTCTTTCGGAGAAGCGAAGCGTGGATGACCAAATCGAGTGGTTGGACAACCAAAACGTGCTTTACGGATTGGCCGACGAAAATATCCCAGGCGACAGCAATATCTGGAAGCTGGCGACCGATCCGGCGTCACAGCCAAGCCTGTTTATCCCTCATGCGTGGTCGCCCAGCGTGGTCCGTTGAATATCACATGGCGTCCCCGTCCGGTCGGACCCATGACAATGCTGACGTCCGGCCCAGGAGTTCAAAGGGGGCCGGACGTCAGCAGTTCAGGAGACTCGAATCTCAGCAGATCTGCAGCAATCCGCACAGGACCCCGCCGGATTGCGTGGACGTGGGCGAGGGACTCGGTGAGGGACTTGCCGTTGTGGTCGAGGTAGCCGTCGGAGTAGGCGTTGGTGTTGGGGAGGCCGTGGCTTGCGTCTGGGTCTGGGTCTGTGCCTGGGCCGTTGTGACGGAGTACACGACGTCCACGAAGTAGTTCGTCGCATTCCACGAGTTCGCCGGCATCACGCCGCCGTTTCCATATCTGTAAAGGCCGTTATTTGGTCCGCTGGCCGTGAACACTCCGCTGGTCCAGGTCGAGTTGAAGAAGCCCTGGGTGTAGGAGTAGTGGCCGTTGGGCGCCCGGTAGGAAACGACGTAGGTCTGGCCGGTGCCCAGCGTGACCGGTGTCGACAAGGTGGCGGTCTGCCACCCGGTGGAGGTTTCGTTGGTGAACGTCACCTGCGCCAGCCTGGTGCCCGCAGAATTCCAAAGCGAGCCCACGTGTGTGCCAGTGTTGCCGGTGCCCTTGTAGAAGCGAATACCCGTCACGGTGCCGGATTGGGAAACCGTGAAGGCTGTTCCCAGTTCCACCGACTTCGACTCCGATGACGCAGCAACTTGCGGGACCAGGGAACCGAAGATGGTGCTCTGCTGAACCGCTGCACTCGCCGTTGTGAACTGCCACGACGTCGGCGGCAGGGTCTGGCCTTGTGGACTGGAGACGTTGGAAACGTTGGCCGTGATGACGGTGCTGGCGGGAAGGGCTGCAGCCGGGGTGAACGTGAGGGTTGCAGCGTCAGCGGACAATGCAGCCGACCCAGCCACCGAGGTTCCGTTTGCCGTCAGGGTGAATGTCGCTCCTGGGTTGATGGCGGTCGAGAAAGTGATGGAAGGCTTCACGTCAGTGGGTATCGCGGTGGCCCCCGGGGCGGGGGTTTGGCTGGTCACGCTCAGCGGCTGTGCAGGCTGGGTGAACACCAGATCTACAAGGTAGCTCGCTGTGGATGTCGTATTGGGGAAGTCGCCACCATATGAGTAAGCCCCGGAGTCGGTAACCACCCGCAAAGGACCGCTGGCAAACCCGTCACCGAATCCAGCAGCTGTGTACGAATACGTGCCGGTCGGCGCCTTGTACGCAGCGATGTACTCGGTGTCCGCCTGGATACTGACCGGTTGGCTGAAGGTTGCTGTCTGCCAACCCATACTCGACTCGTTGGTGAACGTGACCGAGGCCAGTAGTTGTCCGCTAAGGGTGTACAACGAACCGGTGTGGGTGCCAGTGTTGCCGCTGGACTTGAAGAAACGGATGCCCGTCACCTGCCCGGCAATATCACTGCTGAACCGGACGCCCATGGCGAGGGATACGCCGTCGTTCACTTCGGCGGTGGTTGGTGTCTCCGTGTCCTGATACAGCGTGCAGGGGCAAACGCCAGGCGTCCGCGGAGCCGGGACCGTGGTGAAAGTCCACGTGCTTCCCGTGGTGAGGGGAGTCCCGGAATTAGCTGTGGCGGTCACCGTCGCTGTGTACGAGGTTCCTGCGGCGAGCGCGGCAGTCGGCGTGAACGTGACCTTGCGGGTTGTTTGCTCGTAAGTGCTCGTTCCAGCTACGGCCGTGCCGCTGGACGTCTTAACATCCAGCTTCACGCTCGAAGCCACAGCGGCTTCAGACAACACACCGCTCACCGTGGTGTTCAAGGGAACACTGGAGGCGTTGGCCAGCGGTGATTGGCCGCCCACTGTGAATGGGGGCGCATCGACCATCACGACGACGTCCACGAGATAGCTGGCTGTCGAACGCGAACTTGGGAAATCGGTGCTGTAGGAGTACGCACCGGCGTCAGAACCTGTGCGCAGCGGCCCAACGCTAAGGCCTGGGCCAAAGCCGTTGCTGGTAGCCGAGTAAGCCCCCGTCGTTGACTTGTAGGCGGCGATGTATTCAGTGTTCGCAGCCATTTGGACGGGTTGGCTGAACATCGCCGTCTGCCAGCCCGCGCTGCTTTCGTTGGCGAAGGTCACCGTTGCCAGCAGTTGGCCGGCCGCTGTGTACAGCGAACCGGTATGAGTCCCGGTGTTGCCGGCAGACTTGTAGAAGCGCACGCCACTGACTTGCCCGGCGGAAACGCTCGTGAAGCGCACGCCCAGGGTCAGCGGCACACCGTCCTGGATCTCAGCGATCCCCGGAGTGACGCTGTCATCGTAGAGGCTGCAGGGGCACGAACCGGCAACCGGGACCGTTGCAGCGGTGGTAAATGTCCAGGTGCCGCCGGAGCTCACTTGGCCTCCAACTGAGTCTGTTCCGGCGAGAGTCGCGGTGTACTGCGTGCTGAAGGCCAGTTGGGACGTTGGCGTGAAGGTCGCCTTCCTGGCCACCGCATCGTAGGTGGTGGTGCCGTCCACCGGGCCTGAGGAGGAGCGCAGCGTCAATTGGACGCTGGCGGCTGTAACCGGCTTGGAGAACACACCGCTGACTTTGGTGGAGACGGAAACACTGGATGAGGATGGAACCGGTGTTTGTCCGGATACCGTCAATGGCGAGGTGTCCACGGTACTGAAAATGGCGTCCACGAAGTAGTTGCCGCCATTGAAGCTGGACGTCGGGAAGTTCTGTACTGCGGCGTAAACCCCCGCCGGTTCAGCCCCGAAGCCGCCAGCCACCTTCATAGGCGCATCGTTGAACCCGGAATACGCCCACTGGTAGTCCTTCGTCGAGTAGTGTCCCTTCGGAGTCGAGTAGGAGACGGTATATTTCTGCCCGGCAGTTACGGCCACAGGCTGGCTGAAGAGCACAGTCTGCCATCCCGAGGCCGACTCGTTGGCGAAG
Organism: Arthrobacter sp. 2762; assembly: GCF_040548745.1. Classification (NCBI taxonomy): domain Bacteria; kingdom Bacillati; phylum Actinomycetota; class Actinomycetes; order Micrococcales; family Micrococcaceae; genus Arthrobacter; species Arthrobacter sp. 2762. Next base: position 374,022 of record NZ_JBEPSI010000004.1, read on the forward strand.
GTTGCCGTGGCCAGGCGGGCACCTGCAGAATTCCACAGCGAACCGGTATGTGTGCCCGTGTTTGCCGTGCTCTTGTAGAACCTTGCGCCGGTGATGAAGCCGTCCACGGATGGCGTGAAACGCAGTCCCATCTCGTAAGCGCCGCCGTCACCCGAATCCACAACTGACGGCACAGTCTGGCCGAAGACCGTGTATGGGCCATTCAAGGTGAGGTTACGGGTGGCAACGGAGCCGATGTTGGCGCTGTCGTCGACAGCCCGCACTTGGATGGTTGACGTTGCGAATCCTTTTTGGATGTAGGTATAGGTCCAGGTCGCCTTGCCGGTGGCCGGGTGCCAGGTGGCTCCGCCGTCGGTTGAAACCTCGACGCCGGCAACCACGCCGCCTGCGTCAGCAGCGGTTCCGTTGACGGTGACACTTGCGCCTTGGGCTATGGTGGCGCCGTTGGCGGGCGCGTTAATGGTGACCGTGGGGCCGGTCTTGTCGGTGCTGGCTGTGGTGGTCACCAAACCCGCTGCGAGCGTTGCCGGCTGTGCGCCCATGTCGGCGAGCAGGTTGACTTGTGCTTGCCGCATACGGACATCTGCTGGAGCGCCGTTGCCGTCGTGTTCCTGGTCCAGGCCCCACGTCCATTGGACGCTGCCGGCCGAAAAGACCAGCGCTCCGCTGGCCGCCTTGTACAGCGTCACGTGGTGTGTTGTTGTGCCCGGCATTACTGTAGAGCCGAAGTCCTGCAGGTATTGCGACACGCTCCCAACAGTCGTGGAAAGTTGAACCAGGCCGGCGGGACGGAATCCGTTGTCGAGGTCCTCGTCCGATTCATAGCCCACCGTGTGGGCAGCCAGGGCTGCGGAAGATCCGGCAGGGAGCGAAGCCAGCGAGGTATTGCGCCAGAGCCGCGTCTTGCCTTCCTGCGCGGAGACCGTCACTGGCAGGTCGGTGAAATTAGACATGTACAGGGTGCCGGTCAGCCCGTTCTCCGGCAGTCCTCCACCGTTGGCCTGGGATGCAAAACGAGGATCACGCCACGTACCGGTCCATTGGGGGCTCGGATCGATTTTTGCGTTGGCCCACGTTTCCTTGTAACTGGTCAGGGTTCGACCCGCGGCCCCGTCCACGCTGGATGGTTCGAAGCGCGTTCGCCAATACATTTCGTTTCCGGAAAGGAATTGCAGGTTCACGCCGGCGTCACGCGCGGCCGTCACGTTGGCCCGTTGGTTGCCGGACCAATACTCGTCGTGGCCAACAGACAGGAACACTTTATGGTTCAGTAGCTCTGCGCCCCGGGTGTCCGTATCGAGGCCGCTGATGTAGCTGACGTCGTAGCCGTTCTGTTCAAGGAACCGCACCATGGGGTACTCGTTGGCGAAGTAGAAGTCCCGGCCGTCCGGGCCGCTACGGCTGGCCATTGGCCGGTTGTAACTGATCTTGTAGGCCCGTCCGTTGACTGCCCCTTCATAGAAGTCTGCTCCGCCGTAGCTGTTGTAGGCCTGCCACGTGGTATCCGAGGTTTGGAAGACAACGTTCGAGTGGTTGCCGTCGTTGCGGACAATGAACGTAATGTGGCTTTGATCGTCTGTGTCCGGCCTCGTCAGCAACGCAAAGTAGACGCCTGATACAGCGGTTGCCGGGACCTGCCAGGTTGCCGATACGGCCCAGGTGCCGCAGTCGTACAGTTCAGTTGTGACGTCGGTCCGGCAGGCGGGCTGGTTTTGTCGGAAGGCCGACGGAGTCACATTGGCGACCTTCCGGGCGCCGTTGCCGCCATACCAACCTGTGCGGTAAATGGCAATCGTATAGGTGGGGGCTGATGTATCGACCTTGAACTGGATGGGCTGTCCGGCATTGACGCTGATGGCGGTGGCGAACCCTTGGATGCTGCTGTCACCGGCACCAACGATGTCCCATTCAGAAGGCGGGCTCCCCGGTTTCGAATTTTCGCAAGCTATCGGATTCACCACCGGGTTGCAGGGATCGGCCGCCGTGGCCGCGGGTGCCGTGAAAGGCAGCAAGGATGCAACCATCGCGACGAGCAAGGGCACGAAGAAGCCCTTGAACAGCCGCTGTGGTCGGGTAGCTGAAGGACCGGTCATCAGAACTCCTGGAGTGGTACGCCAATTGCGAATATGGGTCCGCGTCTAGCGCACGGTCCCTGCTTGCCGCTCCCCAGCCAGGGTCAAACCAAGATCTTCAGTTATGGAATACGGGTTCTGCACTTGGATGATCGTTTCCGAATATCTGAACCGTATCCAGCCTTTACCCGAGGGACCTTCAGGTCGAAGCCGGATCACCGGAGCGAATCCGCCAAGTAACCCTTGGCAGGAGTGTAGGGGCGCGGCATCCCTGCCGCAAGGCTTTCCCGTTGCAGATCCATGGATTTCGGCCAAACGGCAGTAGATTTAGGGAGATAAAGCCGCCCCCAAGGGCTGACAACAGGCCACCCAGGAGAACCGAACCGCCTTGCATTTGAAAAGTCTGACTGTCCGCGGATTCAAGTCGTTTGCGTCGGCCACGACGTTCGACTTCGAGCCCGGCGTCACCGCAGTGGTCGGTCCGAACGGCTCGGGTAAGTCCAACGTCGTGGATGCCTTGGCGTGGGTCATGGGGGAGCAAGGCGCCAAGACGCTGCGCGGTGGAAAGATGGAAGATGTCATCTTTGCCGGCACGTCCGGCAGGCCTCCTTTGGGACGCGCCCACGTTTCCCTGACCATCGACAACGCGGACAACGCGCTTCCCATTGAGTACAGCGAAGTCACGATTTCCCGGACACTGTTCCGGACGGGAGGCTCCGAATACGCCATCAACGGTGCGCCTTGCCGGCTCCTGGACATCCAGGAGCTTTTGTCCGATTCCGGACTGGGACGCGAGATGCACGTGATAGTGGGCCAAGGCCAGCTGGACCGCGTACTGCACGCGACACCTGAAGACCGCCGCGGTTTCATTGAGGAAGCCGCAGGTATCCTCAAGCACCGGCGCCGCAAGGAAAAAACCGTCCGTAAGCTCGAAGCCATGCAGGCCAACCTTGCCCGTCTTGGCGACCTCACCGCAGAGATCCGGCGCCAACTAACACCCTTGGGCAAGCAGGCAGAAATCGCCCGGCGCGCCCAAACAGTCCAGTTCGATGTCAGGGATGCCCGCGCCCGGCTCCTCGCCGACGACCTCGTTGCACTGATATCGAGCCTTGAACAGGACGTCGCAGACGAAGCCGCCCTCAAGGAACGCCGCCAAGTGGTCGAGGCAGAACTGGGCCACGGCCGGCGACGCCAAGCCGCATTGGAACAGCAAGCAGCGGAAGCAACCCCCCGGCTCAACGCAGCACGGGAGAACTGGTACCAGCTGTCGGCAAGTCGTGAGCGGCTCCGCTCGCTGGGTTCCCTGGCAGCCGAGCGTCGTCGGCTTCTGGGCTCCTCAGAAGCGGTGCCGGACTCCGGTCGCGACCCCGAACAGTTGGAGCGCCAGGCGGCGAAGGTCCGCGGAGAACAAGCCGTTCTGGAACACGACATCCTGGCCAAGCAGGCTGCCCTCCTGGAAGCAACAGTTGCGAAGGATTCTGCGGAGGCGCTCGCAGCCGCCGAGGACAAACGGCTGACGGCCATGTTAAGGGCCGCTGCTGACCGTCGTGAGGGACTCGCCAGGCTCGCAGGTCAGGTCGCGGCCGCACGCTCCCGGGCTGAAGCGGCGGAGGCCGAGCGCGGTCGGCTCCGCGAATCACTGGCCGCGGGCAACGAGCGACGGCGGCACGCCCAGAGCGAATTCGCAGCACTCGAATCCCAGGTTGCAGGGGTTGAAGACGGCGAAGAGAGCCTTGACGCCGAGTACGAGAATGCCACTGAGGCCCTGGACGCCGTGCTGGCAGAGATCGAAGAGCTGAAGTCCGCAGAACGGGAAGCACTTCGCCAACGGGATGCCCTGATCGCCCGCCGCGATGCACTCCTTTTGGGGCTGAACCGCAAGGACGGCTCGGAACGCCTGCTCTCCGGCGGTGTCCAGGGCATTCTGGGGCCGCTCGCCGGGATGCTGGCCATTGAGCCCGGTTATGAGGCCGCGATAGCAGCGGCGCTGGGCTCTGTATCGGATGCGCTCGTGGTCGGGGACTCCGCTGTCGCCGTCGCCGCGATCAAACTGTTGAAAGAGGACGACGCCGGCAGGGCCGCGCTGCTCTTGGCTGACGTTGTGCCTGGGGCTACTGAAGTAGCATCCTCCTCACAGCTCCCGGCTGGCTGCAGATGGGCGGTGGACGTCCTCAAGGTCACGGAACCATCTGCCCAAGGTGCCCTGGCCCTCCTGGCCGGGATCGCCGTCGTCGATGATCCGGCAGCGGCGGCAGCGCTGATTGGTGACCAACCCAAACTTAAAGTGGTCACCCTCGCAGGCGACGTCTTCACGTCGCTAACGGCCCAGGGCGGTTCAGCCACGGCCCCTTCACTGTTGGAGATCCAGGCAGCAGTGGACGACGCCGTAGCCGGGCTTCAGGAGGTTACGGCACGCTTGGAGCGGGGACGGTTCGCCCTGGCTGGCGCCGAAGCTCGTCGCGCCGAAGCCCAGGACCGGGCCGATGCAGCATTGGAAAGACTGCATGAATCAGATGCCCGCCTTGCTGCCGTGGCAGAGCGCTTGGGGCATTTGAACTCACTTCTTCGCAGTGCGGTGGGTGAAAGCGAACGCCTGGAGGCTTCGCTGGCGCGTGCGGAAGCGAACATTGCAGAAGCCCGGTTGGACCTTGAAGTCGCGGCCGAGCGGCTCGCCGCCGCCCAGGAAGCTCCGGACGAGGAACCATCCACGGATCATCGGGATGAGCTCGCGGCGCAGGCGAGGTTGGCACGTTCGAACGAAATGGAAGCCCGGCTCGCCCTGCGCACGGCCGAAGAACAATTGGGGGCCATCTCTGGCCGGGCGGCCTCCCTTGAACGCGCAGCAGCTACGGAGCGGCGGGCCCGTGAAGAGGCCGCCCGCCGGGCGCAGAGGCGGCGCGCCCAAGCCCAGCGTGCCGGTGCAGTGGTGTCTGCCATTGAGCAGGCGCTTCGCTTCATCGATATTTCCGTGGATGTCGCCGGCCATGAACGCGACCTTGCCGAGCATGCGCGTGAGCAACTGGAGAAGGAACTGTCCGGCGTGCGTTCCGGAAACGATTCGCTGGCAAAGGAACTCGCCGAACTTACCGACTCTGTGCACAAGGACGAGATGGCCAGGACCCAACAGCGTCTTCGAATCGAGGCGTTGGAGGCCCGTTCCATCGAGGAACTCGGACTATCGGCCGAACAGCTCGTTGCAGATTACGGCCCCGATCAACCTGTCCCACAACCGGCTGGCGCAACCACGGACAAATGGGCGGAACTCCGTGCGCCGGTGGACGAAACGGGTGCACCGCTCGTTGAAGGAATTCCCTTCGACCGGGCGGAGCAGGAGAAAAGGCTCAAAAAGGCTGAGCGGGAACTGGCGGCACTGGGAAAGGTCAACCCGCTGGCCCTGGAAGAGTTTGCCGCCCTTGAGGAGCGCCACCAGTTCCTCAGCTCGCAACTGGAGGACCTCAAGTCCAGCCGGAAGGACTTGCTGGACATCATCAAAGAAGTGGATAACCGCGTCCAGCAGGTCTTCACCGAAGCCTTCGCCGATACTTCAGCGCAGTTTGACCGCGTCTTCGCACGGCTCTTCCCAGGAGGCGAGGGCAGGCTGGTCCTGACGGATCCAAACGACATGCTGACCACTGGCATCGAGGTGGAAGCCAGGCCGGCTGGTAAGAAGATCAAGAGGTTGTCCCTGCTCTCCGGCGGCGAACGGTCACTCACCGCTGTGGCACTGCTGGTGGCGATCTTCAAAGCCAGGCCGTCGCCGTTTTACGTCATGGACGAAGTGGAAGCGGCCTTGGACGACACCAACCTGGGCCGGCTCATCACGATCTTCGAAGAGCTTCGGGAGTCCAGCCAGTTGATCGTCATCACGCACCAGAAGCGCACCATGGAAGTGGCCGATGCCCTCTACGGCGTCACGATGCGTGGCGACGGGGTGTCCACCGTCATCAGCCAACGGCTCGGTGTCGGAGCATAGCTTTGTGAGAAGGTAGGGGAGTGAACGATTTCCTACCCATAATTCTGTCCATTGTCGCTGCGCTCGTCGTGGTCGGCGGGCTGGTGCCGGTACTGATGAAGGCCCGGAAGTCCGGCGCCAAATACCCTGGAACGCGGGACGCAAATGACCCCGTTCAGTCATCGGCTGCAGGCAGCGGAACCCTTGTGGAGGACCGGCCGGATGCCGTAACTGCACCTCCTGCCCCAACCTTCGACGGAAGAGTCGAAGGTGCTGATGTTCCGGATGATGCCGCCGGGTTGGAGACCATCGCTGTAGAGACGCCGGCGCCTGTGGAAGGCCGCCTGACCCGCCTCCGCGCCCGTTTGGTGAAATCGAACAACATTCTGGGCAAGGGTCTGCTGGCTCTGCTGTCCGGGGACAAAATCGACGAGAACGTGTGGGACGAGGTTGAGGAGACACTGCTTCTTGCCGATCTCGGCACCGAGCCCACCATGCAGTTGGTCGATGCCCTCCGGGAACGCGTCAAGGTGCTGGGCACCCGAAGCCCCGAGCATGTCAAAGCCATGCTCCGTGAAGAACTCATCAAGCTCGTGGATCCCACCATGGACCGTTCCCTCAACGTCGAGCGCAAGGGTGACCGACCCGCCGTCGTGCTTGTTGTCGGTGTCAACGGCGTGGGTAAGACCACAACCGTCGGTAAACTGGCGCGCGTGTTCGTGGCCGAGGACAAGGACGTGCTGCTCGGTGCTGCGGACACTTTCCGCGCCGCAGCTGCTGAGCAGTTGGCCACATGGGGCCAGCGTGTCGGCGTACCCACCGTCAAGTCCGACATCGATGGCGCCGACCCCGCCTCCGTTGCCTACGAAGCCGTCAAAGCGGGCATCGACCAGGAGGTCGACGTCGTGATGGTGGATACCGCTGGGCGCCTGCAGAACAAGACCGGCCTGATGGACGAACTCGGAAAGGTCAAGCGTGTCATCGAGAAACTGGCTGAAGTGGACGAGGTCCTGCTGGTGCTTGACGCCACCACGGGTCAGAACGGCCTGAACCAGGCCCGCGTCTTTGCCGAGGTGGTCAACATCACAGGTATTGTGCTGACCAAATTGGATGGAACAGCAAAGGGCGGCATTGTGGTCGCTATCCAGAAGTCGCTGGGCGTGCCCGTCAAGCTCATCGGTCTCGGCGAAGGTCCGGACGACCTCGCACCGTTCGACGCCGAGGGCTTTGTGGACGCCCTGCTTAACTAGCGCAGTCGCCTTAATTAGCACAGTCGCCCAACTGACTGGCAATAGTGGTTGTTTTCAGCACTCTAATCAACCACTATTGCCAGTCAGTTTTTGGTTTTAAGGGGTTCGCGCGCCAACAGCCAGCCGGCGGCGGTGAGCAGCAGCACTCCGCCGGTGACAGCAAATGCAAGCCCGTAGCCGAAGCGATCGGCGAGGATTCCAGCCACGACGGGGCCGATGATGGCCCCGGTGTCTGCGGCCATCTGGAAGACCGCCAGCACCTTGCCACCGGAACGCCCCCGGCCAATGACATCGGCGACAGCAGCCTGCTGCGCCGGGCCCAGCAAGCCGGAACCGAAGCCTGCCACAGCGGAAGCAGCGAAGAATGCCGGAAGGTCCGTGGTTAACCCGATGACACCGGTGGCGAGGCCAGTGATGACAAGACCCGGAATGAGCAGGGGCTTCCTTCCCCAGGCATCGGCGAGGCGCCCGGAGAATGTCAAAGCGACAGCATTGCCTACGGCAAAAACGGCCAACGCCCACGCAGCTGTCTCCGGCCGCGACTGAAGTGCTGCGACGGCAAAGAGCGGAATGGTGGCCATCCGCACACCAAAAGTCACCCAGCCATTACCGAAGCTGGAAAACACAGCGGCCCGGTACGCTGAATCGGCCAGCGCCTCCTTCAACGTCATGGGCGGAGCGGGGCTGGCATCCTGACCGGGGGTACCCTCGCCGCTGAGCATTGTGCGGACCACCAGCGCCGCAAGGAGCAAAGCTGCCGCATAGGCAAGGAACGGTACCCGAAGGCCGAAGCCTGCCAGGAGGCCGCCAACAACCGGCCCCAGGACGCTGCCGATCAGAAAGGCCGATGCGTACGCACCTGATACGCGTCCTCTGCGTTCCGGCGGCGCCAAACGGATGAGCAGCCCCATGGCGGCGACTGTGAACATTACGGAACCCGCTCCGCCGAGGCCCCGGAAAATCAGCAGCTGCCAATAATTCTGGGCGAAAGCACAGGCGGCAGTGGAAACGGCAACGATCAGCAGGCCGGATACGTACACGTTCCGCTCACCGAAGCGTCCGATGAGTGAGCCCCCTGCCGGGGCGAAAACCAATCGCATGAAAGCGAAGATGCTGACAATGACGGCGGCGGCGGTGGCGCCGACGTCGAAGGTGGTGGCGAACTGGGGGAGCACCGGCGCTACAAGCCCGAAGCCCAGCGCAATCAAGAACGCTGCCGCCAACATCACCTTGATGTCGCGGGGCAGCGGTTCCTTCTGCGGCCGGATCCTTGGGTCTTCAACGGATCTGGGCGACTCAGTCATGCGGTGCGGGTCCTTCAATTCTGGGTATTTGCGGGGAAGTGTGACGCATGAAACATATCCGTAACAACGGTGATATGCACCATTTACGTTGGGGAGGTTGTTGTAACGAGCCCGCAATGTAAAACCTGCGCAGGCGAAACACGGCGGCACAAAAATCTTAAGCAGGACGCAAAACGGCGTCAGACCGCGGTTGAACCGCAGATCTAGCAAGAGAGGAACGTGCACCATGGAACTTACCGCAGGTCACGTATGGGTCATGGTGGCGGCGGCACTCGTGCTGTTCATGACTCCCGGTTTGGCATTCTTCTACGGCGGCATGACCCGCGCCAAGGCAGCATTGAACATGATGATGATGAGCTTCATCTCCATCGGTATCGTGGGTGTTGTCTGGGTGCTGTGGGGTTCGTCGATGAGCTCAGGTGAAGGCTTCATGGAGATCGTGGGCAATCCGTTTGCCACCTTCGGCCTTGAAGGCATCAGCACTCCCGATGGTTTGATCAAGGTCGGCTATGCAGCCACCTTCGCCATCATCACGGTAGCCCTTATCAGCGGTGCCATCGCAGACCGCGCCAAGTTTGGCGCCTGGAGCCTCTTCGTTCCAGTGTGGGTCACCCTGGTCTACGCGCCGCTGGCGTACATGGTGTGGGGTGGCGGCTTGTTCGGCCCTGAAGGAGCCATCGGCAAGGCCCTCGGCCCGGCCATTGACTTCGCAGGCGGCACCGTGGTGCACATCAACGCAGGTGTTGCAGCACTGGTCCTCGTTCTGATCATTGGTAACCGCCGCGGCTTCGGCAAGGACCCGAACCACCGCCCGCACAACATTCCGTTCGTCATGCTCGGTGCAGCCATCCTCTGGTTCGGTTGGTTCGGCTTCAACGGCGGTGCAGCAGCCACTGCTGAACAGGCCGGCCTCATCTGGATCAACACGCTGGCGGCCCCCGCTGCAGCCATGATCGCCTGGCTCGTCACCGAACGCATCCGCGATGGGCACCCGACTTCATTGGGTGCAGCTTCCGGTGTAGTTGCAGGCCTGGTTGCCATCACTCCCGCTTGCGCCAATGTCAGCCCAGTGGGCGCCCTTGGACTCGGTGTTGTAGCCGGTGTCGCTTCAGCCCTGGCAGTCGGCCTGAAGTTCCGCTGGGGCTTCGATGACTCCCTGGATGTTGTCGGCGTCCACCTCGTGTCGGGCATCATCGGCACCGTGGCACTGGGCTTCATCGCCACCCCAAGCGAAGGCGTCACCGCCGGCGGCCTCTTCTACGGTGGCGGCATGACCCAGATGTGGGCCCAGCTCGCAGCTGCAGGAGTCGCAATTGCCTTCTCGGCAATCATGACGGCCATCATCGCCTTCGCCATTCACAAGACCATGGGCTTCCGGGTCTCCACTGAGCAGGAGAACGTGGGTGTTGACCTCAGCCTGCACGCTGAGACGGCCTACGAGTTCGGTGTCAACGGTCACGGTGGCAGCTTCCAGCCGCTGCACGAGGCCATGATCGGAAAGTCCGAGTCCGCAGCAGCCAAGACGCCCGCAGAAGGCAAGGAGAGTGTCCAGGCATGAAGCTCATCACAGCGATTGTCCGCCCGGAAAAGCTTGAAGCAGTCCGGGAAGGCCTGGAAGCGTACGGCGTCCAAGGCTTGACGGTCAGCGCAGCAAGCGGCTACGGCCGGCAGCGTGGCTACACCGAGGTGTACCGCGGAGCCGAATACAACGTGGACCTGCTGCCAAAGATTCGCATTGAGGTTCTTGCCACGGACGAGCAAGCAGATGACATCCTTGATGTCCTGATCGCAAGCTCGAATACCGGCCGGGCCGGAGATGGCAAAGTCTGGACCGTGGATGTCTACGAAGCAGTTCGAGTGAGGACCGGGGAGCGCGGCGCTGCCGCCATCTAAGTCCTGACGGCACAGTCCTGACATCACAGTCCTGACGCAAAGCGGGCCGGGTACCAGCAAAGGTACCCGGCCCGCTTTCTGCGTGCGGGTGTGTCAGTTCAGCCGTCTTATTTGACTCAGCTGTCTTATTTCACGACGGCGGTGGGCCAGTCCGCCGGCCCGGCGCTACCGGCGTCGTACTCGTCCAAGGGGACGGTACCCCGTTCCCAGGCCCGAAGGACGGGCTCAACGATCCGCCAGCAGTCCTCAGCCGTGTCTCCCCGGACGGAAAGCAGGGGGTCGCCGGCTATAACGCCTTCGAGCACTTCACCGTAGGGCAGCATGCCGGCCGAGCTGAGTTCTGCCATGAGACTGGCGCGGTCAAGGGTGAAGATGTCGCCCGGCCCGTTCACATCGATGTCGAGTTGGAGGACGTCCGGCCCGAATCCAATCCGCAGCTGGTTGGGGGAGTCCACGCCGGAGAATCCGTTGGGCAGGTGCGGCACTGGCCGGAAGGTGATCACGGCTTCCTTCCTCCGGCGTCCCAGGGCTTTGCCGGAGCGCAGGAGGAAGGGAACGCCCTCCCACCGCCAGTTATCAATGTCCACCCGAACCTCGGCAAGAGTCTCGGTATTGCGGTCCGGGTCAACTCCTTGCTCAGCGGTGTAGTCCTGTATGGTCCGATCCCCGAGAGTTCCTGTTGTATAGCGGGCGCGCCGCGTCGTGTCCCGGTAAGGCGCCTTGACGCTGCTGGCACGCAACACGGTGGCTACGGCGTCGCGGAGGTCGCGTTCCTCGATCGTGGCAGGGGCATCGATGGCCAGGAAAGCCATGATGTGCAGGAGATGGCTTTGGATCATGTCACGCAACGCGCCGGCGCTGTCGTAATAGCGGGCCCGTCCTTCAAGAGCGAGGTCCTCGTCGAAGACGATTTCCACCTTTTCGATGTGGTCGCGGTTCCACACAGGCTCAAGGAACCGATTGGCGAACCGTAAGCCAAGGATATTCAGGACAGTGGCCTTGCCCAGGAAGTGGTCCACGCGATGGATGTGGTCCTCAGGCACCAGCGTGGCCAGTGTCGCATTAAGCTCACGTGCAGATTCAAGGCTGGAACCAAAGGGTTTCTCCATCACCAGCCGCGTGCCGGGCGGCAACTGCTCGCGTCGAAGGATTTCACAGGCCTTCTGGCTAACATGGGGCGGCAGGGCGAAAAAGATGGCGATCGGCCCTTCCAGATCTGCCAGGAGGTCTGCCAGCGGCCCGTCGGCCGTTACGTCCACTTGGTGGTATTTGGTGGATTCCGCAACAGCGTCCAAAGCCTGCCGACCTCTGGCGTCCGCGGCCTTGGACGAGGCCGCGAAAGTGCCATTGACCCGTTCACGCCATTGTTCCTGTGTCCAAGGGTCAGATCCTGCACCGGCCAAACGCAATTCCGGTACCCGGCCCGTGGCTAAGAGCCCCGCAAGTCCCGGGAGGAGCAGCCTGCCTGTAAGGTCCCCGGACGCGCCGAGGATGAGCAACGTTTTCACAGTTGTTTTGCTGGTCACTGTGCCAGCATGCCATCTTGCAGGTGCGACTTGGTACCCTAGATAGTCGAGTCCCTTGGTTGACGCAGATTTGTTGGGGTTGAGACAAATTTGCTGGGGCAAGAATAAGTCAAGACTCTGGCGTGCCGCATTGGCCGCCAATCGCAGACCATCGAAAGAAGTGCACGGCGCGTGTTCAATTCACTCTCTGACCGGTTGACAGCAACCTTCAAGAACCTCCGTGGCAAGGGCCGCCTCTCCGAGGCTGATGTCGATGCCACCGTCCGGGAGATCCGCCGTGCCCTGTTGGACGCGGATGTTGCCGTTTCGGTGGTCCGCGAATTCACGTCGCGCATTCGCGAGCGGGCTCTGGGTGCTGAGGTGTCGGGTGCGCTGAATCCGAGCCAGCAGATCGTCAAGATTGTCAACGAGGAACTCGTGGAGATCCTCGGCGGTGAAACACGGCGCATCCGCATGGCCAAGACCGGCCCCACCATCATCATGCTCGCCGGCCTTCAGGGTGCCGGTAAGACCACCCTTGCCGGCAAGCTCGCCAAGTGGCTGAAGGCCCAAGGCCACAGCCCCATCCTCGTAGCTTGCGACCTCCAGCGGCCCAACGCCGTGACGCAGCTCCAGGTTGTAGGCCAGCGGGCAGGCGTTCCTGTCTTCGCGCCGCACCCGGGAGCAACCTCGGAGTTGGAGCACCCGGCCGGTGACCCGGTGGCGGTCGCCAGCGCCGGTGTGGCGGAAGCGCGCCAGAAGCTGCACGACGTCGTGATCGTTGACACCGCCGGACGCCTCGGCGTGGACGCCGAGATGATGGACCAGGCACGCCGGATCCGCCAAGCGATTATCCCGAACGAAGTCCTCTTCGTGATTGACTCCATGATCGGCCAGGACGCCGTTAACACGGCCATGGCCTTCGATGAAGGCGTGAACTTCACCGGCATCGTGCTGTCCAAGCTCGACGGCGATGCCCGCGGTGGTGCCGCACTTTCGGTTGCGTCCGTCACGGGTAAGCCGGTCATGTTCGCGTCGACCGGTGAAGGACTGGACGACTTCGAGCTCTTCCACCCGGACCGTATGGCTTCGCGCATCCTGGACATGGGTGACGTCCTCACCTTGATCGAACAGGCTGAGAAGGCTTGGGACAAGGACGAAGCAGCCCGGATGGCGAAGAAGTTCGCCGACCAGGAAGACTTCACCCTGGATGACTTCCTCGCCCAGATGCAGCAGATCCGCAACATGGGTTCCATGAAGAAGATGCTCATGATGATGCCGGGTGCCCAAAACATCCGCCAGCAACTGGAGAACTTCGACGAACGCGAAATTGATCGTGTTGAGGCAATCGTCAGGTCCATGACGCCGCACGAGCGCGTTGCTCCCAAAATCATCAACGGCTCTCGCCGTGCCCGCATCGCAAAGGGTTCAGGTGTGCACGTCTCGGAGGTCAACGGCCTTCTGGAGCGCTTCGCCCAGGCCCAGAAAATGATGAAGAAGATGGCCCAGGGTGGCATGCCGGGCATGCCTGGAATGGGTGGTCCCGGCGGCGGCCGCAAGGGTGGCAAGAACGCTCCCAAGAAGAAGGCGCGCTCCGGTAACCCCGCAAAGGCAGCCCAGGAACTGCGCGACGCCGAGGCCAAGCGGGCCAACGCGGCTTCGGCAGCGCCTACGGGAGCAGCATTCGGCCAGGGCGCTGCGGACTTCGATCCGTCCACGCTGAACCTCCCCAAGGGCTTCGAGAAATTCCTGGGTAAGTAACCCGATTTTCCATCCCAGCCAAAATGACAGTTGACGCCGTTGTGAAAGCCCATAACGGCGCCAACTGCTCTTTTGGCGGGGATGTCAGGGCTCTGGACTAGGGTGAATCCATGCACAAGCAGCGCGTAGTCTTCGTCCACGGACTGGGGAGCTTTGGCGCATCGGCATGGCCCAAGCAGCACGGCATGGCCCTGTCCTATGACGCGCTTTTCCTCCGCCGGCACGGCTTTGATCCCGTGGCCGAACCCTTGGAATCCGATGTCGCTGCTGACATCGGCATCGTCCTGTCTTCGCTGGCGGATTCAGGTGGCGGCCATATCGTGGCTCATGAGCAGGGCGCAATCTCTGCAATGCTCGCAGCGGTTGAACGGCCGGACCTGGTGCACTCCCTGACACTCGTTGAGCCGGCCTGTTTATCCTTGACGGCCGAGCTGCCCGCTACGGCATTCCATCGTTCGCTGATGGAGCCGCTGTTTGACGTGCGGAACCAAGTCAACGACGCCGACTACGAACGTGAGTACTTCAGGCGCGCGTTTTCAGCCGAAGCGGGCGGGCTGGACAGTCCGGAAGCGCGCCGTTCCGCACGTCGCCTTCGGCTCCAGGCGCCCCCTTGGGAGGCGCCCTTGCACATCGTCCCTGGCGTACCGACCCTTGTCCTTACGGGCGGGTGGGAGCCATTGTATGAAGAAATTGCCAGGTACCTGGAGGAAACCGGCGCCCTCCGACGCATAGCAGCGGGAGGGCACCGGCCTCAGGACTCGGGGGATGGAGACCGGATTATTCGCTCTTTTGTAGCTGACGTCGTCCGGACGAGGTCAGTTAAGGTTTCCTGACGCGCCCGCCGCTTGGGTGGAGGGCGCCTGGGTAGAGGGAACCTGCAGCTCCGGGAGGTAGACCTTGCCGCCTGATGCCAGGAACTCTTCGCTCTTCTCCCGCATCCCGCTGTACATTTCCGCAATGGCTGCCTGCGACTCCGCTGATCCGTATTCGTCGCGGATGTCCTGGCTGATGCGCATGGAACAGAATTTGGGTCCGCACATCGAGCAGAAGTGGGCTGTCTTCGCCGGTTCCGCTGGAAGTGTTTCGTCGTGGAATGCCTCTGCCGTGACAGGGTCCAGGGAAAGTGCGAACTGGTCGCGCCAACGGAATTCGAAGCGGGCCTTGGACAGGGCATCGTCGCGTTCGTTCGCGCCAGGGTGGCCCTTGGCGAGGTCAGCGGCGTGCGCCGCGATCTTGTACGTGATGACGCCGGTCTTGACGTCGTCTTTGTTCGGCAGCCCGAGGTGCTCCTTCGGCGTCACGTAGCAGAGCATGGCGGTGCCGTAGCGGGCGATCTCCGTGGCGCCGATGGCTGAAGTGATGTGGTCGTAGCCGGGGGCAACATCAGTGACCAGGGGACCCAGTGTGTAGAACGGTGCGCCCTTGCAGAGTTCCTGTTGGCGCTCTACGTTCTCCCGGACCAGGTGGAACGGCACGTGGCCGGGTCCTTCGACCATCACCTGGACGTCGAACTCCCAGGCCCGCTGCGTCAGTTCGGCGAGGGTGTCCAGCTCGGCGAACTGGGCAGCGTCGTTGGCATCTGCCGTGGCGCCCGGGCGCAGCCCGTCGCCCAGGGAGAACGCGACATCGTACTTGGCGAAAATTTCGCACAGCTCATCGAAGTGCGTGTAGAGGAAGTTTTCCTGGTGGTGCGCCAGGCACCAACCAGCCATGATCGAGCCGCCACGGGAAACGATGCCGGTGACGCGGTTGGCTGTCAGCGGCACGTAACGAAGCAGCACGCCTGCATGGATGGTCATGTAGTCAACACCCTGCTCGCACTGCTCGATGACGGTGTCGCGGAAGATCTCCCACGTGAGTTTGTTGGCTTCGCCGTTGACCTTTTCAAGGGCCTGGTAGATCGGGACAGTTCCGATGGGGACGGGGGAGTTGCGGATGATCCACTCACGGGTGGTGTGGATGTCATCTCCGGTGGACAGGTCCATAACGGTGTCGGCACCCCATTGCGTCGCCCACTGCAGCTTGTCTACTTCTTCGGCAATGGAGCTCGTGACGGCGGAGTTGCCGATGTTGGCATTGATCTTGACCAGGAATGCCTTGCCGATGATCATCGGCTCGGATTCCGGGTGGTTGATGTTGTTGGGAATGATTGCCCGGCCTGCGGCGACTTCACTCCTGACGAGTTCAACATCGCAGTTCTCACGCAACGCCACGAACTGCATTTCAGGCGTGATGACGCCCTGCCTGGCGTAGTGCATCTGGGTGACGGTCTTGCCCTCGACGGCGCGGCGGGGCACCGGCTGCGCGCCCTTCCACTCTGCTGACGCTGCTCCGCGGCGGACGGCCGACTTGCCGTCGTCGAGCAGGTTCCGTTCGCGGCCGGAGTACGCTTCCGTGTCGCCGCGGCCCTCAATCCAAGCGGCCCGGAAGGGCTCCAGGCCCACTACGGGATCGCTGCCCGGCCCCGCGGTTCGGTACACCTGCAGTGGAGCGTTTGCTTCGCCGTTGGGGGACGGTTCAAGAGCGATCTCCGTGACGGGGACCCGGATGCCGTTCGCGGGGTCTTCCAGCCACGCCAGCGAATGGGATTTCAGCGACTGTGTGACGCTTCCCGCCGTATTTTCGCTGGTATTGGCCTGGCTTTGGGCAGGGCTGTGCTGTGTTTCGGTGGTGCTCAAAGGATTACTCACTTCCTTCGCCGGCATTACCCGGACAGGTTCAACGGTCGCAGACTGCCTCAGTCCGATCTCAGCCCCTGCAGGGGCCCCCGTGTGGTCGTAGACGAAGCTACCACAGCCCGCGGCCTGAGCCCCAGTCATATCCGAACACGTCGAGCCTGAACCACGGTGCGCACTAGGCTTTTGCCATGGCCAACATCATCGAATTCACTGGTCCTGTGCTTGTGGCAGGAGACGACCAACGGCACGGGCTGTGGTCCGTCGATGGCAAACTGACGTTCGAACGTCCCGTGACGCCACCCGATTCCGTGCTGGATGGATGGGTCCTTCCCGGTTTTGTTGACGCCCATTGCCATATTGGACTTGGCGTTGGCGGGGCGGTTGATGAGCAGACGACTCTTGCCCAGGCGCAAGCGGACCTTCAGGCCGGTACGTTGCTGATCCGCGATGCTGGGTCGCCCAGCGACACGCGGTGGGTGCAGCAGCGCCGAGACCTGCCCCGACTCATCAGGGCAGGCCGCCACATCGCCCGGAGCCGGCGTTACCTGCGTGGCTTAGGCCACGAAGTGGAGCCGGACGAACTGGTGGAGACGGTCCGCAAGGAAGCCCGGGACGGGGACGGTTGGGTCAAGATCGTCGGAGACTGGATCGACCGCGACGCCGGTGACCTTGCAGCTTCCTTTCCCGCGGACGTGGTCCGGGATGCCATAGCGGCCGCCCATGACGAAGGGGCCCGGGTGACGGCCCACTGCTTCGCTGAAGACACCATCGACGACATGCTCGACGCCGGAATTGATTGCATTGAACACGCCACCGGCCTCTTGCCGCGGCACATTCCCCGTCTCGTTGAGCAGTCCGTCCCGATTGTTCCTACGTTGGTAAACATCGCGACTTTTCCGGATATCGCCGCCCAGGCTGCCCCGAAGTTTCCTGGGTACGCCGACCATATGACGCGTCTTTGGGAGCGACGCCGTGAGCGGGTGTTGGAGGCTTTTGAAGCCGGCGTGACGATCTTTGCGGGAACGGATGCCGGCAGCGTGATCAAGCACGGCCGGATAGCGGATGAGATGCAGGAACTGCACGACGCCGGCCTGCCGCCTGCCGCCGTCCTCGACGCCGCCTGCTGGCGGGCCCGAAAGTGGCTGGGAGCCGAAGGAATCAGCGAAGGTGCCAGTGCCGACGTCGTGGTCTGCCGTGAGGATCCTCGCCAGAGGATCCGTACCGTCGGGAGCCTGAACCATGTTGTCCTGCGAGGAAACGTAGTCCGCTAGGAATAAATTGAAGCTTCAAGTAATTTAGATAGGTAGAACGTGCCGAAGGGCGGCCACCTATGAACCGGGAGCTTCACATGACCACAGCATCAAGCCAGGACCTCCTTCCTGCCGAACTCACCATGGGCACCGTCATGCTCAAGGTTGGCGACATGAAGCTCATGAGTGACTACTACCTAAGGGCTCTGGGCCTTGAGGTTGTTGCCGAGCAGGACGGCGGACTTTACTTGGGGCGGCTGGGGAAGCCGGTGGTTCACCTCGCACCCGCCGCCGGCCTGCAGATTCCGGGTCGCGGCGAAGCGGGACTTTTCCATACGGCCATCCTTTTCCAGGACCAGCCGTCCCTTGCGGCCACGATCGCCACGGCCGCCGAATATGAACCACGCGCATTTGTGGGCAGTGCCGACCATCTGGTGAGTGAAGCGTTCTATTTCACTGATCCCGAAGGCAATGGGATTGAGCTCTATTACGACAAGCCGCGCGATGTCTGGCAGTGGGATGGCAAGAATGTGGTTATGGACAACGTTGCTTTGCCGCCCCAGCGCTTCCTCCAGCAACACTTGAGTGAGGCTGCCGTGACTGGCCAGCGGGAAGCCGCTGCCGGCGTCGGGCACGTGCACCTCCAAGTAGGTGACGTGCAGACCGCCCAGGATTTTTATGTGGACACGCTGGGTTTTGAGAGGACAGCGGGCTGGCATGGGCAGGCGTTGTTTGTTTCCGCGGGCGGCTACCACCACCATATGGCGATGAACGTGTGGAACAGCCGCGGGGCCGGGCCTCGCCGGGATACCCTGGGCCTGGGCGAAGTCCTGATCGAGGTTCCATCTGCCGATGACGTCGCCGCACTGGCTGACCGGCTGAAAGTTGCGTCCGTGGCGAACCACCATACGGGCCTGGAACTGCAGTTCGAAGACCCCTGGCGCAACAAGCTGCGCGTGGCAGTGCGCTAAGCGCCCTGGCGGGAAGCGCCGTCGCACTGGCTTCCGAATGCAGGGGTCGGGACTGCACTAGGCTGGGCATTGACGGTATTTGCCCCTTGGGCCCTTGCCGCCGCCCCGTCAGCACGAAGGAATGAGAGTACTCTCCATGGGCTTTGCCGAAATTTTTGTAGCCACCCACGATGAAGCACTCAAGAGGGCGGCTGCCTTGGATCGGGGCGCCGACGTTACCGGCCCCGCCGTCAGGATTGATGGCATCACCGACTTTGAGGTCGAGCAACTGGGGGACCTTGCCGGCAAAGCCGTCCACGCTGCCGGTGCAGACTACGAGCTGGCGCTGGTGGACGTCACCAGCGACGCACTCCTTGGCGTTCCGGAAGCGATGGTGAGGGCACTCGCCGAGCTGCTGACGTATGAAAGCGAAGGTGACGGGAACGTTCTTGACGACGTCGCCGCGGCGTGGGCAGCGCAGGACGACATGCCTTTTGGTGCGGACGAATCACGTCAGTACGTGCAGCAGTTGGCCGCCTTGGCCACTGACGTGGAAAAGGCGGAGCGGTCAGGACTCTACGTCTGGTCTGTCTGACCGTTGGGGCCGGGAGTGGCGAAAGTCGTAATTACTTCCGGCATCTGGCACAATGGTCAGGTACTTGATTGGCGCGGCCCCTCTCTCCGTGCCCAAATCTTGTCCTATGGAACCCCCAAGTATGGCCCGCCCCACGGGTGCAGAACGTTGGGTTCAACCCCGTTTCAGAAACAGGAGTGACCACAAAAGTGGCCGTAAAGATTCGCCTTAAGCGCTTCGGTAAGATGCGCGCACCGTACTACCGCATTGTCGTCATGGATGCCCGCGCCAAGCGCGATGGCCGTGCCATTGAAGAAATCGGCAAGTACCACCCCACCGAAGAGCCGTCGTACATCGAGGTCGCTTCCGAGCGCGCCCAGTACTGGCTTTCCGTTGGCGCCCAGCCGACCGAGCAGGTTGCCGCGATCCTCAAGATCACCGGTGACTGGCAGAAGTTCAAGGGCCTGCCGGGCCAGGAAGGCACCCTGAAGACCAAAGCTCCGAAGGAAGCCTTCGTAGCCCCGGAGAAGGGTTCCGTCATCATTCCGGAAGCCATCACCAAGAAGGCCAAGAAGGACGAAGCCGAAGCTCCGGCCGAGGCTGAAGCAGAGACCACCGAGGCTGAGTAAATTGCTGGCAGAAGCGCTCGAGCACTTGGTCCGTGGGATCGTTGACAGCCCTGAGGATGTCAAGGTCAGTGCCAGGAACAACCGCCGCGGGGAATCCCTTGAGGTGCGCGTTCACCAGGAGGACCTCGGACGGGTGATCGGCCGTCAGGGACGTACCGCACGCGCATTGCGCACTGTGGTTGCAGCCTTGGCAGGTGGCGAGCAGGTCAGGGTCGACGTCGTCGACACCGATCGTCGCCGGTAACGCGCTCAGCAATACTTGTCTTAGATCCGGCCCCTTCACCGAATATGGTGGAGGGGCCGGATTGCTTTATCGATCATTTCACTTCCGCCGCTGCCCGGCAGCGCGGGCACAACGAGAATTCAGAGGAACCCATGCAGCTCCAGGTGGCCCGGATCGGCAAACCCCATGGCATACGCGGCGAGGTGACGGTGCAAGTGCTCACCGACGCCCCCTCCGAGCGCTTCGTCGCTGGAACCGAATTCGTCGTGGAGCCGGCCTCTGCGGGCCCGCTGACCATCCGCAGCGCCAGATGGAACAAAGACATCCTCCTGCTCGGCTTTGAAGAGATTGCAGATCGCAACGCCGCCGAGGCAATCCGTGGTGCGAAGCTCTTCGTCGAAACCGAAGAACTCGATGACGAAGACGACGAAGGCTGGTATGAGCACGAACTCGTTGGGCTGGAGGCGCGGGTTGGCTCACAGGTTGTGGGCAAAGTTGCCGCGCTGACCACACTGCCGGTTCAGGACTTGTTGACGGTCAAGACCGAGGAAGGGAAGGAAATTTTGGTTCCCTTCGTCGATGAAATCGTGCCTGAGGTCAACATCGAGGACGGGTTCATTCTCATCACACCGCCTGCTGGTCTCTTCGAAATCAACGATGACACGGCCGAGGAGTCCAAGGACGGCGCCGGGGATGATGCCTGAATGAGGATCGATGTCGTCAGCATCTTCCCTGAGTACCTTGCCCCACTTGAACTTTCGCTGATAGGCAAGGCCCGCCAGGATGGGCTCCTGGAACTTAACGTCCACGACCTCCGTACGTTCACCACTGACAAGCACCGGACCGTGGACGACACTCCTTATGGGGGCGGCGCCGGAATGGTGATGAAACCCGAGCCGTGGGCACAGGCGCTGGAATCGGTTGCCGGGGTTCGTGAGGGCACCAAACCTGTCCTGATCGTGCCTTCGCCGGCAGGGGAGAGATTTACCCAGGCCCTTGCCTACGAGCTCGCCGAAGAGGAACAGCTGGTCTTTGCCTGCGGTCGGTACGAGGGAATTGACGAGCGCGTCATCGACTGGGCTCAGGAGCACTTCACGGTACGGCCGGTCAGCCTTGGCGACTACGTTCTCAATGGCGGCGAAGTTGCTGTCCTGGCCATGGTTGAAGCAATCGGCCGTTTGCTTCCAGGCGTGGTGGGCAACCCCGAATCGCTCGTTGAAGAATCCCACTCAGACGGACTCCTGGAGTATCCGGTTTATACCAAGCCATCCTCATGGCGGGAGAACGAAGTGCCTCCGGTCCTGCTCAGCGGCAATCACGGGAAGATCGCGCAGTGGCGGCGTCACGAACAGTTCCGGCGCACTGCCGAGCGCCGTCCGGATCTCCTTGAACACTTCGACGCCGGTCAGCTGAGTCGAGCGGACCGCAACGCACTCGCGGACCTGGGTTACGACGTCGTGGATGGTCGCCTGCGCCGCCGTACGGAAAGCAACACCTCATAAACGCGACTGTAGTACCCGCTATCCGCCGTCGGGCATTGCGAGTCCGCTTAGTTGGCCGGATGCTGCGGCATGTGGCAGAATTAACCCTTGTGTCTGCTGGGCTAGCACCTGCCACAGGGGGAGTGAAGCCAACAGCCGGACAACCCGGTGCCGCCAATCAGTGGCGGAACCGGACACCAAGAAACTTCGGCGGAGATTTCCGGTTGGCTTTGTGCCGCGGGCTTGTCTGCCGTAACCCAAAGTGGATGACCTGTGGCGTTCACCAGGAGTGGATTAATGCATATCCTCGATAGCGTAGATGCAGCCTCGCTGCGTAACGATGTTCCCGAGTTCCGCGCGGGTGACACCCTCAAGGTTCACGTCAACATCATCGAAGGCAAGAACTCCCGTGTCCAGGTATTCCAGGGCTTCGTCCTGGGCCGCCAGGGTGACGGCGTTCGCGAAACCTTCACCGTGCGTAAGGTTTCCTTCGGCGTCGGCGTAGAGCGTACCTTCCCGGTACACTCCCCGATCATCGACAAGATCGAGGTCGTCACCAAGGGTGACGTCCGTCGTGCCAAGCTTTACTACATGCGCGCACTGCGCGGTAAGGCTGCGAAGATCAAGGAAAAGCGCGACTTCGCCAAGTAAGTCCAGCGACTTACGCAACGGGTCCAGGATTCGTGCCCGGTTCGTTCCGGAGCAATCCGCAACGCAACAGGGATACGAGTCATGGACACATCAGAACGCCAGCCCCGGAAACAGGGCTGGCGTTTTGTTTTGCTGGCATTGGTCCTTGCCATCGCAATCAGCGGCCTGGTCCGCTCCTTGTGGATCGACGTCTACTACATTCCTTCCGAGTCCATGGAGCCGCTGCTGGGCACCGGGGACAGGATCCTGGTTTCGCGCACGGCATTCACCGCCGAGCCCATCCAGCGTGGAGACGTCGTTGTCTTTGATGGGCGCGGATCGTTCGCCCCGCTCAGCAGTGGTAAGGGTCCCCTTGTTGACGCGGCTGCTGCAGCGAGTCAGTGGTTCGGGCTCACGGGAAGCGACACCACATATGTGAAGCGGGTGATTGGGGTTCCGGGTGACCACGTTCAGTGCTGCTCCTCCGAAGGGCGCCTCACAGTGAACGGTCAGGTACTTGAGGAAGCCTATGTGTACCCCGGGGACGAACCCAGTAAACAGAAGTTCGACGTCGTGGTTCCCCAGGGCCGGCTCTGGCTGATGGGCGACCACCGATCCCGCTCTGCTGATTCCCGCGGATTGCTGGGAGCACCCGGTGGGGGAATGGTCCCGGTTGACCGGGTGATCGGCAGACCCGTCCAGATTATCTGGCCCCTTGATAGATTTGCAGAGGTGCCTCGCTCCGCGCAGGCCGAACCATCGAAGAACGGACAATAAATGCCGGACAAAGTTCCCGAGAATCCCGAGCGGCACGACGACGACGCGCGGCTCTCGGACGGAACGGGTGGCGTCGCCGGAGTGGCTGAGCCCAGCCCGGTCGCTGACGCTGCTGTCGATACCGGCAACAAAACCGACGAGGCCGAAAAGCCCCGCAGGAATCCTGCCCTTGGATGGCTGAAGGAAATCGTCACGGTCGTGGCCATTGCCGTAGTGCTCTCCTTCCTTATCAAGACGTTCCTTTTCCGGGCGTTCTACATTCCTTCTGAATCCATGGAAAGCACCTTGGACGTGAATGACCGCATCTTCATCAATCTGCTGGTGCCGGAGCCTTTCGCCTTGGAACGGGGCGACGTGGTGGTCTTCAAGGATTCGCAAGGTTGGCTGCCGGCAGTTCTGAAAAAACCGGCAGGCCCCCTTGATTGGGTAGGCGACACTTTGGAATTCGTGGGGTTGGCCGCTGACGACAATGAGCAGCACTTGGTCAAGCGCGTGATTGGGCTTCCGGGTGATCACATTTCCTGTTGTGACACGCAGGGGCGGGTCAGCATCAATGGCACACCGGTGGACGAAACGTACATCAACCCCGCGGAAGTGCCCCAGCCCAACCCGTTCGACATCATCGTTCCAGAGGGCAAGGTCTGGGTCATGGGAGACAACCGCAACCACTCGGCTGATTCCCGTGCGCACCAGGAAGTCAATGGTGGTTTCATTAATATCGAGGACGTTGAAGGCAAGGCCACGGTCATAGCCTGGCCCGTCAACCGGTGGACGGTGCTGGACAATTACCAAGGTGTCTTCAAGAACGTTCCTGCGGGCACGTCAGGAAAGTAACGGCCATGGCAAGCACCCGGCTGAAAACCAAGACACCAACCGAAGTTCCGACCCTGGACGTCGAGCGTTCCTTCCTGTCTCCCCGGGTGCGTTTGCTTGCCGGCGTGGACGAGGTCGGCAGGGGCGCGCTGGCCGGCCCTGTCAGTGTGGGAATCGCCGTGGTCAATCTCGAGGATCATGCCCTGCTGGCGGACGTCCGGGACAGCAAGTTGCTCAAGCCCGAGGACCGCGACAGGTTGGAGCCTTTGGTCCGTGACTGGGCTGTAGCATCCGCAGTTGGACATGCGTCCGCCCGGGAAATCGATGACGTCGGCATCATTGCCGCACTGCGCCTGGCGGGAACGCGTGCCTGGTTTGAGATTCTGGCCGGTGGCATCACACCTGACGTGGTGTTGTTGGACGGCAGCCACAACTGGCTTTCTCCGGAAGTTCAAGCTTCACTGTTCGATACCGCATCCGCAGGACCCTGGTGTGAAGCTCCAGTCCACACAAAGGTAAAAGCAGATATGAGCTGCCTCAGCGTTGCGGCTGCGAGTGTTTTGGCAAAAGTAGCCCGCGATCGAATCATGGTTGATCTCCACGCTGAAGTACCGGCCTACGGCTGGAACGAAAACAAGGGTTATGCCACAGCAGCGCATCGCGAGGTGATCAGGCTGCAGGGTCCCAGTGCCTATCACCGGACAAGCTGGAACCTGACCGGGCCGGACGTGGACTAACAGCCTGCTGGGCAGCGTCTGTCCTGCGGATGGCGTCCGGTGCGCGGCAGATGGTGCAAGATGGAACTATGAGCGCCGAGGACCTTGAGAACTATGAAACCGACATGGAGCTTCAGCTCTACCGTGAATACCGGGACGTTGTCGGTTTGTTCAGCTACGTTGTCGAAACTGAGCGGCGTTTCTACCTGGCCAACCATGTTGATTTACAAGCCCGCAGCGCAGACGGCGAAGTCTATTTCGATCTGACCCTGCAGGATGCCTGGGTTTGGGATGTTTATCGTTCAGCCCGCTTCGTGAAAAATGTCCGGGTCATAACGTTCAAGGACGTCAACGTCGAGGAACTTCCACGCAATGAAGATCTTGCGTTGCCCAAGGATGGTGGCCTCGGGGATCTGGGAGACCTCGGTAACTAGCACCTGCAGCCTGCGGGTACTCTCCCTCAACAAGCGAATGATGTGACGGGTTTACCCACATAGCATCAGGGCTGTCTGTCACTAGCCGCTGCCAGCGTCAAAGCTGGATAGCGGAGGTGATGCTCATGAGAGCAAAAGACATACTTGGCCGTAATGGCGAGGCGTTGGCGGCAGGATTCCTGGAACACCAGGGCATGCGGATCGTCGATCGCAATTGGCGGTGCGCCGATGGTGAAATCGACATCGTCGCACTGGAGGGTGACACCCTGGTGGTCGCGGAAGTAAAGACCCGCAGCAGCCTGGATTATGGACATCCCTTTGAGGCCGTAGGTCCGGCCAAGCTGGCACGCCTGCACCGACTCGCTTCGTCGTGGTGCCGGGAGCATGAAGTGAATGCTCCACGAAAGCGCATTGATGTGGTGTCGGTCATCCACGACGGCATCGGGGATCCCCAACTGGAACACCTGAGGGGTGTTGGCTGATGGGGGTCGGGCGCAGCTACTGCATTGCCCTGGTTGGACTCAACGGTTACATCGTGGAGGTAGAAGCCGACATTGGCCAGACGCTCCCAGCATTCGTGATCCTGGGACTACCCGATGCCGCCCTTAACGAGGCCAAAGAACGAATACGCTCCGCGGCACAAAACTCGGGAATTCCTCTGAGCCGGAGGAAGATCACCGCAAATCTCATTCCAGCATCCTTGCCCAAACGTGGTTCGGGCTTTGACCTGGCCATCACCATGGCTGTTCTCCGTGCTGCCGAGGACATTCGTTCGATCGATGGAACAGTCTTCATTGCCGAGCTTGGTTTGGACGGCCGGCTTCGGCCGGTGAGGGGCATCCTCCCGGCAGTGATGGCTGCCGTCCAGGCGGGGTATCCGGAGATCGTCGTAGCCGAAGCAAACGTCGCCGAGGCAACGTTGGTTCCGGGGGCTCACGTCAGGGGATACCGGACTCTCGCCCGGCTCGCCTACGACTTCGGTGCGGACCCCAAGGAACTCGCCCTGGACTATGATCCACCCGGCGCTGATCCCGGTGATGAAAACGATGATGCAGCGGGCATCGTGCCTGATCTTTCCGATGTTTCGGGGCAATCAGAGGCCCGGCGCGCGCTGGAAGTCGCAGCTGCAGGCAGCCACCATATGCTCCTGACCGGTCCACCGGGTGCCGGTAAGACAATGCTCGCAGAGCGTTTGCCGGGGCTCTTGCCGGACCTGGGAGACAAGGCAGCAATGGAGGTTACTGCCATTCACTCCCTGGCGGCGGTCCGTTCATCAACCGGCACGTTGCTCCGGAGACCCCCGTTCGAGAATCCCCACCACAGTGCTACTGCAGCTGCCATCATCGGCGGAGGCTCGGGGCTTCCCCGTCCGGGTGCTGCCTCCCGGGCACACCGTGGGGTCCTCTTCCTTGACGAGGCTCCCGAGTATGAACGACGCGTCCTGGATGCCCTCCGGCAACCCTTGGAGAGCGGCGAACTGGTCATTCACCGTTCGGCAGGGACAGCAGCTTACCCCGCTCGGTTTCAACTGGTCCTGGCAGCCAATCCTTGCCCATGCGGCAAAGCCTCGGGCAAGGGGATGGACTGTACCTGCACCGCAATAATGCGCAGGCGGTACTTCGGCCGAATATCCGGTCCTCTCCTGGATCGCGTCGACATACAACTCCAGGTGGAACGCGTCTCCCTTGCCGATTTTGGACAAGCCGGTACGGAAGAGGGAACGGTCGCCGTCGCAGGACGGGTGCTGGCTGCGAGGCAGAGGCAAGCCGAGCGCCTGGGGGCGTTCGGCATTGAGACCAATTCCCAGGTGCCGGGACGCACCCTGCGCGGGGAACTGAGGCTGGCACCGGACACCACCCGCATCCTGGACACGGCCCTGGAACGAGGCATTCTCACTGCCCGAGGCTACGACCGCGTCCTTCGCTTGGCGTGGACACTGGCAGACCTGGACCATAGCAAGATTCCCACTGCAGATCACATCGGACAAGCGCTCGGCCTCCGGCAAGCAACGGCGACGGCATGAAGGACAACGTGACAAAGGACGAAGTGACAACGGAACGCACAAGCGCAGCCGTGTTGGGAAAACAGGAAAAGGAAAGGCTTGCACGGGCAGCATTGGCGCGTCTGATGGAACCACAGGATTCCGTGGGGCTCGCCTTGGTTCATGCTGTTGGAGCCGTTGACGCGCTGGGTATCGCGACGGGAGAACTCGCTGCCGGCCCACGCCTGGAACAGGAGATTTCCAGCTTACTGACCGAAAGCGGAGGCCCGGCTTCCTGGCCGGGGCTCACGGCCAGCAAGCGACGCTGGGCCCCACGTGTTCCGGACCTCGCGCCGGACCGTGACCTGGAGACGATGAAGAGGCTCGGTGGCCGCCTGATCGTTCCCGGCGACGAGCTATGGCCTGAGCAGTTGTCGGACCTCGGCCTCCAGGAGCCTTTGTGCCTGTGGTGGCGGGGACACGAGCAGCCCCTTCCCTCAACGCGCCAGACCATCGCGCTGGTGGGGTCCAGGGACAGCACGAGCTACGGAGCATCTGTGACCGGGGACCTTGCCTACGGTTTGGCCCAACGTGGGTACTGCGTTGTTTCCGGGGGAGCCTATGGCATTGACGCCCACGCCCATCGTGGTGCCCTCCGAGGTGGGATGGCAAACGTACCGACCATTGCAGTCATGGCTGGGGGAGTGGACCGCTTCTATCCCTCCGGGAACGAGGACCTTCTTCGTGCTGTGGCCAACCAAGGAGCCGTGATTTCCGAGGTTCCACCCGGATCCGCTCCTACAAGGTACCGATTCCTGCAGCAGAATTGTAAAATATATGTGCTGGGATTAACGCAAAAGGCCCCCAGCAGGAGCCAGGGGCCTTTTTCGGACTACGAGAGGCGCTTGCTAGCCGCCGCGCTGAGTAGTTCAGCGCGGTCTTGGCAGAACTGGTCCCAGTCGTCCGTGAAGAGAGAATCTGGAAGCAAGGCGTGCTTCTGGATTTCGCTGACGTCAGTAGGCATCAATTTGCGGTAATCCGACGGCGCCTTAGCCAATATCGTGCGATTATCCACACGACTAATGAACGCCAAGTTGGCAAGCCGGTTGATCTGTGAAGCCTCGTTGGTAGTCCCCGAGTCGATCAGATACTGCCTCGGGAAGCAGTGATGGTACTCCTTGCGATTCGGTTCCGAGAGAACCTTGTCAAGGTCGACCTCCTCGCCACTAAGGAAAGTCTTGGGGCGTTCCGATGCGAGAAGCAGGATGAGGCATTTCGAAGCCACATTTGCCGCCCGGAAGGCGTGATCCATAAAGAACTCTGGTCCCACGGTGACCTTGATCTGGTCGAGTGAGGACGAGTCGCCGTTCCGGAGTTTAATAGCCTCCTCGACGTCCGAGCGCACGTTGCGCAGTGGGTTCCCGCTGTACCTGTGCGCAAACGAAGTTCGCCAGAACCAGCGTAGTATCACTTGGCGATCCCCATCTGGCATGGGGCTGGACTGTTTCTGCGAAAAGTACGCAGCCAAAGGGATCAAGAGGGCTTGGTACGGCAGGAACTTCAGGTGTCGCACCAAAAGGTTTCGCCGTAGAAAATCGACAGACAGTTCGAGGGCTTTGGCCACGGTCGCGAACTGAGCTCGAACTGTTGCACCATTGACATTGATGAGCGCAGTCGGCGAAGGATCGCCTACTAGGATCGCCGAGCAGCATCGCAGCATCAGGTCATTATCGGAGCCAACCTCCCCGAATCCGAAGTCGTCGAAGGTTTCCGACAAAGTATCGAACTGCTGTTGCAAGTCAAAATCTTCGCTCCAAGTCCAAGCTGTTAGCAGCTGGAACATGTTGAGTTCGACGCCCAGGCGGTTGACTCGTTCGAAGACGATGGCCACGCTGGTGCGGTCTTCACTTTCAAAAGTCTGAACGGGAATCAGCGTAGTTACGAAACGCTGCTGGACCTTGACGATCTCCTCGTAAAGATCCTCGGGGAGCTTCTGTGCATTCCGAGAGAATGCAACTGGGTTGAAAAAGGTCTTCAGCGGGAAGTGACGCGCTGGATCTACATCGTCCACGGCCAGCGCCACAAACCTGGATTCTTGTGCATCGGCGGCCGCTTCGAAGTCGTAAAAGATCGGAAGCCATACCTCCGGATCTTCGTCATCTCCCGCAATATTGTTCTGGAACGTGGCAAAGATGGAAGTGATCCGTTGCTGTCCGTCCAGAACGTAGTCAATGGGGTAATGCTTGGCTGGAGGTGGTAGTTCGAAGCCGCCTAGCTTTTGTTCCGTTCGTAGGCTGTTTGCTGTCCGCCACAGAAGCACGGAACCAAAGGGAAAGCCTTTGTAGATACTGTCCATTAGTAATGCGGCCTGCTGCGGCTCCCATACAAAGTTCCGTTGGAACCCCGGAATGCGCAGCTCGCCCAACTGTATCCGCGAAATGATTCGGTCGATTGTTACTGGATCGCTCAATTTTTCCCCAAGTTTGATCTATATGTTCTGCCACTCTACTTGAGCTAGGCGAAGCCTTTGGCTCGCGAAAGAGTGTTAGATGGTTACGTTACGAACCGAGAGATTCACCGGTCCCTGTTCCGTGGCGAGGACTAGACGGTGATAGCTCGCTAGCTGCCCTGCACGAAACCCGTTTCTTTGAACAAAGCTGACCGGCATCAGCTCTGCACTGAATACACATGGCCCCTTGGTCGCCGTCAGAGCCTCTCTGATCCCGCTGGCTGCAAGGTCATCGGCGAAGGCCCAGGAACTTGTCGAAAGGGTCAGTTCGCCGAGGGTGGGCTTGGCGCCGAGGGTGAAGACGAGTTCGATGCTTGGCTCAATGAGCTTGGAGCCATGAAAGCTCCAGAAGACGATGCGCTCCTTCAGCGCTTCAGGACCTGCCACAACAATCTGTACAGGCGAGTTCACCTTGAAAACTTCAAGTCGGATGCCAGCTTTGGTGATTACCTCCATCTTGTCCTCCTTCAGTTCCGGTTTCGGTTGTTGCCGAACTGGATACAGCAACGTTAAAGGTCTGCAGCGCGGGAGTTAGGGAGTGGGTAATCGCCAGAGCTCATAGAGCCGAGGCTAACTTAGCGTTCCCAGTGATTGGGCCGATATCCACCGACGTAACGTATCGCAAGGTCTAGTAGCTCCTTGTCGCCTGGAGAGAGCGAACGGGAGTCGACGCCATTGATTGCGTCAGTGAGGGCGGTCTCCGATCCGTATAGTTCAATGAGGACGTCCCAAGCGAGGGTGGGAGTCCGCCGCACGGCATTGGAGCCCACAGACTGACCGAGGCTATCCGACTTGGCACTCCTCAGAAGGGCTAGCGTAAAGGCATCGCCTTGCCGATTGTTCAGCGATGGCAACTCGTCGTCTAGACGCTTCGGTAAGTACAGCAGTTGTAGTAAGTCCACCTCGCTGATGAGATTCTCAGTCGGAGTCTGCGAAACTTCGTTTGACAGTGCCGCCCCGAGTTCAGCGGCAACTGCCTCGCCGACTAACTCATGGCCGACGTTTTCCCAGTGGCCAATCATGCTGAGAAATTGGAACTTTGCACTTAGCGTCTTCAGCTTCTCCAGAATCTCCCTAGCGGCCGATTCTCGTTCGTCCTCGGTCTTCAGAACCTTCATCAATCGGAGACATGCTCTTATGACCACCATTGCTGCGCCAAGGTCAAAGAACTGACGAGGGCGCTCAGGCAGATCCGGATACAGGTTGAGTAGTGTCACCGAAGCGGGAACCACCGCGCCAGCAGGAAAGTCCTCTTCAAACGCGACTAGTGATGAAATTACGCTCTCTTGCTCAACGGGTTGGACATCGCGGAGATACTCATCAAGGGCGTCCCCGTCCTTGAACATGCTGAACGCTACTTCGGCCCGCTCAAACGATGTCAAAGTAACAGAGCCAGATCTTTCCAAATAGAGGTTAAGAATTTCGCCGTGAGCCACGACTCGTTTTTTCAGCCAGGCATTTGACCAATTCGCTCCGTAATTGGGGCTGCCGAGATGGCTGGCGGCAGCAGGGAAAATTCTACGAATAAGTGATTCTGCCGCTTCTTTGTCAGATTTTGCAAGGGCTAAGAATGAATCAATATCCGCATTCTGTTGGGAAGCTGGACCTTCACCTTGATATGATCTGGCTGATGTAAGGGCAATGCGGATTGCAGCGATTTTTGCCATGAGGTCGGGCCGGAAGACGCGGATTGCCTCTAGAGCAAGAATGTCGACAAGCTCGACTCGTTCCTTGAGTGCCGCTACGGCCAAGTGGGATGATGACGCATAACGTCGAACGTCTCGCATGTTCCGGACGAAGGGCAAAATTACTTCGGAAAATACATCGGCCCATTTTTCCGTATCGAAGCGGTTTACCCCACCTACGTCATCTATTACCTGTGTAAGGGCTACGGCGACTTGCTGCTGTAGCACGCTAACGGGAATGGCAGGCAAGTCAAAGCTGGTCTGCACAATCTTCTCTAGGTAGTCACGTCCCGGCATACCCGTCTGGGAGAGAGCGTCCTCAACTCGGAACCGATCATATGCAAGGACATAGACTACTTTCGGAAAGTTCGCTGTCAAGCGAACTAGTTTGAAAAGATCTTGTACTTCTACGCTCGTGAGTCTGTCTATGTCATCGATAAACACCAGTAGAGGCTCACTAAGCTCACTGAGGGCGTTGCTTAAGTTTGTCTTTTCGGTCAGCACGCTACCCTTTGATTTATCTAGTATCTGTTTGGTAGCTCCGGTAAACTCCTTCAAGTTCTTGAGGGCCGGTCCTGCAAAAGGAACCCACGAGAAAGGCGCGAGAAGTGTGCTGTATGTGTCGAGCGACGTAACGATTTTGTTGAATTTGCTCTTGTTATTCAAACTAAGCTGCGCGGATAACTCTCGGAAGAAGATCTCAACGAGCTGATTAGTGCCAGTGAACATCCAAGGGTTGAAATCGATGACAATTCGTTCTGTACCCATCGACTCCTTCAGTAAGGACAAAAAGGAGGTCTTACCAGAGCCCCATGGCCCGTTGAGTGCGAGAACATGCCCATGCTCCGCCGGTAGGACACGCAGAAATTCTTTGAGTTCCTCCGCTAGTTTGTATCGACCTAGAAGATCTTCGGCCTTACCGCTGATCGGATTGTCACTAATCGGCACGGCGCCCTCGTTTCGTGAGTGGGTAAGCTCCTGCGACCGGCAACCGGGGTTTCCGCCGAGAAGCCATGAATCGGTTGTCCGAACTCTATCCTCTCAGCGGGCACTCTTTGTCCAGTTATCACTCCGTATATGAAGTGTCGGAGTCCGAGACATAAGCCCATAGACTCGCGACTCAGAAGGCTCTACGACTCCGTTGCGCCGTATAGGCTCAACGGTACGGGCAAGTTGCAGACAAACAGGCGGGGAACTCACATGGCAAAGCGACTCTTGTACACGCGAGCAGACGGCAAATGGGCCTGGCACTTGGCTGCCGACAATGGCGAGATTATCGCAGTCGATGGCAGCCAGGGATACGAAAACGAGGACGATGCTCGATCCATGGCAGATCGCATCATCAGTGGTGAGTTTGCTGATGCAGACAAACGGATTCAAAAGCCAAAGTAATCAGTTAAACGCAGAAGGCCCCTCTCCGCTCGGAAACTCTTTTCTGGGCTGCGGAGGGGCCTTTTGTTACAGCGGCTTCGAGCCGCTCTGTTGGCGGGATTCCCACCGTGAGCGCCGCGTCTTGAGCTTTGTGCAACGGCGGCAAATCGAGTTTCGTCGCCCTCCGGCCCGCCGCCGGAACTGGGACACGAGGCGCGGACCACATTGCGCGCATTCTTTGGTTTCAGGGACCACAGGCATTGAGCTGATTCCTCTCATTGGACTAGTGCTTTGGACGGGGTCCGGCAGCGCGGGCATGGGCTTCCGCAGTGCGCCGGACAAGGCTTGCCGCTGCTGCAATGTGCTGTGCCAAGGATGATTCCTGGCGGGTCGCTCGTGCGGCTTCCCAGCTCGTCCCGTGCAGCGGCAGAGCACGAACCGCGTCCGCTGCTGCCCGGACGATTCCTACGTCGGCGACCTCGGCGGGACTGAGTTTCAGCGGGGCCAGGGACTCTAGCGACGCCGAGCGGAGGGGCAGGGCGGGTGGAAGCTTTCGTCGTGCCATTACTTAGACCACCGTGCGCGGGCAGCCTTACGGGCGGCGCGGGAAACGGAAGGGCGGACGCCGTTTTCTCCTGGCGTTTCGCTGTCTTCGAGCCGGAGGTCGAGGAGCCCGAGGAGGCGGACCAGGATTGCCCGTTGCTGGCGGGCTTCAGCGAGTAGAGGGGACGGCCGTCCGCCGACGACAGGGCCGGTCGAGCGGATCTCGTCCTCGATGATGCGGAGGGTATCGATCGTTTCGGCGGCCTGCAGCAGGGCGGCGAGCTCGGGAAGAGTGAGCTCGAAGTCTTCGAGGGCGGCAACGTAGAGACTACGGCCCGCGTCGCCGAGGTGGGCAGGTATTTCAGTCATCGGGAGCCTTTCGGTTAGAAGCCGCGCACTCGGCCGGGGCCGTGGGTGGCGGTTGTGGAGCTGTGAGGTGTGTCGTGGCCTTCATGGTCAGGGGTAGCGCCCCGGAAGCAGTCCCAGCACTTACCGAAGCCGCGCCGGGGGAAGTCGGAGACGTAGAGGAGTCGGCCGCAGGGGCCGGTGCAGCGTTGCAAGATTGGTTCCTTGGGTTTGAGGGTCGATAACAGGGCATTTGTGCTCGAAAACACGGCACGCACGCTTTGCCAGCGGCGCTATGCCTTATCGGACGCAAGAAGGGGGCCGGGGGAGGAGTCACCCCCCAGGTGTCGAGGCGCCGACGCCGGACAGCGAAGGCGCCTCGTTGCAGGGCAAGGTGTTTACACGAGGTCGCGAGTGATCGCGCAGTCAGCATTTGCGTTGAGCGTTCCCTAGGCGCCGACTGCGGCCGCTTGGTAGCGGGTCAGTCCCTCGACTGATAGTTCCGGCGCAACTGCGCGAGCTTCTCCTCGATAGCCTGGTCCCCTCGGTCTGCTGGGCATGCTGGCTTCAGATCTGCACGCCGGTCGCGGCACGTGATCAGGACCGGCTTGGCATTCCTCGCCGGGTGGAATTTGCCGCACCCATCGGCGCATGGCACGAGGTACCGAATCGCCGGGATTGCCGACGGTTCTGCGGCCTTGGCTCTGGCTTCGGTTACGGCATCCTTGGGTTCGGCGCGGCGGTTGTTGCGCTCCGCGTGCTGCTCTGCGATCTGCTCGGTCAGCCGAGCGCGGATGTTCTGTAAGCGAATGTCCTCGGGAAGCGCCCGCCAATTCTTATGTGAGAACGGCTTACGGAATGCGTTCGGGGCGATCCGATGATCAACGCCAGCGAATCGGGCGAGCCCGCCCATACGCTTCTCGACGTCGCGGAGGACTGAGGCAAGAACAGGGGCTGCGGTGTTGTTGGTTTCCAAGGTAGGACAGACGGGCTTTCTGTGAGGATGGGGACGCCGAAGGGCTCCGGGTGCTGAGTTCCCGGTGCCCTTCAGTCGTTGTCTGGTTTAGGCGGTGCGAGGGGTCTACCGGGTGAGTGCTGCCTTAGCGATCGCGTCCGGGTCGAAGCCGTTGCCGCTGGCGTCTAGGTCGCGGGCCCGCTGTGACTTGATGACTTCATAAAGTGCTTCGGGTGTCACGTCCTCGGCCCGGGCTTTGCGGCGGATGAGTTCTTTGGTTTTTTCATCGAGGTCTTTGAAGTCCTCGGGGAGCTTCGTTTTGCGCTTGGCGGCGTTGACGATGTCAGTGATGTTGTAGCGTTCCATGGTCAGTTTCCTTTGAGAGTCTTCGTGTGGGGTGTGATCGCTGAGGGGACGGCGATGGCCGTTAGTTCTCGGTGTTGTGGGCGATGATTTCCTGGCGTCGTCCTCGTTCGCGGGTGGCGGCGATGGCACGCTGCTCCTTGGCACGCGCATCCTCAAGGCGCTGGGCTTCAATCTCTTCGGCGGTGAGTACCTTGCCGCCGTCTGCCACGACCTGCACGGAGTCCGTTGGGAAGTCGGATACTAGCTGCGCCAGGAAGTATCGGGCTTGACTGATGCGGCCGTCACGGTGTGCGTGACGTTGGGTGTGCTTGTGGAACTCGTGCGCCGAGGGATGACCCGCGCTGCCGTAGAGGCTGTCACGCTTCGTGAGGGCTGTCTCCAGGGCGGCGTGAGCTTCGATGGCGGCCTCGTGGGCTTCGAGTGCGCCCTTCGCGGCGCGGCGGCGGGTGTCGTCGGGCTTGGGATTGTTCCAGACCAGATTGAGGTAGTCCATGCCGAGCTTCTTGGCGGCCAAGGCGTTTCGCCTCAATTCGAGATCGATTTGCGCCCGTCGCCGGGTGAGTTCGTCGTCGCGATTCTGGTCGTATTCGTAGGCCGGGTGCTTGGATTGGCGAAGCTTGGAAAGTTCCTGGCCGAGCTCCCTGCGTTCGGCGTGGAGCGGGGCGGCTGCTGAGTTCTGGGCTTCAAAGGCCGCGAATGCCTCGTCGGCGCCAGGGATGAGGGCTCGCTGGTCGGCGTTGGGGTGCTGTCGGTTGTTGATGACGGCGATGCCGTCGTAGACGTTCATAAAACCCGACAGTTCGGAGCGGGGGATGGTCAAAGGTATTTCCTTTCTTGGGGGTTACCGGCGCGGGGATTACGCCGAGGTTGTGGGCGCCGCTCGGGCGATTGCCTTCGCGGCTAACTCGTGGGGCTTCATGCCGAATCGTCTGGGGGACGAGCCGGCCTTTTCGGTGGGCGGCTCACTCGCCGAGTAGACGGCGGGCGTCGCGGGCAAGCTGGGCGATCAGCATAGGGTCGGCGCCGTTAGCGAGTGCGGCGCTCTGCTGGGTAAGGATCTCGCGCGCTCGGGCGACCCGGCTGGCGCGCACCGCGCGGGAACGGCGCTGACGGCATCGCTCAGAGCATGTTTCGCGGCGGCCTGTGAGGGGCTGTTTCTTGCAGACTGGGCAGAGCATAGGGTCGCTCCTCTCGGCGGGTCGGTCGTAAAGGCAATGTCACGGTTTTATGGCTAGAAAAGGCCGGTCGATATAGGCGAACCGGCTAGGAGCATGGCGACGGGCGGAGCGCTCACCCGGTGGAAACATGCCGGGGAGGCTCGACGCCTGTCGTGGGTGGCCGCTCTGTATCCCCGAGGAGCCACAAGAGGGGAGTCGTGTCCCTATCTATAGAGAGAGCCAGGGACGCCGTTTCTGCTCACCGGCGAGCGACTTTTCTGGAAAATTTCGCCGGGAAGGGCCGGTGGCCGGTGGCGGGCGTCGCCGAGAAGGGCCAATGACGGAACCATGACGAAATGACGGAAGAAACGTCATTTCCTATTGGGGCTTTAAGAGAGAGAGTCTTTAAGAGGAGATAGAGAATGACGAAAGAACCGTCATTTCGTCATAGTTTCGCCATGTCGCCCGTCAGTTGCCCTCCTCGGCGCACGAAAAAGGCCCCTGCCCGGTTCGGGCAAGGGCCTTCAGAGCGTTTACACGCGGTCGGAATCTTCATCGCCTGACACGAGACGCTCCTCCTCCGCGCGCACGGTCCTCTCGGCGTCGGTCAGAAGCCAGCGCCGAAAGTCGGCTGCATCGGGCTTGTACGTGAGTTCCATCGGGGGACCAGTGCCGTAGATCCTGTCGCTGGCGTGGTTTGTATCCTTAGTCGTCATAGCTCCTATCCGGCGAGTCAGGGTTCAAATGGGTGGCGAGCTTGTGCTCGATCCAGACGCGAGAGATCTCCCTTCCGGAGCGAACCTCAATGTAGAGGAGAGCCCTCACGATCTCGCGCTGTTTGTCGAGGTCGAGCTCGTCGAAGCGAGCCAAGACGGTCTTTTTCATGTCCGCGAACTCGGCCATGCTGACTTCGGACTTCACTAACAGGCCGTGAGCTATGTCTAGCAAAGCGGAAGCGGCGCCTTTCTCAGACCTTGCTCTATCTAGTTCTTGTTCGATTGATTCCCTGGCCGCCTTCAACTCCATCAGGCGGGCGCGGGCGATGGTCTGAGGTATGAGTCCTTCGTCTCGGTCCGCAAGAGTAGCGGCTACGTGAGCGACGTTCTTCTCATGAGCTGCAATCAGGGCGGGAATATTCGATCCATTCGGTGACGCGGGAAAGAGGCCAGAACCGCCAGTGATGAAGGCTTTGGCGATTTCGTCCAGAACGACGGGTTCCACGATCTTTTTTAGGATGGAGACGTGAGAAAGATCTGCCTTGCAAAGGTAGGAGCGCATGTAGGTCATTGGCATTCCACACTCGCCGCAGTGCATCAGCCCGGACAGGAGGTGTCGCGGTTTGGGGCCGGGACTCGTCTTCCTTGCAGGATCGCTGAGGATCGCGACAACTTCGGCTGCCAATTCGGCCTCAACGATTGGAATAACAGTGTCGGAGTCAATCACAGAGCCTAGATGGCGGACGCGGCCGGTGTAGTGAGGATTCTTTAGAATGTCGGTGATGCGTCGAGCGCTCCATTCCTTGCCAGGGGACGGACTAATGCCCTCGGCCTCCAGCCATTTGACGGCGGATCGGATAGACCCCCCTTCCGCTACGTGTGTGAAAAGACGGCGGACGATCACCGCTTCCGATTCCCTGGGCGTGATCCCGTCGCTTTCGTAGCCGTAGCGCCGACGTCCCGGAATGGGACGACCGCTGGCAGCGCGAGACTCGTTTGCACGCTTCTGACGCTCGCTCTTGCGGCGGACCTCGAAGCGGGCGATTCCGGCGAGCATGGTTGCGCGAAACTCGCCGTCGGCCGTCGTGAGGTCGATTTCGCCGTCGACGGTAAGCACGCGGGCGCCGGAGTCAGCGATCGCGATCATGTCGCGCGGCGACCGCAGGAGCCGGTCGATGTCGACGGAAACCACCACGTCGCCCGGTTGCAGTTCCGAAAGCATTTGATGCCATGCCGTGCCAGGGCCTCGCTCTTTGGCCGCGCTCGTATCGTTGTCTTCGTAGATCTTTCCGACGCTCCAGCCACGGGCCTCGATGAGGGACGTGCACCGCTTCTTTTGATTGGCGATACCTTCCGCCACGTCCTCGGACTGGCGGGCGTAAATCGCCGCTGTAGTGTGTAAACGGGTCATGCATCTAATTGTAGTTTCTGGCAGCGAAACCGCCTCATCGCTGCGCTGGCGGCTGTCACGGTGGTGGTGGAAGCACGATGGCGCTCAGGCGCACTGAACACAGCCCACCACGCCGAGAGCATAGGGAGGGTAGTGGCAACTGTCCCCGGATCCATTCACAGTGCGAATTCGGCTGGTTGCCATAGGCTGCTCCGGGATGGCGGGGCGATCTGTGTGACGGACGTCGGAGAAATTGCTGAACTGGCCGGCCGGAACGGCGAGGTGATGGTCTCCGAGAAGGATTCGCCGGCCGCACCGCATGATGGCTTGTCCTTGGAAGACCTGATTCTCCTGGACGCCTTGCCGCTTCGATCGGCAAGTTCCGTGGAGAAACTCACGGTCGTTGCAGGCCTCAGCCCGGACTCTGTGCGTGCGGGCTTGGGTCGATTGGGACTGCTGGGTCTCGCATCCTCTGAACGGGGAGCCTGGAAGCGCACGAAGAATGCGTAGGGCGGACGAGCAGCGAAGCATGTTGATACGCAGCGACGGCCCATGTTGCTGGCAAAGTTGGAAGGGTGGACGCAGAGTCATTGCCAGCATCGCTAAAGAGCGCAGTTGAGGGTTTCGAACGCTACCTCCACGGTGAACGCGCGAGGTCGGCACATACTGTCCGCGCATATCTTGCAGATGTGCACAGCCTTCTCGGATTCGCGGTCCAGGAGGGAATACGCGATCTCGATCAATTGGAGTTGGGTTCACTCCGCCGATGGCTGGGTGCACAAAGTGAAGCCGGGATGGCCCGGTCAACTCTTGCCCGCCGTGCCGCCACGGCCAGGTCGTTTACCAAGTGGGCTCTGAGGGAGGAACTCATCGCCACGGATCCGGCCATTCGCCTGCAAGCTCCTAAACGCGGGAAATCGTTGCCTGGAGTCCTCCAGCAGCAGCAAATTCTCAGGGTCGTGGATAGCCTTGACGCTGCTGCGGCAGATGGAGGTCCTCTGGCACTCCGGGATCGTGCAATGGTGGAGTTGCTGTACGCAACCGGCGTGCGCGTTGGGGAGCTGGCCGGGCTGGACATCGATGACATGGATCCGGATAGAAGGACCCTCCGTGTCATTGGCAAGGGAAACAAGGAGCGTACCGTTCCTTTCGGAGTTCCAGCTGCCCTTGCCATCGACGATTGGCTTCGCCGGGGACGCCCGGCGCTGGTAACTGCCACGAGCGGTCCGGCTCTGTTCCTGGGCGTGAGGGGAAAGCGCGTCGACCCACGCCAGGTCCGTGCCGTTGTAGCAATCCTGCTGCAGGAACTGGGCGATACCGCTGCAACGGGGCCCCACGCCTTGAGGCACAGCGCCGCAACCCATTTGCTGGATGGTGGAGCTGATCTTCGGGCAGTGCAGGAAATTCTTGGTCACAGCAGCCTTGCCACTACCCAGATCTACACCCACGTTTCCGTGGACAGGCTTCGGAAGAGCTACCGGCAGGCACATCCCCGGGCCTGAAAATGACGGCCAAAGAGTTGCACTGGCGGAAATGGGAAGGGTACGGCAAAATGAAAGCACCACGGCCGAACCTTCAATTTAGGGTTGAGGGTTCGTTTCGTGTCACAATCAAAGAGTCTTAGCTAATTGAATAGCCTGCAGGGTCCGTAAGAATGACAGGGCCGGGCAGCAACAGTAAACATCCGTCGCAGAGGTCGTTGGGGAAGACGTACCTACAGCTATGGAGGATGGAATGTCTGTTGCAACAACCCGCGGTGTCCTTTTCGTGCACTCGGCCCCTACGGCATTGTGCCCGCACGTTGAATGGGCCATCGGATCGGTCGTGGACAAGCGGACCGATCTTGAGTGGACCCCTCAGCCAGCTGCGCCCGGAATGTTCCGTGCCGAACTGTCCTGGACAGGTACGCCCGGCACCGGCGCCCAGTTGGCGTCTGCTCTTCGGGGTTGGGCACATTTGCGGTACGAGGTTACTGAAGAACCGAGCCAAGGCGTGGATGGCGCACGGTGGTCGCACACTCCGGAATTGGGAATCTTCCATGCTGTCACGGATGTGCACGGCAACATCATGGTCAGTGAGGACCGCATCCGCTATGCCTATGAGTCAGGAGCCGGAGATCCATCGGCCGTTTACCATGAGCTGTCGTTGGCCCTGGGCGAAGCCTGGGACGAGGAACTGGAGCCCTTCCGCCACGCAGCTGAGGGCGCCCCGGTCCGCTGGCTGCATCAAGTCGGGTAGCAGCAACTCCTGACCGCCAAAACATTCCCATAGCAACAGCGAAGGGCCCACCTGATGGTGGGCCCTTCGCTTCTCTTCACCTCACGGCATCCGGCGAACGCAGGTCTTAGACGTTGCGGACGGCGATGACAGCGTTGTGTCCGCCAAAGCCGAAGGAGTTGCTCAGTGCGACGATGTCGCCCGAAGGCAGGTCACGGGCGGAGGTTACGACGTCGAGGGGGATCTCGGGATCCTGGTTCTCGAGGTTAATGGTGACAGGTGCCTTGCGCTCATAGACAGCCAGAACGGTGAGGACAGCCTCTACAGCCCCGGACGCACCCAGGAGGTGGCCCATCTGGGACTTGGTGGCAGATACCGCCACGCTGTCCACGTGAGCCCCCAGGGCGGCACGCAGGGCCGTGTACTCGGGCCTGTCACCTACTGGAGTGGAGGTGGCGTGGGCATTGACGTGGACTACGTCCTCCGCTTGGATCCTGCCGTCAAACATTGCGGCCTTGAGTGCCCGGGTGGCGCCGAGACCTTCGGGATCCGGGGCTGTGATGTGGTAGGCGTCAGCCGTTACAGAAGTTCCGGCAAGCTCAGCATAGATGCGGGCGCCGCGGGCGATCGCGTGCTCTTCTGCTTCAAGTACCAGGGCGCCGGCACCCTCACCCATGACAAAGCCGTCGCGGTCGATGTCGTACGGGCGGGAAGCGCCCTGGGGGTCGTCATTGCGGCGCGAGAGCGCCTGCATTGACGAGAAAGCCGCCAAGGGCATCGGGTGAATGGCGGCTTCGGCTCCACCGCACATGACGACATCGGCCTTGCCGGAACGGATCAGGTCCAAGCCGAGGTGCAGGGCTTCAGTACCGGACGCGCAGGCTGAAACTGGAGTATGGGCTCCGGCCCGGGCGCCGAGGTCAAGGCTGACGGCAGCGGCTACGCCATTGGGCATAAGCATGGGAACGGTCATAGGCAGGACCCTCCTGGGACCCTTGTCCCTGAGCGTGTCCCATGCATCAAGGAGCGTCCATACGCCGCCGATGCCCGTGGCAAACGCCACCGCCAAGCGGTCGTGGTCGATGTCCTCGATGCCCGAGTCAGCCCAGGCCTCCCGGGCGGCGATGACACCAAACTGCGTGGACGGGTCCATACGCTTGGCTTCCACCCGGCTCAGGACTTCCAGGGCCGGCGTCGAGCACCGGGCAGCAAAGTGGACGGGGAGGTCGTACTTGGCCACCCACTCGTCTTCGAGCGTGCGGGCACCTGAGACCCCTTTCAGCGCGTTCTGCCACATTGTGGGGACGTCGCCGCCGATGGGAGTGGTGGCCCCCAGACCGGTTATGACTACTTTGCGTGCCATGCGATCACTCTCTGTCGGATCAGCCGGCCATCTGCAGTTTTTGCAGGGGCGGCAGGAAAAACTTTGGGCGTTACTGCGGCTGTGCCGGGCACAGGATCAAGCATCCTGGCCCGGCACAGCTGGTACCAGGCTTAGGCCTGGGCGTTTGCGATGAAGCTGACGGCGTCGCCGACGGTCTTAAGGTTCTTGACCTCTTCGTCCGGGATGCGTACGCCGAACTTCTCTTCGGCGTTCACGACGATGGTCATCATGGAGATGGAGTCGATGTCCAGGTCCTCGGTGAAGGACTTGTCCAGCTCGACGGCTTCGGTAGCCAGGCCCGTTTCTTCGTTGACGATTTCAGCCAGGCCGGCCAGGATTTCTTCGTTGCTAGCCATTGTTGGCTCCTTTTCTTGTTGTGCCGGCTATGCCGGAAAGGGGGCAAACCGCGGTTACGGTTTGGGTTTGTAAGTCATATTCAGTTGGCTGGAGGCCACGGGGCCAGTCCAGGTCTATGGCAGAACGATAACCTGGGCGCCAAACACCAATCCGGCGCCGAAACCGATCTGCAATGCCAGCCCACCGCTGAGTTCAGGGTTCTCCTGAAGCAGACGGTGCGTGGCCAGGGGGATGGAAGCAGCTGACGTATTGCCGGCTTGGGCGATGTCGCGGCCAATCAGGACTGTCTCGGGAAGCTTCAGCTTCTTCACCATCTCATCGATGATGCGCATGTTCGCCTGGTGGGGAACAAAAGCGGCGAGGTCGCTGGCTTCGATGCCGGCAGCGTCGAGAGCTTGCTGGGCCACCTTCGCCATTTCCCACACGGCCCAACGGAAAACAGTCTGGCCGTCCTGACGCAGCGTAGGCCAAACATCCTGTGTTGCAGAGATGATTGCGAGGTCATCTGTTTCGTCGGAGTGGCGAGCCGATTCACCCAGCTTT
This sequence comes from Arthrobacter sp. 2762, assembly GCF_040548745.1. Taxonomy (NCBI): domain Bacteria; kingdom Bacillati; phylum Actinomycetota; class Actinomycetes; order Micrococcales; family Micrococcaceae; genus Arthrobacter; species Arthrobacter sp. 2762. The sequence goes on from NZ_JBEPSI010000004.1 coordinate 416,433, forward strand.
TTGACGTCTTCCAAAGAGTGGGTCATTCCGATCGCGTCCCACTTGCTGCCATCCGAGCCCCACACTGAAGGTCCGATGCCGGGAGTGTCAGAAGGTCCCACCACTACTGCCCCAGCGCCGTCGCCGAGCAGGAACGAGATGGTGCGTTCGTGGTTGTCGATGACATCGGAGAGTTTCTCGGCACCAACCACCAGAACATATTCGGCAGAACCGGAGCGTACCAGCGCATCTGCCTGGGCCACGCCGTAGCAGTACCCCGCACAGGCGGCGGAGATGTCGAACGCGGGTGCCGGCGTCGCGCCCAAACGCTCCGTAAGGGCAGCGGCTGCCGATGGCGTTGCGTAGGGGTGGGTCACGGTGGACACGATGACCGCACCCAGCTGGGATGGTTCGATCCCGGCCTGCTGGATGGCTTCTCGGGCGGCACCTTCGGCCATGTCGATGACGCTGACGTCAGCGGCCGCGCGGTGGCGGGTGATGATGCCGGTGCGCTGCCGGATCCATTCATCCGAGGAATCGATCCACTGGCAGACGTCGTCGTTGGTGACGATGACATCGGGACGGTAGGCGCCGATGCCCAGGATGCGGGCATTCTCGTTGACCGTCGCTTTGTTGAGTACGGGGGTGCTCACGCTTGTCCCTCCAATTCGGCGAAAAGTGCCAGGGCCGCGGACAAATCATCCGGGGTTTTGACAGCAACTGTCTTGACCCCTGGCATTCCACGCTTGGCCAAACCAGCGAGCGTGCCGGCGGGAGCCAGTTCGATCACACCGGTAACTCCGCGGGCCGAGAGGTTCTCCATGCACCGGTCCCACCGGACGGGCCTGGAGACCTGCGCAATCATGCTGTCGACGGCGGCAGAACCTGCCGTAACTTCCTTGCCGTCATAGTTGGACAGCAGGGGGACAGTCGGGTCCTGCGGCGACAACGAAGGCTTCAGGGCTTCCAGTGCGCTGACGGCGGGAGCCATGTGCGAGGTGTGGAAGGCGCCGGCAACCTTCAGGGGAATGACGCGTGCCTTGGCCGGCGGGTTGTCCGCCAAGGCCTTAAGCTGCTCGAACGTTCCTGCGGCCACTGTCTGGCCGGCTCCGTTCACATTGGCGGGAGTGGCGCCCGATGCCTCGATGGCGGCCAGGACCTCCGCGGGGTCGCCACCGACGACGGCACTCATGCCTGTGGGGGTTACCGCCGCTGCGGCAGCCATACTGTTGGCCCGCTCGCGGACGAAGGTCATGGCTTCCTGCTCAGTGAGGACGCCGGCAAGGGCTGAAGCCGTGATTTCACCGACGGAGTGCCCTGCGAGGACAACCGGAAGTGTGTTGAGTTCGACGTCGAACAAAGACTTGGCTGCCACCAAGCCCGCGGCCACGATCAGGGGTTGGGCCACTGCGGTGTCTTTGATGGTTTCTTCATCAGACGTGGTTCCGTGGGCCTTGAGGTCGATGCCTGCGATCTCGCTCAGGGTGGCCAATTGGCCTTCGACGGAGGGGAGTTCCAGCCAAGGGGCCAAAAATCCAGGGGTCTGGGAGCCCTGTCCAGGGCAGACGATTGCAAGCACGTATCCAGCTTTCCAAATTGCCACGTGATCCACTGGTGTTTTCGTACACCAAGCTCACTGGGTCAGTTTGTAGGAAGTCTACAACGGTTCAGTTCTGTGAACGCGATGCGTGACGCTCGGGGGCGGCTTTGGGCTGGGCCGAAAGCCGGCCCACCACCAAGGCAGTTTGAAGTACGAAAGCTTCCCGTGGGAGGAGCGGATCCCAGCCTGTCACATCGCAGACACGCTTCAAACGGTAGCGCACAGTGTTGGCATGGACGAACAATTCACGCGCTGTGGCCTCCAATGAATGTCCCAACTCGAGGTAGGTTCCCAAGGTTTCCACCAAGCCGTTTGAGGCCGCCAGGAGGGGGCGGTAAATATTCTTGATGAGTGAACGCCGGGCCGCATCATCCCCGGAAACAACGCGTTCCGGGAGCAGATCGTCCGCTGCAACAGGTCGCGGCGCCGAGGGCCAGGCGCGGGCGGCGGTAAGGCCAGCGAAGGCGGCTTGGGCCGAAGTGCTGGCTTCCAGCAACGAGCCGGCCTCCGGGCCGTAGACAACGGGGCCCGGCGCAAACAATTCACTGAGTTTTATGTACGCCGTATCGCGGTCCTGGACCCCGCCGAGGATGAGGATGAGGCGGTCACCCTGGATTCCTACAAGCGCGTCTTCCGCGAAACGGCCGGCAGTTCGCCGTAAGTCGCTGACGTAGCTGGCACTGGGCTCCGATGGCGAGTTGCCCACCATGACGGTGAAGCGCTCCTGCGCTTTCCAGCCCAGGGCGGCGATCCTTGAGCGAAGGGCGTCCGTGTTTTCGCCCCGCAGGATTGCGTCCACAATCAACGCCTCAAGCCGGGTGTCCCAGGATCCCCGTGATTCCGCTGCGCGGGCATAGACGTCCGCGGCCGCGAAAGCCACTTCGCGGGAGTAGCGAAGCACCGCCTCGCGCAGCGAAGGCTGGTCCGATTCAGGGGCGATCACAGGAACCTGGTCTTCGACGACCTCCACCACAATCCGGATCAACTGCAAGGCCTTCTGCAGGCTGATGGAGCGGGTCAGTTCAGTGGGCGCATTACCAAAGACGTCGGTCAGGATCCACGACGGCGAACTGGGGCGCTCATACCAGGTCACGAACGCGGCAATGCCATTTTGGGCCACGAGCCCCAAAGCGGAGCGTTCATCAGAGCTCAGCCGGCCGTACCAAGGCAGCGATTTCTCAAGCTGCCGCATGGTGCTGGTGGACAATTGCCCCACATTTGCACGGAGCTGCCGCAGGGTCTCCGCCTTTTCCGGCGACAATGCCTGGGTTGCTGCTTTGCGCTTTGTAGTGATTTTGCTGGGCTCTGCCATGGAACGAGCATACGGTGCATCTCAGGCAAGCTCCATTTGTGCGAAGGCTACAACTTATGTTGTCGCTGGTCACGTCATGTTGAGCGGTGAAAAGCCTTTGTTAAATGCCCGACGGCGGCCCCCACCTTCCGATGGAAGCCGCCGTCGCGGTTACTGCTTGAGTTGGTACAACCTGGACTGTTGCCCGGGTTGTCCTTCGGTTCCTGGCTTGTCAGGCGTCGCCGCCTGCTCCGCCGGTGGTGCCGGCGTTCACATCCAGTAGCCGGTACTTATCGATGGCCTTTTCCAGTGCACCTTCTTCGACTTCTCCCTTGGCGGCGAGGAGTTGGAGGGTTTTGGCGACGATGGAGTGGGTGTCGTTTTTGAAGTAGCGGCGGGCGGCTTGGCGGGTGTC